>DBTT01000011.1:140287-141020 GCA_002307185.1 Bacteroidales bacterium UBA1309
CGTCCACCTTCTTCTTTTTTCAGGATATAAACCTCAGCTTTTACAATAGTGTGAGGAGTTACTTTTCCTGGGTGAGTGATCACCATACCACGTTTGATTTCTTCCTTATCAACACCGCGAAGCAAAAGACCTACGTTGTCACCAGCTTGACCTTCATCAAGAATCTTGCGGAACATTTCCACACCTGTAACAACTGATTTCTTGCCTTCAGAACCCAAACCGATGATTTGAACTTCTTCACCAGTTTTGATGATACCTGTTTCGATACGGCCGGTTGCTACTGTACCACGGCCTGTGATAGAGAACACGTCTTCAACTGGCATCAAGAAAGGTTTGTCAACATCACGGGGAGGAAGTGGAATCCAAGTATCCACAGCTTCCATCAAATCCATTACTCTGCTTACCCATGGTTCAACACCGTTAAGTGCTCCAAGAGCAGATCCTTGAATAACAGGAGTGTTGTCTCCGTCGAATTCGTAGAACGAAAGCAATTCACGCATTTCCATTTCTACCAATTCCAACATTTCTTCGTCGTCAACGATATCGCATTTGTTCATGAATACAACCAAACGAGGAACGTTTACCTGACGAGCAAGCAAGATGTGCTCACGAGTTTGAGGCATAGGACCATCAGTCGCAGCAACTACGATGATTGCACCGTCCATCTGAGCGGCACCAGTAACCATGTTCTTTACGTAGTCGGCGTGTCCAGGACAGTCAACGTGAGCATAGT
>DBTT01000011.1:141271-219103 GCA_002307185.1 Bacteroidales bacterium UBA1309
GGACAGTCAACGTGAGCATAGTGGCGATTAGCAGTTTCGTATTCTACGTGAGATGTATTGATTGTAATACCACGTTCTTTTTCTTCCGGAGCGTTGTCGATAGAGTCAAAAGAGCGAAGCTCAGAAAGACCTTTTGATGCCAATACGGTGGTAATAGCAGCAGTTAAAGTTGTTTTACCGTGGTCAACGTGACCGATCGTACCAATGTTTACGTGGGGTTTCGACCGATTAAAATGTTCTTTTGCCATAATAAAAAGTACTATTAGTTTTAGTTAATGATTGCTTCTTCAATATTATTTTATCGTTTCAATTAGCTTTAAGCTTAAAAGCGTTCTGAAATTCTGAGCCTATGACGGGACTTGAACCCGTGACCTCTTCCTTACCAAGGAAGTGCTCTACCAACTGAGCTACATTGGCGATTGTGAGCGGAAGACGGGGCTTAAACCCGCGACCCTCAGCTTGGAAGGCTAATGCTCTATCTCAACTGAGCTACTTCCGCATTTGCCTTCGGTTTTCAAGCAGATATAAAATACAAGTCTTTATAAATGCTGCGTTTTCCGAGCCTCTTGTCGGATTCGAACCAACGACCCCGAGATTACAAATCACGTGCTCTGGCCAACTGAGCTAAAGAGGCGTAAATATCTAATTTTCGCACTTTTGATACATTTCTCAACGGAAACGGCGACAAAATTAGATATTTTTTTTTACAAAACAAAGGATTACTCCGCTTTTTTACTATTTAATTCGTGTTTTTTCTTTAAACTTCAGCAACTGTTTTTCCAACGCCTCTACGCTCAGATCGACAGCCTCTTCAAAAGTGTCGGCCACCTTGTTTGCAAAGAATTCGCCACTCTTTACTTTCAATTTAATAGAAGTGTCCTTATTATTAGATATTTCAGGTTTTACCACCTTTAGAATAATATCTGCTTCCAAAATATCGTCAGAATATTTTTCAAGTTTTGCAACTTTTTTTTGAATGAATTCTGTCAGATTAGAAGACGCATCAAAATGCAAGGATTGGATCTGAATTTTCATAACTGTACCTTTTAATGTTAGTATAATATGATAATTTCTCTAGGCCCTCGGATGGGCTTTTTCATATATCTTTTTTAATTCTTCCACAGATGTGTGTGTATAGATTTCGGTTGATGCCAAGCTTGAATGCCCAAGCAGCTCTTTGACCGCATTGATCTCAGCCCCGTTATTAAGCATCGCCGTGGCAAAAGAATGCCGCAGCACATGAGGGCTTGCTTTTGACAAGGTGGAGATGTTTTCCAGGCAGCGATGTACGATTCGATAGACAAGCATAGGGTACAAAGGTTTTCCATTTTTCAAAACAAAAAAATAGACAGATTCCCTAACAACTTCCCTGTTACGTATATCAAGGTATTTATTTAGTATCTGTGCTGTTTTGGGGCTGAAGGGAATTATCCTTTGCTTGTTGCGCTTGCCGTTGACGACCATCTGCTTGGCAGAAAAATCCACATCCACGTCACGTAGCTTTATCAGCTCATCACGCCGCATACCTGTCACATACAACAATTCAACTAGCGTGTGGTCGCGCACAGCTTCAAATTGGCATTCGGCACCCGTCAGGAACGACTCTTCATCCAATAGGGGTTTCATGTCCACATAATTAACAAACGACGGAAGGGGCTTGTTGGCCTTGGGAGCTTTTATTCCCCGGGCGGGATTATGCGCCGCAAGGTGATGCTCCAACAGATAGCTGTAAAACGATTTTACGCCGCTCAATTTGCGGGAAATGCTTCTAGGAGAAACCTTCTGCTCCATCAGCGCAACTACCCAACGACGAATCATGTCGGAATCGATTTGTTCAATATCAAACTCACCGACAATCCCGAATATAAAATTCTCAAATTGACACAAATCCGTATAATAAGAAATCTCCGTATGTCGGGAGTAATTCCTTTCATGACGGAGATATTTTAAATATGCTTCTACCTGAGTCATTGTCTTTCCCTTGGAAAAACGAATGTAGGTACTTTTTACGAATTTGCCAAATTAATCTTCAGATTGCTGAAGTTTTTGCACATACACAGCATGCAATTTTTGCTTGCGCCCTGTAACAGAAGGCTTTTCAAAAGCCTGACGACGTCTAAGTTCTTTTACAACTCCTGTTTTTTCGTACTTTCTTTTAAATTTTTTCAAGGCCCTTTCTATATTTTCGCCTTCTTTCAATGGAACGATAATCATTTTTTATTACTTCGTATTAGTTATTATTTTTTTGAACTTCATTGTCTATAATCAGCAGAAGTTTCCCACGTATGTGCATTTTTTTACACAACATAGGATATCATTCTGGATATGTTTACATTAGTAAATCAAAAAACCTCCCTTCTGTTTCGGGGTGCAAATTTAAGTAATAATTAGCAAGGTGTAAAATTTCAAGCCACTTTTTTGGAAAAAATCTTCACCTTGATCCTCCGGCTGAGGATCAAGGTGATGAAAAAGAACAGTATTCAGCAACCAGATTCATTTTGTGAGACTTGCATCTAAGTTATATGTGCAATCCATAGTCGCAAAACCAAACCATAGACAAAACTATTGCTTTTTATCTCAAGCAGTAGTTTCTTCTGTCGAAACTCACCAAGATAGAAGTCCACTGGATAAGCAAACGGTCAAATATCCAATATGCATTTAAAGTGCGGTATCATATCCACCTAACTTATCGTAAAAAATAGATCTTGGACATTATTTAACTTGAATATTCGAATTTACATGTCAGTATCGTGATTTCAGGAATTAAAACCCTTATTTCTAGACTCAAAAAGACATCCGAATCTCCGGAGAACGGCTATCCTATAATCTCCAACCAACCCTGCCGATACTCGATGAAAAAAAACTAGGAAACAATTATTTAACATTTAAATTCAGATATTACTTATTATTAACTTACATTATTGACTTGTAGAAAAAAAAACAATCTATTTTTGCAAAGTTTTCGATTATCTGAACAAACTGAAATATTGGTCTTTACAAATCCTATGCAAACTTACCTATATATAAAGTGAGGCATAAAAAATTCAAGAATTAGGTATATAGATTCGGGAAATAGCAATAACAAGCAGCCCAGCAAGAAAGCGACGAGCAAAAATCAGATTTCGCCTATCCATGTTGTTTTCAACCGAGGAATAGAATATATTTGGATAAAGCAAAAAAAGCTTTATTGTATTTTATTGATATCACATGGCTTTATAAACATCCGCTTTAAGACTCAACAAACTTAAAACTTAACAAGAAATACAAAACACAAGAAACAAAATGAAGTCCAGAAACAAGAAAAAAGCCAAATCCATTTTCGAAAGAGGTGACAAAACGTCCAATCAAAGCTTGAGAAAAAAAACTTTGCCTTATATCCCGCCCAACGTTGATGTGTACTACGTCACTCTCGAAAGCGGCATCGCAGCAGCTTCCGCCCAAGTCAAGAATTCACAAGGAGACGTCAAAGAAGATTGGGGGGATGAGAACAACTACAACAACGACATAAACTTTACAAATTGAAAATAGATACCGTAACATGAAAAAGAATATTATAGCTAAAATCTTATGCCTCCTTTTCATACTGACAACTATTTCAGGATGTGGGAAAGAGGCTGAAAATGGAACGACTTCTGAAGACGAGGCTGTGTCTGTCAGTGTGAACATAACTGGGGTTTCGGATGAGGAATCGTCTTCTACCAAAGCCAGTGAAAATTCGAATAAAAAAATTCTCCAATTTGGAGGAGGCACACAAATTACTAGTTCTATTGTGCAGGACAAAGCATCAAGCACAAAATCAAGCACGGAGACAGCATTAGACGACAGTGTCACATACCGCGTGATTGTATATAAAAACTCCGTCTCTACAAGCAACTGGATTGCCTCCAAGCAATTTACGGTAGGAAGCACCTCTGACAATATTTTCACCCTGACTTCGGGAGGCACTTACGTATTTGTTTGTTATTCGTTCAACAACACGTCCAATTTGTCATTCGACGGGAGTACCGGAAATATTTTATCAGACGTGAGTGGCGACGAAGACCTCCTCTACGAACAAACCTCAATGAATATTACGAATGGAACAGGTGCATCCCAAAATGTGCTTAACATAGTGTTTGGCCATGAATTCAGCAGACTCAGGGTAATATTCAATTCTGAAATAGGGAATATCACAGCACTTTCCAACCTTAGCTTCTCGCCTCATTACTCATCTGCTAATTTGGATTTGAGCGGTTCAACAGCACTGACCTATAATGGATCGCCCAGCACTAAAAACTTCACCATACCAACAACCCTCGGTTCAGCATCAGTCGAAACCGACTATAGCCTGTTCTGCCTCCCGTCATCCTCCGGAACACTCACGATCGGAAGCATCACGGCAAACGGCACAACAAAAAGCGATTTGAGTTTAAATTACAGCATAGAACCCGGGAAAAGCTATACCATCACACTCACCTTAACAGGGTTGACCGTTTATGGCGCCACTTGGGCTCCTGGCAACTTAATTTACAATAGTGCAACTGAAATCTATGCTTTTGCCACTGCAGATGCGTACGGCGACTATTGGTTTCCGGATTACCTTAAACCTCGGATTTTGGATTCAAATTGGATTTATCAATCTCCCAATTCGACAACAAATGGGGGCAGTGGCGACCCTTGCAAAAAAGTTCTCCCAGAAGGTACATGGAGAATGCCAAGCAAAGCCGAAATTTCCGCCCCTGGCGCTTATACCCCAACGCAGACAGGCAGCACTTCGTACAATGAGCCAAACCGATACCAAGCAGCGCATTACGATAGTAGCGACGCAACCACAAATCCAGGGCTATTCTTCGGAATCCAGGTTGACCCAGGCATAAACAGAGTAAATTATTTATTTTTTCCATACGGAGGTGCATGTTTTACGAATTACCCTCCAAATGGCCTCGGAACAATTGGCTATTACTTGTCTTATGATTCTACAAATGGCTATCAGCAGACTCAACTTGGTAATATCTGGACCGTTCAAACTGATCCATCTAGTTCTAGCACTGCGTACTCAATCCGTTGTGTGAGAAACTAACGTTGCCTCTATAATTTCAGGTGATATTCTGGGCTTAGGTGATATTCTGGGCTTTAAAATAGAATCTTGCCCGGACCAACATAAAGAAACCGACGTGCTTGTTCTGTCTCTTTATGTTGGTTTTATATGTCAAAATACTTTTCCGCCAACAAACCCATTGTACAATTCCTGTAATCAGATGGCATACAAAAATCTTTGTCCTTTATTATTTTATGAATGCCCAATAGCTTTAATTGCGCATTTTTTGTATTTTTGTGCCAAATTTCAGTGCATACAACTAATTTATTTTTCAAACTTGCTATTTGAAACTATAACCTAATTAATATATATAACATTATGGGATACAATTTATTGAAAGGAAAAAAAGGTGTTATCTTCGGTGCTTTGAACGAACAATCCATAGCTTGGAAAGTGGCCGTGAAAGCCGTCGAGGAAGGTGCAACGATTACTCTTTCAAACACAGCAATGGCCATGAGAATGGGGCAAACTGGCGAATTAGCCAAACAACTAAACTGTGAAGTAATTGCCGCTGACGCCACAATTGTAGAAGAATTGGAGCAAGTTTTCATAAAATCCCAAGAAGTATTGGGCGGAAAAATAGATTTTGTTCTTCATTCAATAGGAATGTCTCCTAACGTTCGGAAAGGTCGCGAATACGATGACCTCGATTATAATTTTTATGCAAAAACAATAGACATCTCAGCTCTTTCATTTCACAAAATGATGCAAGCGGCAAAGAAACTGGATGCCATCGCAGAGGGTGGTTCTATTTTGGCCCTGACACACATTGCCGCACAACGCATTTTTGCGGGATACAACGACATGGCTGATGCAAAAGCGACACTCGAGTCGATTGCGCGTGGCTTTGGCTACGTTTATGGACGAGACAAAAACGTGCGCGTAAACACCATTTCCCAATCTCCGACATTGACAACAGCGGGAAGCGGAATTGGCGGAATGCAGTCTTTCCTATCATTTGCCGACAAAATGTCTCCCCTGGGAAATGCAAGTGCAGACGAATGTGCAGACTATTGCATCGTCATGTTCTCGGACCTTACCAGAAAAGTAACGATGCAAAATCTATTCCATGATGGAGGTTTCTCCACAACGGGCCTCACTACAGCCATAGTAGAGGAATTCATCAACAAAGGAGAAGCATAAGAGACAACAATATTCCTGACCCGACAAGAAAGATGCTGTTAAATAACAGCATCTTTCTTGTTTTCTATGTTGCAATATTGAATAATATTTCTAAATTTGAATGCCGATTAACCATCATTCAGCAAATTTTATGCTTGTAAAAATTTATCCCGAAAACCCGAACCAACGTGAAATAAGTCGAATAGTGGAAGTGCTGAAAGATGGAGGCTTAGTCATTTATCCCACCGACACAGTGTATGCCATAGGCTGTGATGCCTTGAATGTGCGTGCCGTGGAAAAAATTTGCCAACTAAAAGGAATCAATCCAAACAAAAGCAATTTGTCTATTATCTGCTACGACTTAAGCAATATCAGCGAATATGCAAAAGTGGACAACCAGACCTTCAAAGTGATGAAGAAAAACCTGCCGGGACCTTTCACTTTCATATTGGACACCACTTCACAACTTCCCAAAATCTATAAAAACAGGAAAACGGTTGGAATACGTGTACCCGACAACAGCATCATACGTGAATTGGTGAATCGATTGGGCAACCCCATCATGACAACCTCAGTGAAAGACGACGATGAAGTGTTGGAATACTCCACTGACCCAGAACTTATACACGAAAAATACGAAAACAACGTAGATATTGTAATTGATGGAGGATATGGGGGAATTGAGGGTTCGACTATCGTAGATTGCACCAACAACGAATACGAAATTATACGCCAAGGCAAGGGTGAATTGATTTTGTAATAACAATTTTAATACATACTTTTGCATTTCGCTGACTATGTGAAAAAATAGGTATCCATTTCAACTAATTTTATGAAAAAGCGCGCATTATTCAGTATAATAGTTATTCTCCTTACTGCTTTCTTCATTTCTTGCAAAGACGACGAAGACGATACAAATAGTTCTTCAAACGAAACAATCAACAAATGGATCTACGATAATATGGAGCAATATTATCTATGGACTGACCAAATGCCCACAAGTCCAGACTATTCCTTGTCTCCTGCAAACTTTTTCGAGTCAATACTTTACACGAACGAGGACCGTTTTTCTTGGATTCAAGAAAACTATGAAGACTTGATAAATGAATTGAATGGCGTGGAAAGCCAAGAAATTGGTTTTGAATATATGTTTTGGCAAGATTCCTCTGGGCAAATATACATAGAAGTACTTTATCCGAAAAAAGGAACAGATGCCACCTCGAAAGGGATCGTTCGAGGTGATTTTATCACCAGCGTCAACGGACAAGAGATTACAACTTCCAACTATACAACGATCCTTAGTGGAAGCTCAAGCTATACTCTTAATGTATGCAAGAATTTAGGAAATTGGGAACTCGGCACCCCAACGGCAATCACGGTCACCCCAAGCTCGAATTATGCCGAAGACCCAGTGTATATATCCAAAACGATCACAACCAACAACGGAAAGGTGGGTTACTTGGTTTATAATTTCTTTGCCAATGACAATGGGGACGACACCTATTCGTATAGCAAAGAACTAGCCGATACGCTAAACGGCTTCATATCAAATGGCGTGAACAATATCGTGCTTGATTTGCGATACAACAGCGGCGGGGCAATCACTGCGGCTCAAATCCTGGCCAGCAGCTTGGTGAAAGCCCGCAGCACCTCCAGTGTGTTTGTATCCTACACCTACAACACGAACTTGACAACCTATTTGAATTCCCAATACGGCTCATCCTATTTCAAAGATAATTTCGTGGACACCTTCACCCCAACAGGAAGTTCGAGTGTAAGCATTCCGAAACTGGGAGACCAATTGAATCACATCTACATCCTCACAGGTCAATACACCGCATCGGCAAGTGAACTTATAATCAACGGATTGAGACCGTATTCAACAAATATTACGCTGATTGGCGACACCACTTACGGGAAAAACGTGGGGTCTATATCCATTTATGAAGAAGGAAGCACCGCCAACACTTGGGGAATGCAACCCATTGTCACCAAGTTATGGAATTCGGCTGGGGAATCGGACTACACCAACGGATTTGCCCCCGATTATTATGCGGATGATTATCACGACGAAGATGGTTATCCACGCATTTTGAAATCATTTGGAGATGAGAGCGAAAACCTTTTGAGCATAGCATTAAAATATATCAACGGTGAAATAACATCTTCCAGCAGCCAAACCAAAAGCGACGTATTGAAACTGCCGAAAGCTAGGCAGATAGCTCGAAGCAACAGGTCGTTTGACTTGCTGATTGACAATAAAAATTTATCCCCCGGTTTGATAAAATAACGTATTCGACAAATTACAACAAATGAAAGTGATAAAATTCGGCGGTTATGCCATTGGGTCGGTAGAAGGCATCAAAATTGCAAAAAAAATTGTTGAAGAGGCCGAAAAGCCTGTAGTTGTGGTGATCTCAGCCTTCAACAACATGACCGACACCCTCTACGAAGCATCGAAATTGGCAGCGGCGGGAAATCCCGAATACATCAATTCGTTCAAAGCAATTGCACAAAGACATTATGATGCGTTGGAAGGAATCGACATTGATGCAAATCAAGCACATAGGATATTGTCGAGATTGAATGAAAAATTAGACGAATTGCGAAACATACTACAGGGCGTTTTTCTTATAAATGATTTGTCCCGAAAAACCTCCGACAAGATAGTAAGCTATGGAGAACAGTTGTCCGCTTTAATATTCAACCATATCCTGGAAAACTCGGTTTTATTGGATGCCATGAAATTGGTTAAAACGGAGAAAATCGGCGACAAACATCTTTATGACAAAGAGCTGACCAATAAACTAATCACCGAAGCATTTCAGGCGCCCGCACGCATCAGCATCATTCCCGGATTCATATCAAGCAGCCGCGACACAGGCGAGATCACAAATCTCGGACGTGGTGGCTCAGACTACACGGCTGCCATTTTCGCAGCGGCATTAGATGCTTCCGAACTTGAAATATGGACAGACACGGATGGGTTTATGACTGCCGATCCCAAAATAATCAGCGGCTCATACACCATCGAGAAACTGACATTCACGGAGGCTACCGAACTTTGTAATTTCGGGGCAAGAGTGATTTATCCGCCCACAATTTATCCTGTTTATCATAAAAACATACCCATCCGAATCCGAAATATCTTCAATCTTTCGGGTGCAGGCACTTACATTTCTGACAAGCCGTCATCGAAAGATGGCAAGGCGATGATTAAAGGCATCTCGTCCATCAACGACACTTGCTTACTGACAGTGCAAGGCCTTGGCATGGTGGGAATCATAGGCGTTAACTACCGTATATTCAAGGCATTGGCAAAAAATGGAATTAGTGTATTTCTTGTTTCGCAGGCAGCATCGGAAAACAACACTTCCATCGGGGTAAAAACCGACGATGCACAACTCGCCGTCCAAGTTTTAGAGAAAGAATTTGCCCAAGAAATCGCCCTTGGAAGCATGAACCGCGTTCTACTCGAATACGGCCTTGCCACAGTGGCCATCGTGGGTGAAAACATGAAATATACGCCGGGAATCGCCGGAAAGTTGTTCGCAACCTTGGGCAGAAGCGGCATCAGCGTGATTGCATGTGCACAGGGAGCCTCGGAAAGAAACATTTCGTTTGTCATCAAACGGGAGTTTTTGAAAAAAGCCATCAACTCGATACACGACTCCTTTTTCCTGTCGCAATACAAGGTTCTCAACCTGTTTATTGTAGGAATTGGAACAGTTGGAGGAAACTTGATTGAACAAATCAAGAAACAACAACAGGAATTGATGTCCCAATTCTCCTTGAAGCTGAATGTGGTAGGCATTGCCCGCGGGCGGAAAGCCCTGATCTGGCGTGACGGAATAGACTTGGACAACTACAAACAATTGATGGAAACAGAAGCCATTGAAAGTTCTCCCCAAATATTGAAGGAAAAAATTATGGAAATGAATATCTTCAACGCCATATTTGTAGATTGCACGGCCAGCGAACAAGTAGCTGCAATCTACGAAGATTTGATTTCGAAGAATATATCCGTGGTCACGGCAAATAAAGTGGCTGCCTCATCCGATTACGAAACGTATGCTAACCTGAAGAAATTATCGAGGGAGCGGAATGTTAAATTTTTGTTCGAGACGAATGTGGGAGCGGGCTTGCCGATCATCAACACGATGAATTCGCTTATCAATTCGGGCGACAGGATCGTGAAAATAGAGGCTGTGCTTTCAGGAACGCTCAATTATATTTTCAACACGATCAGTGAAACAATTCCGTTTAGCAAGGCCGTATTGATGGCCAAAGAAGAAGGTTTTGCCGAACCAGATCCACGTATCGACCTTAGCGGGAAAGATGTGGCGCGCAAATTGGTTATCCTGACACGTGAGGCAGGTTATGTCGTTGATCAAGAAGACGTAAAGAAGAATTTATTCGTGCCTCAAAAATATTTTGAAGGTTCGTTAGAGGATTTTTGGAAAACATTACCCCAATTGGACGAGGAATTTGAGAACCGTCGCAAGAAATTGGAAAGCGAAGGGAAGCACCTGCGATTTGTGGCAAAATACGAAAACGGAGCTTGTGAAATCGGACTTCAGGAAGTGGGCATGAGCCATCCATTCTACGATTTGGAAGGAAGCAACAACATTATCCAAATCACAACCGAACGGTATAACGAATATCCGATGATTATCAAAGGATACGGAGCTGGAGCAAGCGTCACGGCTGCCGGTGTATTTGCCGACATTATTAGTATTGCGAATGTAAGGTGATTACAAATAAAGAGTTTTATCAGGAAATAGGCATAAACAGCCATAAACTATTGTTAAAGTTTAAATATCAAATAATGAAAACAATCATAATCTTGGCAGACGGCGCAGCAGACGAACCGATTGCCGAACTGGGTGGAAAAACACCCTTGCAAGCTGCAAACACTCCCTACATCGACCTGCTAGCCTCGAAAGGTAAAAGCGGTATGCTGGACACTATTCCCGAAGGATTCAAACCGGGAAGCGAAATTGCCAATCTTTCGGTAATGGGGTATGACGTGCCCAAAGTATTCGAAGGACGTGGCTCGTTGGAAGCCGCAAGCATGGGAGTAGATATTCTTCCAGGAGAAATGGCCATGCGTTGCAACCTCATCTGTATTGAGGACGATAAAATCAAAAACCACTCCGCAGGACATATTTCAAACGAAGAGGCCGAAGAGCTGATTTTGTTTCTCGACAAGCACCTGAATGACGGTAAAGTGAGTTTCTATCCTGGAGTTTCTTACCGTCACTTGCTCAAGCTCAACGGCGGAGACAAACAATTGGACTGCACACCACCTCACGACGTGACAGGAACGCCATTCCGTGACGTATTGATCAAGCCACTCACTCCCGAGGCCAAAGAAACAGCAGATTACCTGAACGAGCTTGTCCTTAAGTCGCAGGAATTACTGAAAGACCACCCCGTGAATTTGAAGCGGATAGCTGCTGGAAAAGATCCGGCAAACAGCATTTGGCCTTGGTCGCCAGGTTATCGCCCAGAGATGCAGACCTTGCAGGAATTGTTCGGGATAAAAAGCGGATCTGTTATTTCGGCAGTCGATCTCATTATGGGAATTGGAAAATATGCCGGACTAACACTCATACACGTAGAAGGGGCAACAGGCTTATACAATACAAATTATGAAGGCAAGGCCGAAGCTGCCATCGAAGCCTTGAAAAAGGATGACTTCGTTTACCTGCATATCGAGGCCAGTGACGAAGCCGGTCACGAGGGCGATTACGCATTGAAAACGAAAACAATAGAATACCTCGACCAACGGGTGGTGAAAACCATCTACGAAGCAACAAAGGATTGGGACGAACCAGTGACTATCGCCATCCTACCCGACCACCCCACTCCATGCAACATCAAGACGCATACGAAGAATCCCGTGCCGTTCTTTATATACCGCTCCAACGAGGAGGGAGACGAGGTGCAGGTGTATGACGAGTTTGCCGCAGAACATGGGGCCTACGGGTTGCTCAAAGGCAAACAATTCATGGAAACCTTGTTTAAGGTGAATATCAAATAAGAACCTTGAGTTGAGTGGCGAACCCACTAACATGTTTACTTGTTCACAGATATAAAAGATGAAATACTACAGTACCAACAAAAATTCGGCAGAAGTTTCTCTTCAGGAAGCTGTTGTGAAAGGATTGGCTCCCGACAAAGGGCTCTACATGCCGGAACGCATCGAAAAATTGCCCCAGGAGTTTTTCGATAAAATAGACACACTTTCTTTTCAAGAAATCTCGTTCGAAGTAGCAAAAGCATTCTTTGGCGAAGACATCGAAACAGAAACACTCCGCCAGATAGTCTATGACACGCTGGCTTTCGAAACACCGGTGGTGGAAGTGGAAAAAGGCATTTACAGCCTCGAACTTTTCCACGGCCCTACGCTGGCGTTCAAGGACGTGGGAGGCCGTTTTATGGCACGCTTGCTCGAATATTTTGTGAAAAAGCAAGGGCAAAAAGACGTGAAAGTACTGGTTGCCACTTCGGGAGACACCGGAAGTGCGGTTGCCAACGGATTCTTAGGCGTGGAAGGCATTCACGTGTATGTGCTTTATCCGAAAGGAAAAGTGAGCAAGATACAGGAATGCCAGTTCACCACGTTGGGGCAAAACATCACCGCCTTGGAAGTGGACGGCACATTCGACGACTGTCAGGCTTTGGTGAAAACCGCTTTCTTGGACGAAGAACTGAACAAAGTACTGAACCTGACCTCAGCCAACTCGATCAATGTTGCCCGCTTTCTACCACAGGCATTCTACTATTTCAATGCCTATGCGCAATTGAAACGTCAGGGAAAAGCCGACAATGTCGTTTTCTCCGTCCCAAGCGGAAACTTCGGGAACATCACAGCCGGGCTTATCGCCAAGGCTATGGGCTTGCCCGTGAAACGATTTATCGCAGCCAACAACGACAACGATATTTTCTTCCAATACCTCAAAACGGGAATCTATTCTCCCCGCGCATCGGTGCAAACCATCGCGAATGCCATGGATGTGGGAAATCCGAGCAACTTTGCCCGTGTTTTGGATTTGTACAAGAACTCGCACAAAGCGATTGCCGCCGAAATAACAGGTTTTTCGTACGATGACAAAATAATTGCAGCAACCCTGAAAACCGCATTTAAAGCTACAGGCTACCTCCTTGACCCACATGGCGCTTGCGGTTATCAATCCCTAAAAGAGGATTTGAAGGAAGGAGAAACAGGTGTTTTCTTGGAAACGGCCCATCCCGCAAAGTTTTTAGAAACAGTGGAGGAAATCATCGGCGAAAAGGTAGAAATTCCTGAAAAATTGCAAGCCTTCATGCAAGGCGAAAAGAAAAGCATCTTGCTGGCAAATGACTTCAACGATTTTAAGAAATTGCTGTTGGCAGAGAAATAACTCGTTCGGAATAATTTCAGCACAATCTGATAGCCAATAGCTTTTGACCGTTAGTTTTTTCTAACAGCAAAGCTATTGGCTATCGTATTTTTATTGCTTATAATTACAACAACATGCTGAAAATTGCCGATCGAAAGACAAAAAAATATCATAACTTTGGACGGATAATTATCAAATAGGTAAATGATGGGCAATACAAAAACATCCATCCGATTCTTTGACGACCGCGAAGTGCGAGCCGTTTGGGACGAGCAAAATGCCAAGTGGTGGTTTAGCGTGTTGGATATTGTAGCAGTGCTTACCGACCAAGACGACTATGCCAAAACCCGCAACTACTGGAAATATCTGAAAGCGAAATTAAAAAAAAGAAAACAGTGAAGTGGTTAGTGCCACTACCCAGTTGAAACTTCTTGCACCAGATGGGAAAAAGCGTTTAGCTGATATGTTAGATTACGTTGGCATTATTGCCTTAGGCAAAGAATTTCCGGGGAAAAAGGCGAACCGATTTATTGATTGGTTTACATTCAGCGACGAAAGCATAGACGGAAAGAGTAAAACAAAAGCTTATGCACTTTTTGAAAGCAATTTGATTGACTAATTTGAAATTGGCACAACAAAAGGTTTGCAACAAATACATGCCTATTTGTTTGGCGGCTTATATGATTTTGCAGGACAAATCAGACAAAAGAATATTTCGAAAGGCGGTTTCCAATTTGCCGTATCACACTTCTTGGGCGACACGTTAAAACAAATAGAAGCCATGCCTGAAACGACATTTGACGAGATTGTGGATAAATATGTGGAAATGAACATCGCACACCCTTTCATGGAAGGCAATGGCAGAAGCACACGGATATGGTTAGATTTGATACTAAAAAAACGCCTCAAAAAGTGTGTTGACTGGAGCAAAATAAGCAAACGGAATTACATGAATGCCATGATGCTGAGTCCGACCAAAAGCAGTGTCCTAAAAACGGTTTTGGAGAAAGCACTCACTCCAAAAATCAACGACCGTGAAATGTTTCTGAAAGGAATTGACTACTCCTATTATTACGAAGAAAATGAGTAATGAAAAACCGCAAAATGAAACAGTGCTCAATAATGGAAATTTCAAAGTTAATGTTGTGAAATTTCAAAACAAACAAGAGGATGTCCCAATGGAACACCCTCTCTTGCAAATCATTAACTAACAAATAATTCTATTATCGAATTTATCAAATCACTTTTTTGAATTTTTCCAAAAACTCGTCTGCAAGCTCTTTAGTGAGCGTGAGTGGAGGCAAAAGCCGGAAAATATTTGTGCTGCTTGACCCGGTGAAAATCTTCTCTTCATAAAGCAATTTTGCCCGTTTCTCTTTGATCGGCTCATTCATTTCGATACCAATCATCAGACCGTATCCCCGGATTTCTTTTATCCCCGGAAGCTTCTGCAATTCAGTCATAAGGTAGTGGCCAACCTGAGCAGCATTTTCGATCAGGTTTTCAGCCTTCAGAATATCCAATACGGCAATTGCAGCAGAACAAGCCAAATGATTTCCACCAAAGGTAGTTCCCAATTGGCCTTTTACAGCCTTGAACATTGGATGTATAAGCACCCCAGCCATCGGAAAACCGTTGCCAATTCCTTTGGCTACAGTAATCAGGTCAGCTTGAATGCCCGCATACTGGTGGGCAAAGAATTTTCCAGTGCGACCATATCCAGATTGGATTTCGTCGATAATAAGCACAGTGCCTGTTTCGGTACAGATTTTCCGCAGCTCTTGCAAAAATCCGATAGTTGGCACTTGGATACCTCCCACCCCTTGCAGACCTTCGATAATAGCAGAAGAATAAGTTCTGGTTTCCAATTCTTTACGAGTAAAATCGATATCATTAAATGGAGAAAAAGTTACGTGGTTAGTCTTGTTCACTGGAGCCGAATAGGCTGGAATATCCGTGACAGCCACCGTAGCCGAAGTACGTCCATGAAAAGCTTTCCCAAAAGAGAGCACCCTGTCGCGGCCGTTGTGGAAAGAAGCAAGCTTGATGGCATTTTCATTGGCCTCAGCTCCAGAATTTATCAAAAACAGGGAATAATCGGGATAGCCCGACAATTCGCCCAACTTTTCAGCGACCTCGTCTTGCAGTTTGTTGACAACCGAATTGGAATAAAATCCGAGCAGGTTGAGTTGTTCGGTCACTTTTTGGACATAGTAGGAATGGCAATGCCCTACCGAAATCACGGCATGCCCGCCATAGAGGTCGAGGTATTCGTTGCCTTCGTCGTCATACACATGGCAGCCCCTTCCTTTTACTACATTGATATCAAATAATGAATATACGTCGAATGGTTTCATTCCTTTTATTTTTATTGATTTGCAAATCTGCGGATGCGCTTATTTGCTTAATTTGTTTATAAAATCAATTAATCCTTCCTTATTGATGATGTGCATCCCAAGACGAATATTGGAAATACCTTCTTTCATCCGGTAGGTATAAGTGGGATCTCCAGCGGGAGCATTCACTTCGAAAAAGCCGAATTGGATACCAGCTTTCTTTTCCAGCTCTTCGGCGACTTCCACAATGTGGCTCGAAACAACGAAGAACGAACTTTTGACCGCCGAAAAAGCAGAGGCAATGGCCAACGTTCCATCGTAAGCATCCTTCACATTGGTACCCCGGAAAAGTTCGTCAAATATGACCAACATGTTCCTGTGCGACTCAAGCATTTCCGCCACATCCTTTATGCGTTTCACTTCGGCATAAAAATGGCTGTATCCAAGGGCCAAGTCATCGGCCAAATTGATAGTTGTGGAGATGCCCGACAAAGCACTAATCCTCATCTTTTTTGCAGGAACAGGAAATCCGATATGTGCCAAATAAGCGGACAACCCCAAAGCTTTCAAAAAGGTGGACTTTCCCGCCATATTCGGACCGGTGATAAACAAGAGCTTCTTTTCTGCATCAATCGACACATCGCTTGAGATCGCACCCGCAACCATTGGATGAAACAATCCTTCCGCTTGCAAAATATTCTCGGCTTGAGGAAGGATTTCCGGATAGGAAAAACCGTGTTGGCGAGCCGTGTTGGCAACGGTGATGTATGCGTCCAGCTCATAGATGAATTCCAAAAAGAAACTGAGATCGGCGCGATGCGTTTTGCGAAAGACATAATCCATCTGGATAATCTCGAATACGTTCAATCTTTTCGGATGAATAGCATCTTTGTATTCTTTCTGATCCAATCTTTTCAACAATTCGGTCACCCGTTCGTTAAGCAGCTGCGGACATTCTTCGAGTTCACATTTCTCTCTTAAAAGTTGAGCGAAAGAGTGGAGGCTTTTTATCAATTTGACACTTGAAAGAACTCCTTTGTCGATCAAATGGAATTTCTTGTAGTTATTCAACCGGTTGAGAAATTTCATAATCACGGCATAAAGCGATGGCACCTCAGCCAGGAAATTGGCATGACGGTAATAATACTCGGCAAAATCGAGCGAATTTTTATCCAAATCTATGCCTTCGGAAAAATGTTTTTGCAGGAAAGCAATCGTCTCCTTCCTCTCGGTAAGAAAAGTAATGTCGTCACTTGGGTTTGAGAAAAACTCTGTCAGTTTTTTCTTTCCTCCCGCACAAAAAGTAGCATTAAAAAGAGAAAATAGAGATTTGTCATTCGGAGAAGCTCCAAAAATATTCAAATCTTTCAGGGTCTGCTTGTCTATCTCAAACTTCATACTACTTGGATCTTGTTTTATGGATAGAGCCTCCAGGAGACCTTTTTCCATAAAAATCAAATCTCTTTTTTTAAAACGCCGCAGCTTTTAGTTTCAAACCAAGTGTCTCTTCCAAACCAAAGATAAGATTCATGTTTTGCACAGCCTGTCCAGATGCACCTTTCAGCAAATTGTCGATGCAAGAAAGAATCAGTAATTTACGTCCATGTTTCTGCACATGCAAGACACATTTGTTGGTGTTCACCACCTGTTTCAGGTCTGGGTTCTTGTCAGTCGCCACCGTGAAAGCACTGTCGGCATAAAACTCTTTGTAAAGTGTTTCGGCTTCTTTTTGAGAACCTTCAAATGTTGTATATATCGAGGCAAAGATGCCTCGGGTGAAATTTCCCCGAACAGGGATAAAGTTGATGTCTTGCGAAAAGTTGGGCTGTAGTTGGGTCAACGATTCTGTTATTTCTTGCAGATGTTGATGGTCGAAAGCTTTATACACCGAGATATTTCCTTCACGCCAGCTAAAGTGGGAAGTTGCTCCGGGTTTTACACCAGCTCCCGTAGAACCCGTAACGGCGTTCACATGTACTTCATCCTTCAATAAACCAGCATTGGCTAACGGTAGCAATGCCAATTGAATGGCTGTGGCAAAACAACCGGGATTGGCTATCTTGGAAGCTTTCACGATCTGGAGCTTGTTCAATTCGGGCAAACCGTAAATAAATTCATTTCCTTCGGTCTTGTGGCGGTAGTCAGTGGAGAGATCAATGATTTTCAGGGAAGCTGGAATTTCGTTCGCTTCCAGAAATTTCTTTGTATCTCCATGCGCCGTGCAGAAGAATAGCACATCAATTTTCCCGTAAGGGAAGGCATCGGTAAAAGCAAGTTCCGTTTCTCCAAGCAAGCCTTCGTGTACATCGTAGAGTTTGTTGCCTGCGTTACTGGTACTGTTTACAAAGACAATTTCCGCCTCCGGATGGTTCAACAGTATGCGTATCAATTCGCCTGCTGTATATCCGGCACCACCAATTATTCCTATTTTAATCATACAATTATTTTTATTACCACTGGTAAACAGAGTTCCAATATCTTTGTATTTCAGCATAGAACTCCGTGAAACTTCGTGTCGCCCGTGGTTAAAACAAAACCTACTTCCCGTTTTTATTCTGAATATTGTAATATATCTTGGTTGGAATTCCGTAGATCTTTGTGAATCCTTTCGCATCGTCGGCTGTCCAAGCCTTGTTCACTTCGCCATACTCACCAAAATCGGCCTTCATCAAGTCAAAATCGCTTTCCACGCCCACCAAAACATAGTGGTAAGGATGAAGCTCCACGATGACACGTCCTGTGACATTGCGTTGAGAGCTATCCAGCATGGCTTCGATGTCACGCATTACAGGTTCCAAATATTGTGCTTCGTGCAGAAACATGCCGTACCAATTCGCCGTTTGATCCTTCCAATATTGTTGCCATTTGGTCAAGGTATGTTTTTCGAGCATTTTATGTGCATTGATAATCACCAACGGTGCTGCTGCTTCAAATCCGACACGGCCTTTGATGCCGATGATGGTGTCGCCAATGTGCATGTCGCGCCCAATGGCATAAGCCGAAGCAATTTCTTCTATTTTTTGGATGGCTTTCACCTTATCTTCAAATTTTTCACCGTTCACAGCGGCGATTTGCCCTTCCTCGAAATCGATGGTTAATGTTTCCGATCCGTCCTTTTTTAATTGGGAAGGATACGCTTCTTCGGGCAATGTCTGGTTTGACTTTAGCGTCTCTTTTCCGCCAACACTTGTTCCCCAAAGCCCCTTATTGATGGAATATTCCATCTTGGCAAAGTCAGCTAGATAGCCATGTTCTTTGAGGTAGTTGATTTCATATTCGCGGGTCAAAATCATGTCGCGCGTAGGTGTGATGATCTCTATTTCAGGGGCAAGGACATTAAATGTCAAGTCGAATCGAACCTGGTCGTTTCCAGCTCCGGTACTTCCATGGGCAACTGCATCGGCACCAATTTCCTTCGCATAATTGATGATAGCGATAGCTTGGAAAATACGTTCGGAGCTTACAGATATGGGATACGTGCCATTTCGGAGCACATTTCCAAAAATCATGTATTTGATACTCTTTTCGTAATATTCCTGGGTGATGTCCAAACTGACGTGCTTCGCTGCTCCCAATCGGTAAGCCTTCTCTTCCACAACCTTCAATTCGTCTGGAGAAAAGCCACCCGTGTTGGCGATGGCTGTATAAACTTCATACCCCAACTCTTCAGAAAGGTATTTGGCACAAAAAGATGTGTCCAAACCTCCACTGAACGCTAAAACTACCTTCTTTTTCATACGATTATATTGTTTTGATTGGCAAATTGCTGCCGCCTTCTATTTTTGTTTTAATTGTTTCTTTAGTTCCTTGATGGTATCCTTGACCTCTTTCTTGTCTTTGTGTTGCGCTGGGTCAAAGAGCATCGCCGTGCAAATGCAATATCTGCGTTCTGTACGTGTCAGCACATCGTAATTCACACAGCCCTGACATCCTTTCCAGAAAGATTCATCATCTGTCAATTGCGAAAAAGTTACAGGATTGTATCCTAATTCAGTATTGATTTTCATCACGGCTGCCCCCGAAGTCAACCCGAAAACCTTTGCTTCGGGAAACATCGTGCGGGCCAAAGAAAAAGCATACCTTTTGATTCGTTTGGCCAAACCGTGCTGGCGGAATTTCTCGGCAACAATCAGTCCTGAATTGGCAACAAACTGCTTGTTACCCCAAGATTCGATGTAGCAGAATCCCGCAAACTCATCTCCACACAAAGCGATGATGGATTTCCCCTCGCGGATTTTTTGCTCTACATATTCGGGAGAACGTTTAGCAATGCCCGTTCCCCTTACTTTTGCGGCGGCCTCAATTGTATCTAAGATTGTTTGCACATATTGGATGTGCGAATGATTAGCAATTATTACTTTAATATCGGGAGTTTCAGTCTCCGTTTTTACAGCAATTTGTTTTGTTTCTTCAGTTGTCATCTCTTTCATCACTAATAAAATGGAGTTTGTTTCTATAATAAACGAACCTAGACCATTTTGACTTATCTTTCATTCTATTCCAACAATAAATTGAGCAAGGGCTATTTTCACTTCATTGCGAGAAACATTATCCCGTGGAATCACCAATACCGTATCATCACCAGCCACTGTGCCGAGAATAATATCAGATGCCTTTTGATCAATTTCCGAGGCAATTCCCATAGCATAGCCCGGTCGGGTACGCAGCACAGCCAGATTCCCTGAAAAATCAAGCCCGACAAAACCAATTGCCGAAAGCTGCATCCCCGCATCGTTTGATATTCTCATTGCTTGAGGTTGTGATAATTGATATTCATAACCTCCCCCGACAGGATTTTTTACGATTTTCAGATCCCGAATATCTCTCGATAAAGTGGCTTGCGTCAGAGAAAAGCCTCTTGCAGAGAGCAATTTAAGCAATTGATCTTGATTACCCACTTTCGTCTCCCTCACGATCGTCTTGATAGCATCTTGCCTTTCTTTTTTTGTTGACATGTGAATATTTATTCGAATTTCAATGCAAAATTATACATAAAATCAGAAATAGCATCATATAATCGCATATTTTTTCAAAAATATTTGACTCGCTATGAATAAAAGGTGAATTAAGAGAAGAATACGTTTACAATACCTACTAATAATTACTTTAAACGGATAAATCTAACAGTAAATGGGGATTGTCCATTTACCAAAATATATCGATATTTACAATTTGAATAAATACACATTCAAAGACCAAAATCTTTGGATGTGAAATACAGACAAATATAAATCAACTAAAGAATGCGAAAAGTTTTTGGCAAAATACATTTGTGGTTATCAATTCCTATAGGGATTATTCTTAGTCTAATTTGCACTACAGGGGCAATATTGGTATTCGCCACCGAAATTTCAGAAGCAATTTATCCCGAAAGATATTTCACTCAAAAAGTTCTGGATAATACGATCGCTTTAGACAAACTCATCCCGATGGTGAATGCCCAATTAACCGACAATTCGGTGAAGAGTGTGCAAATCCCATCGGATCCAAAACGCAATTATGTGATGGCTTTGGCGGAAGGAAAGCGGGTGTCCGCCTATGTGAATCCTTATACGGGCAAAGTAGTTGAAATATACAGCTACTTGGACTCTTTTTTTGGCAAAGTGATGGGACTACATCGCTGGTTGCTGTTTGGAGCAAGAGATCTTGGGCGGAACATAGTGGGATACACCACCTTGGTGACTGTATTAATAATCATCTCGGGGATTGTCATTTGGTGGCCAAAAACTAAAAAGCAGTTGAAAAGCCGATTAAAGATTTCAACGGAAAATGGACCTAAACGGCTGCTTTATGACCTACATTCGTCTTTAGCAATCTATCTTTCCATCGGATTTCTTGTTTTGGCACTAACCGGATTGACGTGGTCTTTCGATTGGTACCGACAAGGATTCTATGCCATTTTTGGCGTAAAAATGGAGCGGAGACCGGAGAATGGCGGCCAAAAGGATGCTAGCTCTCCGAAAAGGGGCGAACGCCCTCCCAGCCCTGTAAAAGATGATCGCCGAATGAATCAATCTGCTAGGGGGGAAAATAGCCCGCCAAAGCCCGCAGATAGAAGGATAAAACCCGGAACTGAAAAAGGAGAAAAACAAGAAGGAAGAAGCCCGGAGGAAGACAGCAAGACTGTAGATTACGCACACTGGGAGATGGCACTCAACAACATCAAGAAAACTGTACCTGAATACAAGTCAATAACAATCAGTCAAGGAAGCGCAAATGTAGCACCACTAAGCCAATACGGTAACGAAAGAAAGGCGGATAAATATTCAATTGATCCAGCAACTGGAGCTATACAAGAAGTTAAACTCTATTCCAAAGCAAAAAAATCGGATAAAATCCGCGGATGGATTTATTCTGTACATGTTGGCTCCTGGGGCGGACTAACAACCAAAATCCTCACTTTCCTGATTGCCCTGCTCGCAGGAACTTTGCCGCTGACTGGCTATTACATCTATTATTTGAAACGGAAAAAGAAGTGGCAAAAAAGAGAAGCTTAAGCCTATAAGAAAAAAATATGCAACCTTTCCGCTGCATATTTTTTTTACTTAAAGTCACACGACTTACAAACCGTAGCTTTCGCGCATAAAATCGATAGCTTCGAAAATTTCGTCTTTCGTTGCTGCTTGATTGATTTCTACTTTGCCCGTATCACTCAACAATGTGAAATTTATCTCGTCTGCCGAAGCGTTTTTCTTGTCATGCCGCATGTAGTCGTAAAGCTTCCCGTAGCTTTTGCACCCGAAATGGTAGGTGCCGTAGTTTTCGCGGATAAACGCCATTGTAGCCAGCATTTTATCCTTCGGAAAACCACAAATTTTTACGGAAAGATACAGTTCGCAAATCAATCCCCAAGCCACAGCATACCCATGCAAAACGGGTTGTTCGAGCTCCATCGATACACTTTCAAAAGCATGCCCTATCGTATGGCCTAGGTTCAGCGCCTTGCGGATTCCTTTTTCAAATGGATCTTCCTCCACAATACGCTCCTTCACTTTCACCGATGCCATCAACAACTCCTGAAGGTATTCGTAATCCACCTCATACGAATCGAATCCGATGGCTTTTTCCCATTCCGATTCAGAATCTATCAGCGAATGCTTGAGCAATTCGGCATAGCCGGAAAGCAAATTTTCCCGATCCAACGAACGGAAAAATTTAGAATGAATAACCACAACCTCGGCAGGAGCAAATGCCCCGATTTCGTTCTTGAACCTCAAAAAATTGATCCCGGTCTTTCCTCCGACCGCAGCATCTACGGCACCCAACAGCGTGGTAGGGATATTTATGCAACTAATTCCACGTTTGAAAGATGCCGCTGCAAATCCTCCCAAGTCTGTCAACATACCTCCACCCAAATTTATCAGCAGAGAATGCCGTGTAGCCTCATTTTCACTAAGGTATTTCCACACACAAGTAAGTGTTTCAATGTTCTTGTGTTCATCTCCTGCCGGAATGGTGATGAGTCCGGCATTTTTTATTTCCTTAAGGTTTCCAATGAATGGATAGCACAATTTATACGTATTCTCGTCTGTAAGCACATACAATTTGTCGTATTTTTTCTCAGCAAGCAACTTCGTTAGATCTTCTTGGAGATTAGTGGAATTGATTATATTCTGCATGATGACACCTATGTCTTTGTAATTTATTGCAAAAATAGGGTAAAAAAATCATTCAACCATCCGCTTAGTCAATGAAGGAGCAATATTTTTAAACAAATGAAGCACATCGGAGTAGAACAATGTATTAAAAACCTGAAAAATAAATTCCCCGTTAGAAACATGTGCAACATACGTTCTTCCCGAATTGATTATTTTCCTACCTTTGTTTCCATTGAAAAATCGAAACATTATGTCAAAAGAAATTCTCAATTTGAAACCCCAATCGGTGTGGAAACATTTTTACGACCTCACTCAGATTCCACGGCCCACTCATCATACGGAAGCTGTCCGCAAACATTTGGTCGAATTCGGCAAAGGCCTTGGACTGGAAACCCACGAAGACAAAGTGGGCAATGTGATTATCCGCAAACCGGCAACCGCAGGTTATGAAAACTCGCCCGTCATCATTCTACAATCGCATGTGGACATGGTTCCGCAGGCCAATTCCCATATAAATCATAATTTTCAAACAGATCCGATTGACGCTTATATCGACGGCGACAAAGTTACGGCAAGGGACACAACACTTGGTGCTGATAACGGAATCGGTGTTGCCTCGATTATGGCTGTGCTGGAAGACAAAAGCCTAAAACATCCCGGTATCGAAGCACTTTTCACGGTGGACGAGGAAGAAGGCATGGACGGTGCTTTTGGCATCGAGCCAGGTTTTCTAAAAGGTGAAACCCTTCTGAATTTAGACACCGAAGAAGAAGGCGACCTATGTGTCGGATGCGCCGGAGGAACTGACGTGACGGCCACTTTCCAATACAAAGAAGAAGAAAACGAGAATCCAGAAGACCCAACATTCAAAATAAGCCTGACCGGACTCAAGGGCGGCCACTCGGGTTGCGACATACATTTGGGGCGGGCAAATGCCAACAAACTACTTTTCCGCTTTTTGAAGGAGGCTGTTCGCAACTACGAAGTGCGTGTTGCAGAAGTAAACGGAGGTTCCCTACGGAATGCGATTCCGCGCGAAGCTTATGCCGTAGTGACTGTTCCCGAAGACCTTGTTGAGGAATTGGAAGAATTGGTGACAAGCTTCGAAGAAATATTTATCGAAGAATACAAGGATATCGAGGCGAAAATTTCATTCAAAATAACCCCTGCTGAGACACCCAAAAACTTGATTCCGGAAGAAATACAGGACAACCTGATCAATGCTGTGGAAGCTTGCCCCAATGGGGTAATTAGCAACTTGACATCTTTCCCCGGCATCGTGGAAACATCCACCAACCTTGCCCGTGTGAAAACCGCCGAGGGATTGATCGAGGTGGCATTTCTCTGCCGAAGCTCTTCCGACACCCGCAAAGAATATATCTGTTCAGCCATTGAGAGCACCTTTGCCCTTGCAGGCGCAAAGGTAGAATTTGGCGGAAAGTATCCAGGATGGCAGCCTGATATTCATTCAAAAGCACTGCATATCGTTGGCGGTATTTTCGAAGAATTATTTCAACGGAAAGCCAATGTGAATGTTATCCATGCCGGATTGGAATGTGGAATTATATTGGATAATACGCCCGGACTGGACATTGTCTCATTTGGCCCAACCATCGTTCATCCCCATTCTCCAGATGAACATGTCCTGATCGATACCGTTGAGCGGTTCTATTTGTTGCTGACCACGACTTTGGAAAGATTGAAGTAAAAACCATTTGTATAAAAAAAGGTTGCTCCGGCTAATCCCCGAAGCAACCTTTTTTATTTCTTAAAGCTTATGTAATCAAAATAGATTATCTTATTTTGATTCGTGCATCATTTTTTTCAGCCGTGGAGATAAAAAAGCTAATATGAACGCTGCGATTCCACACAAAATAACAAAAACTAAAAAGAACTCAAATAGATTGTGTATCTCAAAACCGGCAAATACCGGATTACTTGTCGGAATCTGTTCTTTGGCCAGCAAAGTAATTTGATCTGCAGTCAATGCTACTTTTTTGTCGAGAACATCTTGAAGGTTTACTCCTAGTTCTTTCGCCCTGTTGAATTTATCTCCGGTTGCAGGCAGAATAGAACCCAATATACCCGCCAAAGCATATCCTGCCGCATTGGATATAAAGAACACACCGTACAACAACGAGGAAAATCTTTTAGGAGACAATTTTCCAACCAACGACAACCCGATTGGAGAAAGGCACAATTCGCCGCAGGTCTGAATGAAGTAAAGCAAAACCAACCATTTGACAGCTAATAACCCATCATTACCCAGATCCTTCACATTGTATGCAATAATCAAATAACTGATCGCAATCAGCCCCAATCCAAACGCTTGCTTTAATGGTGAAACGGGTTCCTTGCCTTTCGCCCTGAGCTTGTCCCACAAGAAGCTAAAAGGAAGAGCCAGCAAAACTACAAAAATGCCATTGAAGATTTGCACCATGGAAGGCGGCATATTCCATCCAAAAATGCGCCTATCAGTCTGGTTGTCTGCAATAAAGGTTAATGAAGACCCGGCTTGTTCAAATGCAGCCCAAAAGAAGATAATGAAAAACGACACAATATAGATCACATATATTCGGTTGCGTTCAATTTTGGTCAGGGAGGTATCAGACACAATCAACACCGCCAAAGATATGCCAGAAGCATAAATAAGAGGGTAAATAATCCCCTTGATAATTTTGCTCACTTCAACGCCGCTAAATGCAACTTCTCCAACTAAGAAATACCGAAAAGCAAAAAAGAGGATGACAAACAAGGCACCCACCATTACAAAAGATCTCTTTGTAAAGTTGGCTGTTTGCGCTTCCCCTTCTTCAAAATCTTCACTTGTATTGTTTTTGGGAACTCCTCCGATTGCCCTCCCTTCGGGAGTCACGACATATTTGTTTTTCAACAACAAAAATATCACAGTACCTATCAGCATCGCAATGGAAGCCGCAAGAAAGCCCCATTTAAATGCATAAATATTCCTAATACCCTGGGCGTTGATATCGTCTCCCAACAAAGGGCAAATTAGCTGGCCTAAGAATGCTCCCAAATTAATCCCCATATAGAAGATGGTGAAAGCCGAGTCCAACCTATTTTTTTCCTGTTTCGGATACAAGCTTCCTACCATCGACGAGATATTCGGCTTGAAAAAACCATTTCCAAAAATGATAATACCCAAAGCCGACCACATTAATATTTTCGCCGTGCCAAGATTCGAATCAAATGTACTTGCACTAAAAAACAGGCAGAGCTGGCCCAATGCCATCAAGGTCCCACCGATTAATATACTTTTCCTGTTTCCTAAAAATTTATCGGATAAAAATCCGCCCAGCAGGGGTGTCAAATAACAAAGGGCTAAAAATCCCCCGTAAATTATAGACGTTTCAGCTTCTCGGAAGAGCAATGCATTTACTAAGAACAAGGTTAGCAATGCGCGCATCCCATAAAAGTTGAAACGCTCCCACATTTCAGTACCAAACAACACCCACAATCCTTTTGGATGTTTGGTTTCACTTTTCACTTCCGCCCCAATGACTTCAGACATAAATTTTTTATTTTTTTTAGATTACCAATTAGAAATATTACCCATCGCCTTTTTCAGAATGGGCATACGTTCACGACTATTATTATTATTTGATTATTCCGACAACCTTATTTCTTCTTGAAATATCCACAAAAATAGAATAAAAATATCTTTTTCACTCTATCTCCCTCAAAATTCTGTCATAATAACGAAGGTTTTGGCTATTTATTCTCAAAAAAAGCCCAGTCTTCTATTCGACTTCGAAGGAAGATGCAGGAACTGGATCAAAAAAACATGGAGAACGATTCTTCTGACGTAGTGCTAAGTCTGTTTGCCCTCAGGAAATCCGGTCAAGACAGTGGCACTTAAATGACAAATAGCAGGATGCTCCTCCATGAGAAGCTTTCTGCCATTTGCATCTACTATCTTTCCAACCCCACAACAGGGCTGCCGGAGAGAATCTACTTTTCTTTAATAATAATGTTGATCGGGGTTCCCGTCAAGTTCCAATTATCACGGATGCGGTTTTCGAGGAAACGCTTGTATGGATCTTTCACCCACTGAGGCAAGTTGCAGAAAAACACAAACGTTGGCACATGCGTGTTCGGGATTTGCGTGATGTATTTAATTTTGACATACTTCCCTTTGTTGGAAGGGGGAGGCGTTTTCTCAATGATAGGCAACATAATCTCATTGAGCTTATGTGTCGGGATTTTCGCCTTGCGCACATCGTACACAGCCTTGGCAGTCTCCAAGACTTTCAAAATACGCTGCTTGGTCACAGCCGATGTGAAAATAATCGGGAAATCTGTAAATGGGGCCAACCGTTCACGAATAGAATTTTCAAAGGTTTTAATAGCCACCAACTCCTTGTTTGTAACTAAATCCCATTTGTTTACGCACACAACCAATCCTTTGCGGTTTTTTTGTATGAGTGAAAATATATTCAAGTCCTGGCTTTCAATCCCTTTGGTTGCATCCAACATCAACACGCAAACATCTGCATTTTCGATAGCACGAATGGAACGAATCACAGAATAATATTCCAAATCTTCGTTCACCTTCCCTTTTTTGCGAATACCGGCGGTATCCACCAACAGGAAATCCATGTTGAACTTATTGAAACGAGTATAAATCGAGTCGCGCGTCGTACCAGCAATGTCTGTGACAATATTGCGTTCTTCGTCAATCAACGCATTCACAAACGAGGACTTCCCAGCATTGGGACGCCCCACAATGGCCAAACGAGGCACACCGTCCAAGACTTCCTCCAGTTCGCTTTCCTTGGGCAGTTTAGTCACTAACAAATCCAAAAGATCTCCTGTTCCTCCGCCATTGATTGCAGAGATGCTAACAGGATCGCCCAAACCAAGCGAATAGAATTCGGATGAATTGGCATACAGGTCAAAATTGTCCGATTTATTGGCAAGAACAATTACCGGCTTCTTCGAACGGCGAAGCATCTTGCCCACATTCTGGTCCAAGTCCGTCAACCCATTCATGGCATCTACCACAAAGAGGATAACATCCGCTTGCTCGATGGCTACGAACACTTGCTTATTGATTTCTTCTTCAAATATGTCGTCCGAATTCTGGACCCAACCGCCCGTATCTACTACGGAGAAATTGCGCCCACCCCACTCTGCTTTGCCATACTGCCTGTCGCGTGTGGTACCGGCTGTTTCATCTACTATTGCTTGACGCGATTCCGTCAGTCGATTAAAAAGGGTTGATTTTCCCACATTTGGACGACCAACTATCGCTACTAATTTTCCCATAAGAGACTAATATAACTAATTTCGTGCAAATTTACAACAATTTATCGAGATTTTCAGAGTTTCTTTTGCCTTAGAGTGAAATATCCTGAATCACAGGCATATTAGGTGAAGGGGGGTGAAAAAGGGAACAAGGAAAGAAAGGGGACACCAAAACCGCAGGCTTACTTGTTCCCTTCTTCACTATTTTCACTCTTCCTTACAGCAGTCGCATCCTTCATGACTATGCAATACTCTCCGTGGCAGATTATCCACGTGACCGTGTCCAACAATTTCGATGGGATAAGAATACGATTTTTCGAGCCATTCGGAAGAAACATTGGCCCCTTCGTGATAATGCAGCCCTTCGTTGACACAGGCGATGTTCTTCACCAAAGAAACAACGGTACCAATATCATGCGAAACTAAAATGATCGTCGTGTTTTTATTCACCTCATTCAGAATCTTATAAAAATCAGATTCAAACTTCTTATCCACATACGAATTCGGCTCGTCCAAAATCAACAGATCCGGATCATCCACAATCGATCTTCCAAGCAATGCCCGTTGCAATTGTCCGCCGGAAAGCGCGCCAATGGGCTTTTTCAACAAATCTTGCAAACCCATCTGCGAAGCCACCAACTCCACTTTTGCTTTTTGGGCAGCACTGTATTTTTTAAAAAAGCCTTTAGGTTGTGTCAGTCCCGATATGATCACTTCCTCCACAGAAATCGGGAATTTCTTGTCAACCTGGTTAATTTGAGGCATGTAACCGATATTGAGGTTGGAGCAAGCTTGGCCATCTTTGTAGAAAGCAACCGTCCCTTCGGAAGGCGAAACCAACCCCATAATCGATTTCAAAAGAGTCGTTTTCCCACCGCCATTCGGCCCAATAATTCCCAAAAAGTCATGTTCGAATACCGAAAGGTTCACCCGCTTCAACACGTACTTCTCTTTTTCGTATCCCACACTCAGGTTTGCTATTTCAAGTATTTTTTTCATTGTTTTTCAAGTGCTTCGGCAATTTTCACCATTTCTTCCTTCCAATCGTATGCCAGCGGATTGATCTCAACCACATGGGCCCCTATTTCCTTGGCCAGCACTTCTGCATTCTTGCGGTCAAATTCGGGTTGCACAAACACGGTTTTTATTCCTTTCGTTTTCGACTCATTCACCAGTTCCACCATTTGGGATGGTGACGGAGCTTTTCCCTGAAACTCAACCGTATATTGTTCCAAGCCATACTCTTTCGCAAAATACGACAGCGCCGGATGATAGATTATAAATTGGCGGGTCTTCAGATTCACCAATTTCTGTTTGACGATGGAATCAGTCTCGTAGATTTCCTTTTCCAATTTTTTATAATTGGCCTCGTAGAAATTCTTGTTTGCAGGGTCAATCTGTGTCACGCCTTGCAGAATATTTTTCGCTACGACCAACGCTGTTTCAGGGGAATTCCAAATATGCGGATCAGAGCCTTGGTGGCTGTGTCCATCATGGGCGTGCGAATGCCCCTCGTGGCCCTGTTCCACACAAATCAAATTTTTTGAACAGTCCACAAGCAACATCTCGGGATTGCTCTCGCTCAAATTAGAAGCCCGCACTTTTTCGAAAGCAAAAAGTCCAATCATAAAATAAGCACGGCTTTTGCCCAAATCCACCATCTGCGAGGGGGCGGGATCAAACGATTCTGGACTGCTTCCATTCGGGACCAAGGTTTTCACCTTAAATTTATCGCCGACAATCTTTTCAGCAAAATAACGCTGCGGTTCTATCGAGACAGAGATAAATTCTGACTTGACGGCACTCTTTTGACGGCAGCCGGTCAACAAAAGACAAAAGGCTAGAAAAATATAGAAGTTGTTTTTTATCATAAATAATGTAATAAGAAGAGTTTGTTGTCATTTAAAGAATCTAAAGTTTGCAAGCAGGTGACCAAAGATTACAGGGTCACTCGTTCACTTTACAAAACAACACGACGATTTATTTTGCAATTAATCAAGCCAATCACCCGGGAATTCTTTTATTTACGTGTCAAATCATAGATCTTGCGTATTCCCTCCAGTTCTTTCTCAAAATCTATATTCAAATCAATCAATGCCCCATCGTGCAAGTCGTACACCCAACCAACGACTCTTGGCCAGCCGGTTTCATAAAAAGATTTTTGAACCTCGGCCGTTTTGATCACGTTCAAGCATTGCTCCTTGATATTGATTTCCACAAAACGTTTGTATCGCTCCTCCGAATCTTCGATCGTGTCCAATTCATTCTGGTGGAGACGGTACACATCACGGATATTACGCAACCACGGATTCAGAATCCCCAAATCTCGAGGTTCCATCGCCGCTTTTATGCCGCCGCAATTGTAATGCCCGCAAACAATGATATATTTCACCTTCAGATGCACCACAGCATAATTGATTACCGACAAAGCGTTCAGGTCGCTATTCACCACCATATTCGCAATATTCCGGTGCACAAACACTTGGCCCGGCTCCAAGCCCATGATTTCATTGGCATGCACACGGCTATCCGAACAGCCGATATACAGGAAATCGGGGCTTTGATCTTTAGCTAAATGAGTGAAAAAATCAGGATCTTCCTCCGAACGCGACTTTGCCCACTGCCTGTTGGCCTCAAATATATTTTCATAAAGTTTTTCTACAGCCATTTTCGTACAATCTAATTAAAGAAGTTATCTTTGAAAAGGATTCACATTTTTTATGCAAGTCCAAAATTACTTCAATCTAAACAAAAAACGCCCAACAAGGTTGTGGAAAATTTATTTTTTTGCAAATCGAAAACGAATTCCCCCTAAAAACTGAAGATATGAAAAACAAAATAGTAGTTGTGACAGGCGCAGCAAACGGCATCGGAAAATCCATAACCAAAGAATACGCCAACAAAGGGGCCACCGTAATTCTTGCCGACAAAGACCACCTGCAAGGGAAGCTGGCCTGCGAAGAAATAGTGAAAAACGGGGGACAAGCAGATTTTCTCACCACAGACGTGTCTTCCCCATCAGCTATTGAAGAACTCTTCAAACGGGTTGTCCAAAAATATGCCAAAATAGACGTGCTAATCAACAATGCAGGCATTTCTCGCTGGAAATCCCCCTATGAATTAAGCGTGGAGGAATGGGATCAAATACTGAACACAAACCTCCGGAGCGTTTTTCTCTGCTCCCGCGAAGCCGCCAAAACAATGAGGGAAAACGGCGGCGGCCACATCGTCAACATCGCATCCACCCGTGCCCTCATGTCGGAGCAGCATTCAGAAGCCTACGCAGCCAGCAAAGGAGGAATCATCGCCCTCACGCATGCTTTGGCCGCCTCATTCGCCCCCGACCACATACAAGTCAACAGCATCAGTCCCGGCTGGATCGAAACGGGAGATTACAATGCCTTGCGCCAAGAAGACCATGCGCAACACTTCTCTGCCCGTGTCGGCAAACCAGACGACATCGCCCGTGCTTGCCTTTTCCTCACCGACGAAAGAAACAATTTCATCAATGCCGAAAATATCGTGATCGACGGCGGCATGACACGCAAAATGATTTACGAAGAATAGGAATCGGGTCAAGGAATCTTTAATCGATCTAAGAACCCGTGAGTTTGGAACTGCTCCAAACCCAAGAAATTCGCATAGAGTAACACGTAACAAACAAAGAACTCCAGACCACACCGTTACTCCCTAGTAGAAACGAAAATTTTCCATCGGAATATTCGCTCGGTAGAAAAAAGCGAGGAAAAAGCATTACATGCGATAGGTATGAAACTTTTTTAGATGGATCATTCCTCCAAGATAATAAGCGTAAGGATTTGATTTTTTTCTACCGAACTGTATTTTCTACGGAAAAAAGGAAGAATGTACAGATTGCTGAGTTAGAACCCGATGGCAATTATGAACGAAATAGTCCCAAAAAGGATAAGCATCGCTTTTTATTGTTTACTTTTGGTGTGTGATTTTGATCAATCTTATGGTATAATTTCGCAGATGGATCATACTTCTCTTTTCCTAAGTGATCATTAATAAATGATCGACTCCATCTATGGAACTGATATGAAATCACCAATAAAACTATACAACTAAATAGAATCACACAGTATAGGTGAATACTATTCTCACAATACGACACTAAGGAGTGAAGTAAAATAACAAGCCAAAAAACAGTAGTAATCAAGCTCAATAATATATTAACTTTACTTACAGAGTAGGGATAAGATTTTGTTAACTTTATCCAATCCATATTGGGCACAACTATAGTTTTAAATAAGGGGCCAGTAACATACTCTTCTAGAAACTCAATATTTCTCTCCCAATTTTCCTGCCACAATTTTGAACCTCGATTAACAAAATACCATCCGATGCTAAAAATAACCCCCAATAAGCTTATAGCTATCGGCAATAGACTCGTCAAAAGGTTTTCTTTACTCAAAATGGCAAAATAAGCGACAAAGATAGCTCCAATAAATGCCCAAAAATAGGTTGCCCTCTTCCAGTACATTTCAATTTCAAATTTTCGAGTCTCAAGGGCTACCTCATATGCTTTTTTTATGACTTCCTTTTTTTCTACTTCCGTAGAACAATTGCGAGTTATAAGTTGATAATACTGATCGCTATTTGAAATAAAATACATAATATTTTCATTTTGTGATACATGAATGATTAAATTCCTTAAGTTCACCAAAATGTATCAAAACACACTCAATCTATTCTATGCTGCTTACCTGCTTTTTAATAACTAAGCCTCCACCCCACAAATATATCCATTTACTCCAACAAAAAACTATTTTTACATAAATAATCGCCTCAATCAACCCATTTTTCATCAAATAGCACCCAAGAGAACCATCGACACAAATTTATGCCATAAAACACATATCCAAATATTTACAAATCCAGTCATTCTAGTATATTTGCAGAATCAAACTTTAAATATCTTAACCCTACAAATATTTATTATATTAAAATTTTACAATGATGAAAAGTAATTCCGAAACAGGTCACGCCAAGAACGTGGTCCTCTTTGAGAGATTGATTTCAGATGTCAACACATTCGGCACAGCCTACAATCCATCCAAAGAAATCATTAAGCTTACCGCTTTACAAGCACTACACACGTCAGCAAAAGCAGCAATAACAGCAACCAACTTGGCAGAATCCGTGTATAAAAATGCAGTGGACGAGCGGGAAGCAACCTTTTCCCCTTTAGGCAAAACAGTGACCAGCGCTTACAACATCCTGAAATCTTCCGATTCCACCATCCAGTCTGATGAAACCGTAAAAACCATCTACCGCAAGCTGCAAGGCAAGCGTGCCGGAACAAAACTCACAGATGCCGAGATCGAAACCTTGAAAGCCGAAGGAAAAACAGTCACCCAGAATTCTATTTCCCAAATGGGCTACGACAACCGGCTTGCAAATTTCGACCGGTTCATCACGATGCTTTCCTCCATTCCAGCTTACAACCCCAATGAAGAGGAATTCAAAGTAAATGGCCTGCGTACCTACTACAACGAATTGGCAACGAAAAACACAAACGTCATGAGCACCGATTCCGTACTCGAAAGTGCCCGCTCCAACCGCAACCACGTTCTCTACGCTCCATCCACAGGCCTTCTAGATATTGCCTCGGATGTCAAATCCTATGTGAAAGGAATTTTCGGATCCACCAGCCCCCAGTACAAGCAGATCTCGAAGCTCCGCTTCAAGACGCTATGATACAAACCCATACTAAACAATTTCGGAAGTCAGAGCGGCTTCCGAAATTTGTTTTAGTAGGTTATCCGAACAAAACCACATCCATCATCCACCTTTTTTCATTCATGAGAAAGACAAAGAAGAGAATGCGAATTTCTCAACGCCCTATTCCCAACCAGTTTCCCCCACACGACCCACTCTCCGATCCACAGATCCAATGAAAAACAACGTCACTTACATAAATGCTTTGTCCCTACCGCAAAATGGTATAGGACAAGTGCAAAATGTTTTTTTCAATCTGCCAAACAACATGTGGCAACTGCCAAAAGATTTATTCATTCCGCCAAACGATATAAATCAACCGCCAAATGTCATATAGCATCTGACAAAAGATTTATAACTTCCTCCAAAAAGGACAAAGCATCCGACAAATGGCATCGAGCATCCGTCAAACAGTTTCCTGCTTCTGCAATCTCACCAAACAGCTCATCCAAATGCAAAAAAAAGACTCCCCACATATCGTGAAAAGTCTTTTTTATGATTAAGAATCCTGCAAAAGGATTTCTTCAAGCCAAAATTATTCAGCAGCAGCCTCTGGAGATGCAGGAGTTGCAGTTTCAGCAGCAACATCTTTCTTCTTAACAGCAGAAGAACGACGAGTCCTAGCTTTAGCTGGCTTAGCAGCAGTCTTGTCTTTCAACATGTTCTCGTTGTAATCAACAAGTTCGATGAAACACATTTCAGCATTGTCTCCCAAACGGTTTCCAGTCTTAATAATACGAGTATATCCACCTGGACGGTCGCCTACTTTTTGAGAAATGTTTTGGAACAATTCAGTCACAGCAGCTTTGTCCTGCAAGCTTTGGAACACCAAACGTCTTGAGTGGGTAGTATCGTCCTTTGATTTTGTAATGATTGGCTCAACAACTTTTCTCAAAGCTTTGGCTTTAGCCAAAGTTGTGAAAATACGCTTGTGCAGAATCAAAGAGACACTCATGTTAGCAAGCATCGAGTTTCTGTGCGTAGCGGTACGGCCAAGGTGATTAAATTTTTTGTTATGTCTCATCTCTTTATTCTTTGTCTAATTTATATTTTGAAATATCCGTACCGAAAGAAAGGTTCAGATTGTCCAAAAGCTCATCCAACTCTGTAAGAGATTTCTTTCCAAAGTTGCGGAACTTCAACAAGTCGTTTTTGTTGTATTGAACAAGCTCGCCCAAAGTTTCCACATCGGCTGCCTTCAAACAGTTAAGGGCACGAACGGAAAGGTTCATATCCACTAACTTTGTTTTCAAAAGCTGACGCATGTGCAATACTTCTTCATCAAATTCTTCATTACCTTCTATCTCAGTTTGTTCGATAAGAATTTTCTCATCGGAAAACAACATGAAATGGTGTATAAGGATTTTGGCTGCCTCTTTCAAAGCTTCTTTTGGATGAATAGAACCATCGGTAGTTATCTCAAGCACTAACTTTTCGTAGTCTGTCTTTTGTTCAACGCGATAATTTTCGATTGAATATTTCACATTACGAATCGGTGTATAAATAGAATCGATTGCTATAACGTTTACATCATCTGTAGATGTGGTATTTTCCTCTGCAGGAAGATAACCACGACCTTTGTTAATAGTCAATTCGATTTGGAATGCAGCGCTTGTATCCAAATGGCAAATAACCAATTCAGGATTCAGCACTTCAAACCCAGATAAGCTTCCACCAATGTCTCCGGCCTTGAAAATTTCTCTGCCAGAAATAGCGATGGTTACTTTCTCGTTTTCAATCTCTTCAACTATTTGTTTAAATCTTACTTTTTTTAGATTCAAGATGATGTTCGTAACATCTTCTACAACTCCTGGTATTGTAGCAAATTCATGCTCAACTCCATCTATTTTTATAGAAGTGATAGCAAAACCTTCAAGAGACGAAAGGAGGATGCGACGCAAGGCATTACCGATTGTAATACCATAACCTGGTTCTAACGGTCGAAATTCAAACTTCCCGAAGAAGTTGTCCGCTTCCAACATCAATACTTTGTCCGGTTTTTGAAATGCTAATATAGCCATGAAATTTAATTATTATTTAGAGTACAATTCTACGATCAACTGTTCTTTGATATTTTCAGGAATATCTGCTCTTTCAGGTATGTGAAGATATTTTCCCACCTTAGAAGTTTGTTCCCATTCAATCCAAGGATATTTACTGTGATTGAATCCAGCCAAAGAATTTTCAATAACCTCCAAAGACTTTGATTTTTCGCGCACACCAATCAGTTGACCTGGCTTGAGGGTGTAAGAAGGAATATTCACAACTTGTCCGTCAACAACGATGTGTCGGTGCGATACAAGCTGACGAGCCCCAGCTCTTGTTGGAGCTAATCCTAAACGATAAACCACATTGTCTAAACGAGATTCAAGCAGTTGAAGCAATACCTCACCCGTCACACCTCGACTTCTAACAGCCTTGTCGAACAGGTTTCTAAATTGTTTCTCCAATACGCCGTAAGTATATTTTGCTTTTTGCTTCTCGCGCAATTGGACACCGTATTCCGAAGTTTTCTTCTTGCGGCTGTTTCCGTGCTGTCCGGGAGGATAATTCTTCTTCGAAAGCACCTTATCAGGGCCGAAAATAGGCTCTCCAAACTTACGCGCAATTTTTGTTTTTGGTCCAGTATATCTTGCCATTTTGTTTTTAAAATTAAACCATTTTTGTGAAGCTGAAATTGTGCAGCCGCGATTGCAGAGAGGATATTGCAATCAATCACAATTTTAGTTTCAACCAAATTAAAAATAAGTAATTAAACTCTTCTGTGTTTAGGAGGACGACATCCGTTGTGTGGAAGAGGTGTAACGTCAATGATTTCCGCTACTTCAATCCCGGCACCATGGATAGTCCTGATAGCCGACTCACGTCCATTACCAGGTCCCTTTACATAAGCTTTCACTTTTCTCAAGCCCAAATCGTATGCTACTTTAGCACAATCCTGTGCAGCCATTTGTGCAGCATAGGGAGTGTTCTTTTTAGACGAACGGAATCCCATTTTACCAGCTGATGACCAACTGATTACTTGTCCTTCACTGTTTGTAAGAGAAACGATGATGTTGTTAAAAGAAGAATGAATGTGAGCTTGTCCCACAGCATCCACCTTGACATTTCTCTTCTTTGATGCGACTGTTTTCTTTGCCATATTAAACTATTATTTTGTAGCTTTTTTCTTGTTAGCAACAGTTTTCTTCTTACCCTTGCGAGTACGCGAGTTGTTTTTTGTACTTTGTCCTCTAAGAGGCAAACCAATACGGTGACGGATGCCTCGGTAACAACCGATGTCCATCAAACGCTTGATATTCAACTGTACTTCTGAGCGTAATTCACCTTCAACTTTATAGGTAGAAGTAATTATCTCACGGATCTTTGCTGCCTGATCGTCTGTCCAATCTTTTACTTTGATATCTCGATCTACACCGGCTTGCGATAAAATGGAATTAGATGCGCTACGACCAATACCAAAGATATAAGTCAAAGCTATCTCCCCTCTCTTGTTTTGCGGCAAATCGACACCAACAATTCTTATAGCCATATACTAGATAAAATTTTTTAGAGTGCAAAATTAATAAATTATCCCTGACGTTGTTTATATTTGGGATTTTTTTTGTTAACTACATACAAACGGCCTTTTCTTCTTACGATTTTGCAGTCAGCCGTACGCTTTTTGATTGATGCTCTTACTTTCATATTTATGCTTTTTTATTTGTATCTGAATGAAATCCGTCCTTTAGACAGATCGTAAGGCGACATTTCCACCCTCACTTTATCTCCTGGGAGAATTTTTATATAATGCATCCGCATTTTACCCGAGATATGCGCAGTGATTTCATGCCCGTTTTCTAATTCTACGCGGAACATAGCGTTTGACAACGCCTCCACGATAACACCATCTTGTTCTATTGCCGATTGTTTAGCCATAAATAAGTATTAAATTCCGTTTTCTCCAATAACAGCTTCAACATATTCAAATGTTGATAAAATATCCGCTTTCCCGTCCTTGATTGCAACGGTATGTTCAAAATGAGCCGCTGGTTTACGGTCTTTTGTCCTTACGGTCCAACCATCCTTTTCAAAAACAACATTTTTGCTTCCCATATTGATCATTGGCTCGATAGCAATGCACATTCCGCTTTTCAAAAGCGGGCCTATCCCCCGACGACCATAATTAGGCACCTCAGGAGATTCGTGCATTTTCCTACCAATCCCATGTCCAACTAACTCTCGGACAACGGAATAGCCTTTCTTTTCACAATATGTTTGAACAGCCTCTCCGATATGACCGATACGATTTCCCGGAATAGCTTGTTCAATTCCTTTGTAGAGTGATTCTTTGGTTGTACGCAGCAAAAGTTTTACATCTTCCGCTACTTCTCCCACACAAAAAGTGTAGGCGGAATCACCGCAAAAGCCGTTTTTTTCGGTTCCGCAATCAACTGAGAGAATGTCTCCATCTTTCAGTTCATACTCGGAAGGGAATCCATGTACTACATTTTCATTCACGGATATACATAATGAATATGGAAATCCATTGTATCCCAAAAAAGATGGAACAGCACCATGGCTACGTATGAAGTCTTCTGCTATTCGGTCTAATTCAATGGTTTTGATTCCGGGACGAATGTGTTTGGCGACTTCGCCCAAGGTCATTCCGACAAGGCGGTTGCTTTCACGCATTAGTTCGATTTCTTCGTCCGTTTTTAGGAATATCATTTCAAATTTATAGCAAAAGATTAATAAGCTGCGATCGAGCCTGTACGGCCTTTAATTCTTCCAGATTTCAATAATCCATCGTAATGGCGCATCAGCAAATGACTCTCAATCTGTTGGAGGGTATCCAGTACAACACCAACAAGAATCAACAGCGATGTTCCTCCAAAGAATTGAGAAAACTCACGACTCACTCCGAATGAACTTGCAAACGCAGGTAAGATAGCCACGGCAGCCAAGAACAATGATCCGGGCAGTGTGATACGTGACATAACGTCATCAATGTAGTCAGCGGTCTTTTTACCGGGCTTGATTCCGGGAATAAAACCATTATTCCTCTTCAACTCTTCGGCCATTTGCACAGGGTTAATGGTAATGGCTGTATAGAAATAGGTAAACACAATAATCAATAATGCGAACAACACATTGTATGATACTGCGGTGTGATCTGTCAAAGATGCCCAAAATCCCCCTCCACTTTTCACAGTGAAGTTAGCGATTGTGATAGGGATAAACATAATTGCTTGCGCAAAGATGATAGGCATCACGTTAGCCGCATTCACTTTCAAAGGAATGTATTGGCGAGCACCTCCATATTGTTTGTTTCCTACGACACGCTTTGCATATTGAACTGGAATCTTGCGGGATCCTTGCACCAACATGATAGCGGCACAAATAACCAACAATAAGAACAATATTTCTAACAAGAATGCAACCAATCCACCCGCTGCATCTGTGAAACGAGACATAAATTCACCAAACATGGCATGTGGCAAACGAGCAATGATACCAACCATGATAATGAAAGAAATACCGTTACCAATTCCCTTGTCTGTAATACGCTCGCCCAACCAAAGGACAAACATACTACCTCCAGCCAAGATGATAGTTGATGGTAACAGGAACTCCCAAAATCCACCATGGTCGATGCCGTTCAACGCACCCATCAAATAAGCAGGGCCTTGCATCAAAAGAATCGCGACGGTCAAATAACGGGTGTATTGATTCATCTTGTTGCGACCACTTTCGCCTTCGCGTTGCAATTTTTGGAAGTAAGGAATAGCTATACCTAACAACTGAATCACGATGGATGCCGAAATATAAGGCATGATCCCTAATGCGAATATAGACGCATTGGCAAAGGCACCTCCGGAAAACATGTCGAGCAAGCCCAAAAGGCCGCCTGATGCTTGCTGTTTCAAGGTTGCTAATTGTGCGGGATCAACACCCGGTAATACGACAAACGATCCAAAACGATAGATTAATACAAAAAAGAAAGTAGTGAGGATTCTTTTTCTCAAATCCTCAATCTTCCATATATTTTGCACTGTTTTAACTAAACCCATGTTATTTCAATTTTGTGATGGTACCACCTGCTGCTGTAATGGCTGCTTCAGCTGACTTAGAAAATGCGTGAGCTTCAACATCTAACTTGATAGTCAACGCCCCATCTCCTAAAATCTTTACCAAATCCTTTGAAGCAATGAAACCAACATTCTTCAATACTTCGATGTCTATTTTAGTAAGGCTGTTTTCTTCGGCCAAACGTTGCAGCACATCCAAGTTTACTGGTTTGTATTCAATCCTGTTCAGACTTTTGAAACCGAACTTTGGAAGACGGCGTTGAATAGGCATCTGGCCTCCTTCAAATCCGATCTTTTTAGAATAACCAGATCTAGATTTAGCTCCTTTATGACCTCTGGTAGAAGTACCACCTCTTCCAGAACCTGTTCCACGAGCGATTCTCTTACGGTTTTTGGTTGAGCCTTCTGCGGGTTTTAAATTCGATAAATTCATCTTTTATGTTTTTAATGTCTTATTAAATCTAATTATTTTACAATTGCAACAAGGTGTTTCACTTTTGCAACCATTCCGAGAATTGATGGTGAATCTTCGTGTTCAACAACTCTATTTAGTTTTCTCAAACCAAGAGCATCAAGGACTCTTTTCTGTTGTATCGGAGCACCAATCCTGCTCTTAACTTGTTTGACCTTAATTTTTGCCATTTTGATTATATCCTTCAATTATCCGTTAAATACTTTGTCTAATGACACTCCTCTATTTTGGGCAACAGTGTATGCGTCGCGCAATTCACCAAGAGCTTCAATGGTCGCCTTCACCAAGTTGTGAGGGTTTGAAGAACCTTTTGATTTAGCCAACACGTCAGTCACACCAACACTCTCAAGTACGGCGCGCATAGCACCTCCAGCCTTTACTCCTGTACCAGGAGAAGCTGGTTTAAGGAATACTTCTGAACCACCAAATGTTGCCACTTGTTCGTGAGGGATGGTGCCTTTCAATACAGGGACCTTGATGAGGTTCTTTTTGGCAGCTTCAACGCCCTTGGCAATAGCCGCTGTAACTTCCCCTGCTTTTCCTAATCCCCAGCCCACAATACCGTCTTCGTTACCAACTACAACGATAGCTGCAAAACTGAAGGTACGACCACCCTTAGTTACTTTTGTAACACGGTTGATTGCTACCAATCTATCTTTCAACTCAATATCATTGGTTGTCTTTACTTTATTATTTGTTCCAGCCATGTCTATTAAAATTTAAGTCCAGCGTTACGGGCAGCATCTGCCAACTCTTTAATTCTTCCGTGATACAAGTAACCATTACGGTCGAAAACCACAGTAGTCACACCCGCTTCCTGGGCACTCTTAGCAATCAATTCACCAACTTTTGCAGCAATCTCTTTCTTTGGAGCTTTATCTTCAATTTTAAGAGATGAGGCAGCAGCCAATGTCTTTCCTGTCAAGTCGTCGATGACTTGAGCATATATTTGCTTGTTACTTCTGAAAACAGAAAGACGTGGACACTCTGTTGTGCCTTCGATCTTTCCTCTCACACGTAACTTAATCTTATTTCTTCTTTCGATCTTAGTTGCCATGATTCTACATTAATATAAATTATTTACCAGCCGATTTACCGGACTTGCGACGGATAACCTCTCCCACAAAGCGAATACCTTTTCCTTTGTATGGTTCTGGTTTGCGGAAAGAGCGAATCTTTGCACATACCTGGCCTAACAATTGTTTGTCGGCAGATTCGAGAATGATCAGCGGGCTTTTGTTCCTTTCGGATTTGGTTTCCAAAACGATTTCTTTGGGCAACTGCAAAAAGATGTTGTGCGTGTATCCCAAAGAAAGTTCAAGCAGTTGACCTGTGTTTGAAGCACGATAACCAACGCCAACCAATTCCAGTTCCTTGCGATAACCAGTGGAAACTCCAATAACCATGTTGTTGAGAAGTGAGCGGTAGAGTCCGTGTAAAGCACGGTGTCCTTTTTCATCTGTTGGGCGAATAACAGACAATGTAGAGCCTTCGAGACTAACTGTGATATCTGGATTCAACTCCTGAGTCAATTCGCCTTTAGGACCTTTCACAGTCACCACATTGGCTTCGCTCAGATCAATTTTAACTCCAGCAGGAACGCTAATAGGTAATTTTCCAATTCTTGACATAATATACTTCCTCCTAGATTAATAAATGTAACATAAAACTTCGCCACCAATTTTAAGGTCACGAGCTTCCTTGTCTGTCATAACACCTTTAGAGGTTGATAACACAGCGATACCAAGTCCGTTAAGAACCCGTGGCATTTCTTTGTGACCAGTATATTTACGCAACCCCGGAGTAGATATGCGGATCAATTTTTTGATCGCGTTTACTTTATTTACGGGATCATACTTCAAGGCAATCTTAATTGTACCTTGAGGACCTTCTTCCACAAACTTATAGTTAAGAATGTAGCCTTTTTCCAAGAGAATTTTCGTAATCTCTTTTTTAAGATTTGACGCAGGTATCTCTACCACCCTGTGTCTCGCTTGGATAGCGTTGCGGACACGCGTCAAATAATCTGCTATTGGATCTGTCATTTATAAAAAATTTAAATTAATCCCGACCGTCGGGACAATATTTAATTAAAGAAATTTTATCAAAAAAACACCCGGTAGGGTAACTTGAACGATTTGTTCATATTAATCCAAACAAATCCCTCCCCATCAAAAATGGGGCGGGACCGTTATATTAGATTAGGCGTAGATTACCAACTTGCCTTCTTCACTCCGGGAATCAATCCTTTAGATGCTAATTCGCGGAATTGGATACGTGAGATTCCAAATTGGCGAATGTATCCTTTAGGACGTCCAGTCATACTACAAATGTTGTGTGCACGAACTGGTGAGGCATTTTTAGGTAATTCCTGCAATGCTTCGTAATCACCCGCAGCTTTAAGAGCAGCTCTTTTTTCAGCATATTTTGCTTGAAGCTTAGCTCTTTTTACTTGGCGAGCCTTCATTGATTCTTTAGCCATTTTTTCTTATCAGTCTTTTTTAATGTTCTTAAATGGTAAGCCAAACTCTTTCAAAAGAGCGTAACCTTCTTCATCTGTTTTCGCAGAGGTCACAAAGGTAATATTCATTCCCAATATTTTAGTAATATTATCAATATTAATTTCAGGGAAAATAATTTGCTCTTGGATTCCGAGGGTATAATTTCCACGTCCATCCAATTTGCTTTCAATACCTTTGAAGTCACGGATACGTGGAAGAGCCACACGCACAAGTCTTTCCAAGAATTCGTACATTTTGTTGTGACGCAACGTAACACGCACTCCGATAGGCATTTTCTTACGCAGCTTGAAGTTAGAAATATCCTTCTTGGAAACCGTTGACACAGCTTTTTGACCAGAGATGATGGTCAATTCGTTGATAGCAGTTTCAATGATTTTCTTGTCGGCCACGGCAATACCAAGACCTTGGTTGATGACGATTTTTTCAAGAACCGGCACCTGCATAGGAGTCGTATAGTTGAATTCTTTCATCAAAGAAGCAACAATGCGTTCCTTATAATCAGTTTTTAAACTTGTAGTACTAGCCATTATTTAATTTCCTCCCCTGATTTTTTAGAATAACGAACTAACTTCCCGTCCACTTCCTTACGACCGATGCGGGTTGGTTTTCCTGATTTAGGATCCACCACATTGAGGTTGGAAATGTGAATAGGAGCTTCCATTTTCACGATTCCTCCTTGAGGATTTTTTGCACTAGGCTTCGCATGTTTAGTAACCATGTTGATACCTTCCACGAGAGCACGTTGTTTTTCGACAAGCACTTTCACGACACGGCCGGTTTTACCTTTATCAACACCGGTGTTCACATACACGACATCGCCTTTTTTAATATGTAATTTACTCATTGCCCGATGGTTTTATTGATTAAAGAACTTCAGGTGCCAATGAAACGATCTTCATGTTTGCAGCACGAAGCTCACGAGCTACCGGTCCGAAGATGCGGCTACCTCTGATTTCACCTGCTGCATTGAGCAACACACATGCGTTGTCGTCGAAACGAATATAAGAACCATCTGTGCGACGGATTTCTTTCCTCGTGCGAACAACGATTGCCTTTGTTACAGCACCTTTTTTAATATCACTCGAAGGGATCACGCTTTTAATAGCTACAACTATCACATCCCCCACTGAAGCATAACGTCTTCTGGTACCGCCCAAAACACGAATACACAATGCTTCTTTCGCTCCGCTGTTATCAGCGACTGTCAGTCTGCTTTCCTGTTGTATCATATTATTTAGCCCTTTCGATTATTTCAATTAATCTCCATCTCTTCGTTTTACTTAAAGGACGAGTTTCCATGATCCTTACCGTATCGCCGATGTTGCATTCATTTTTTTCGTCGTGAGCATGAAATTTCTTCGTCTTGTTCACGAACTTCCCGTAAATAGGGTGTTTTTCTTTCCATTTTACAGCAACTGTGATGGTTTTATCCATCTTATTGCTGAAAACGACCCCGATTCTTTCTTTTCTTAAATTTCTGGTTTCCATCAGCTCTCTTATTATTTATTCAATTCTCTTTGGCGCAATATGGTTTTGAAACGTGCAATATCTTTGCGTTTTGCTTTGATTTGCGCTGGATTGTCCAAAGGAGAAACTGCATGATTTAAAATCAATTGGTCAAGTGCCAAAGTTTCGTTTGCGATTTTTTCGACCAATTCCGTATCTGATAATTCTCTAACTTCTTTTGCTTTCATCGTTTCTTATCATTTTTGGGTTAGGTCATAATCTCTGCGAACAACAAACTTGGTTGTCACCGGCAATTTTTGTGCTGCCAGGCGCAAAGCTTCTTTGGCTACCTCGAAAGATACTCCTTCGATTTCAAAAATCATTCTTCCTGGCGTAACTGGAGCAACGAATCCTTCTGGAGATCCTTTACCTTTACCCATACGTACTTCGGCCGGCTTTTTGGTGATCGGCTTGTCTGGAAAAATACGAACCCACACTTGTCCTTGACGTTGCATGTGACGGGTCACAGCAATACGGGCAGCTTCGATCTGACGTCCGGTGATCCATTTGGTTTCCAAAGTTTTGATTCCGAAAGAACCAAAAGCCAATTGGTTACCTCTTTGGGCATTACCTTTCATCCGACCTTTTTGCTGTCTTCTGAACTTTGTCTTTTTCGGTTGTAACATCTTTTAATTCAGTTTCAACGTTTACTACTTATTTTCTCTTGTTTTTCTTGAAACCCCTGTTGTTGCCATGGTCATTTCTGCGGTTGTTGTTTCCGGAGTTTCCGCCGAAATCTTTTTGTGCAGCAAATGATGGCGCGAGGTCTTGCTTGCCGTAAACTTCTCCACGGCAGATCCATACTTTGATACCCAACAAACCAACTTTTGTCAAAGCTTCTGCATGCGCGTAGTCGATGTCCGCACGGAAGGTATGAAGTGGAGTACGTCCTTCTTTATACATTTCCGATCGAGCCATTTCAGCTCCGTTCAAGCGGCCTGAGATTTGGATTTTGATGCCTTCCGCACCCATTCTCATGGTGGAAGCGATAGCCATTTTGATGGCACGGCGGTAGGCGATTTTGCCTTCCACTTGGCGTGCGATGTTGTTGGCTACGATAACGGCATCCAATTCGGGCTTTTTAACTTCGAAAATATTGATCTGGATATCTTTATCTGTAATTTTCTTAAGCTCTTCTTTCAACTTGTCCACTTCTTGACCACCTTTTCCGATGATAATTCCGGGACGGGCTGTGCATACTGTGATTGTGACAAGTTTCAACGTTCTTTCGATTACGATGCGAGCTACACTAGCTTTTGCAAGACGTGCATTCAAATATTTACGGAGTTTGCTGTCTTCCAACAAAGTTTCCCCGTATTTTTTACCGCCATACCAGTTAGAGTCCCATCCACGGATGATTCCTAAACGATTTGCTATCGGATTAATTTTCTGTCCCATCTTGCTGCTTAATTTTTATTTTCGTTACGTGTATCTACTTGCAAGGTAACGTGGTTAGAACGTTTACGGATTCTGTATCCTCTACCTTGTGGAGCAGGACGAAGTCTTTTCAACATCGCTGCACTATCTACATATATCAAAGAGACATATAATTCACCTGCTTCCGCTTGACGACCGTTTTTAGCTTCCCAGTTTGCGATGGCAGAACGCAACAGTTTTTCAACCCTTGCGGCAGCTTCTTTGTTGGAAAATTTTAAAACGCCCAATGCTCTGTTGACTTCCAAACCACGGATCATATCAGCGACATAGCGCATCTTACGAGGAGAGGTAGGAACGTTGTTCAACTTCGCAAAAGAAACGGTTTTCAAGGCTTCCTTTCTTTGTTCGGCTGATATTCTTTTTCTAGCACCCATTTTAATGTTTTCTTTTTAAATTAATTTTGGCTTCCGGTAAATTTTATCTTTTCTTATTACCTCCGTGACCACGGAATGTACGTGTCAGGGCAAATTCGCCGAGTTTGTGACCTACCATGTTTTCTGTCACATATACGGGAATAAATTTATTTCCATTATGAACAGCAACTGTATGGCCAACAAAATCTGGTGATATCATTGAAGCTCTTGCCCACGTCTTAACTACAGCTTTCTTGCCTGACTCATTCATAGCCAAAACTTTCTTCTCAAGCTTAACATTAATATACGGGCCTTTTTTTAACGAACGACTCATAGTTGTTTTTAATTAAATCAGATTACTTCTTTCTTCTTTCGACAATGTACTTAGAAGAATGTTTCTTAGGAGCTCTTGTCTTAAGACCTCTAGAATACAATCCTTTACGTGATCTTGGTTGACCTCCCGAAGCGCGACCTTCACCACCACCCATTGGGTGATCTACTGGGTTCATCACGACACCACGGTTACGAGGGCGACGTCCAAGCCATCTAGAGCGTCCAGCCTTACCTGATTTTTCCAATGCGTGATCTGAATTACCAACGCTACCGATTGTTGCTTTACAAGTCAAAAGGATTTTGCGTGTTTCACCAGAAGGCAATTTGATAATTGCATATCCTCCCTCGCGAGAAGTCAACTGGGCGAAAGTTCCTGCCGAGCGCACGATTTTGGCGCCTTGCTTTGGACGTAATTCGATGTTGTGAACAACTGTACCAATAGGAATATTAGCTAATGGTAGAGCATTTCCTACTTCGGGGGCTGCATCAGCACCCGAAACCACTGTCTGACCGACCTTCAAGCCATTTGGAGCTAGAATGTACGTTTTTGCTCCATCAGCATAAAACAACAAGGCGATACGAGCCGAACGGTTCGGGTCGTATTCGATTGTTTTAACTGTAGCAGGAACGCCGTCTTTGTTTCTCTTGAAATCGATGATACGATACTTTCTTTTGTGACCGCCGCCAAGATAACGCATTGTCATCTTACCTTCGTTGTTGCGACCACCTGAAGCGCGCAAGCCGACTACAAGAGATTTTTCTGGTACACTCGCAGTGATTTCCTCAAATGTACCAATAACTTTGTGTCTTTGCCCCGGTGTTGTGGGCTTTAATTTACGTACTGCCATTTTTTATTTTAGATATTGCTAAAAAAGTCTATTACTTCACCCTCTTTGAGAGTTACAATTGCTTTCTTGTAAGAAGGAGTGCTTCCTGTAACAACACCGGCTTTGGTGTAGCGGCTTTTTGTTTTGCCAGCATACAAGCTTGTGTTTACTTTCACCACTTTCACTCCATATAGTTTCTCAACTTCTTCCTTGATTTGTATTTTGTTGGCACCCGGAACAACACGGAATGCGAAACGGTTAGGAAACTGTTCGGTAATTGCCGTTTGCTTTTCTGTCAAGACTGGTTTAATGATAATTCCCATTTCTTTACCTCCTTATGCCTTAAATAGTTTATCAATTTCAGCAACAGAAGATTCTGTAAGCAACAAACTTGCATTATTCAAAATACCGTAAGTGTTTATATCTGAAGCTGTTATAATTTTAACCTTCTGTAAATTTCGAGCGGACAAATATACGTTATTATTTTGATTTGGCAAAACCAAAAGTATCTTTTTATCAGCCACTTGCAGGTTTTTAGTGAAAGCAACAAAATCTTTTGTTTTTGGAGCTTCGTAAACGAAATCTTCTACCACAACGATTTGATTGTCTTTAGCTTTGTAAGTAAGCGCTGATTTACGAGCCAAATCACGCATTTTTTTGTTCATCTTGAAGTCGTAGTCTCTTGGCTTTGGACCAAATACACGGGCACCACCAACAAGGATTGGAGAGTTGATGTCACCACGACGAGCGCCACCTCCACCTTTTTGACGGATCAATTTGCGTGTACTTCCCGACAATTCGCTTCTTTCTTTCGACTTGTGCGTACCTTGGCGTTGGTTAGCCAAATAACGCTTCACGTCCAACCAAAGAACGTGGTCGTTTGGTTCGATACCAAAAATTGCATCATTCAACACAACTTTTTTTCCGGTATCTTTGCCGTTAATATCTAATACACTTAGTTCCATTATTTTTCAATTAATACGATTGAACCTTTGCTTCCGGGAACAGAACCTTTGATCAACAACAGGTTGTGTTCAGCAATAACTTTAATCACTTCAAGGTTTTGAACAGTTACACGTTCATTTCCCATTTGGCCTCCCATGCGTGTGCCTTTGAACACTTTTGCAGGGTAAGAACATGCTCCGATAGAACCCGGGGCACGCAAACGGTTGTGTTGTCCCAAAGTAGCTTGCCCTACCCCACCGAAACCGTGGCGCTTAACAACCCCTTGAAAACCTTTACCTTTAGAGGTTCCGATAATATCCACATACTGAGTGTCGCCAAACACGTCAACGGTGAGTACATCTCCTAATTTCGCATCTTTGAAACCTTTGAACTCGGCCAAGTGCCTCTTGGGTGATACTCCAGCTTTTTGAAAGTGACCAGCTTGAGGCTTAGATGTGTGCTTGTCTTTTTTATCGACAAAACCAATCTGGATAGCTTCGTACCCGTCTGTTTCAACAGTTTTAACTTGAGTAACAACACAAGGACCTACTTCGACAACAGTGCATGGAACATTTTTTCCCTCGGCACTGAAAACGGATGTCATTCCGATTTTTTTTCCAATTAATCCTGGCATTTCTTTAATTTTTTGCCTCCTTAATTTCCATAAATGAACTCATCGAGAGGCGGATTTGTAAATAAATTAGCTTTCCATTAGCTTTCTTTTCAGAGAACCATACAGGGAGCTATCAAACTTTAATCTCTACTTCTACTCCACTTGGCAACTCAAGCTTCATCAAGGCATCAACAGTTTTAGCTGTGGAGCTGTAGATGTCGATCAATCTTTTGTAAGAGCTTAGTTCGAATTGTTCGCGAGACTTTTTGTTCACGAAAGTCGAACGGTTCACCGTGAAGATACGTTTGTGAGTTGGCAATGGAATAGGACCACTTACCACAGCACCTGTAGCTTTCACTGTCTTCACGATCTTTTCGGCTGACTTGTCAACCAAGTTGTAGTCGTAAGATTTCAGTTTGATTCTGATTTTTTGACTCATTGTCTTTTTTATGAATGGTTATTAATAAAAATATATAAGAAAGCGAAGCCCGGCGTGATTAAGAGTCATTTACTAACCTCCACCGTGCTTCACATTTTATATTACTTAATCAAGTCAACGCGGCCTTTGGCTTCTTCCAACACTTGACGGGCGATAGAAGCTGACACTTCCTCGTAATGGGAGAATGTCATGGCTGAAGTAGCGCGTCCCGAAGTGATTGTACGCAAAGAAGTCACGTAACCGAACATTTCAGCCAATGGGACTTTTGCTTTTACAACACGAGCACCAGAACGGCTCGATTCCATTCCTTCCACCTGACCGCGACGTTTGTTCAAGTCGGAAATCACGTCACCCATACTTTCTTCCGGAGTAACAACTTCCAAGCTCATAATCGGTTCAAGCAAAATTGGTCTAGCCTTTTCGGAAGCTGATTTGAATGCAAAACGAGCACAAAGTTCGAACGACAACTGGTCGGAGTCAACAGGGTGGAAAGATCCATCTACCAAGACAACTTTCAGCTTGTCCAAAGAGTATCCAGCGAGTACACCATTTTTCATAGCGGACAAGAATCCTTTTTGAACGGAAGGCACAAATTCTTTTGGAATGTTCCCTCCCCTTACTTCGTCAACGAATTGCAACTCGCCTTCGAATTCTTCATCAGCGGGCCCTACTTTAACGATGATGTCGGCAAACTTACCACGACCACCCGATTGTTTCTTGTAAACTTCACGAAGTTCAACAGTGTCGCGGATAGCTTCTTTGTAAGAAACTTGAGGACGACCCTGGTTACATTCCACTTTAAATTCACGTTTCAAACGGTCGATGATGATTTCCAAGTGAAGCTCACCCATACCTTCAATGATCGTTTGACCAGAATCTTCGTCAGTGTGGACACGGAATGTTGGATCTTCTTCAGCCAATTTAGCCAAACCATTAGACAACTTGTCGATATCTTTCTGAGTCTTAGGCTCGATGGAGATACCAATTACGGGTTCTGGGAAGTCCATAGATTCCAATACGATTGGGCTATCTTCGTTACAAAGGGTGTCACCCGTACGGATATCTTTGAAACCAACACCTGCGCCAATGTCACCACAACCGATCACATCTTTTGGGTTTTGCTTGTTGGAGTGCATCTGGAACAAACGTGAAATACGCTCTTTCTTATCGGAACGTGGGTTGTACACGTAAGATCCGGCAGGAAGTTCTCCTGAATATACACGGAAGAAACACAAACGTCCCACGAATGGATCGGTAGCGATCTTGAATGCCAAGGCACAAAGAGGCTCGTCTGGATTTGGGTGACGCACGATTTTTTCATCTGTGCGAGGGTCAATTCCTTCGATAGCTTCTGTATCCACAGGGCTAGGCAAGAACTTCGAAACCGCATCCAAAAGCGGTTGCACTCCTTTGTTCTTGAATGAAGAGCCACAAAGCATCGGATTGATTTGCATGTTCAATGTTCCTTTGCGCAAAGCGACAAGGATTTCATCTTCTGTGATGGTTGAAGGATCATCGAAGAATTTTTCCATGAGAGTTTCATCGCATTCAGCAACTTGCTCCAACATTTTTTCTCTCCATTCTTCAGCTTCAGCCAAAACATCAGCAGGGATGTCAGCCAATTCGTAGTCAGCACCCATTGTTTCATCGTGCCAGTACATGGCCTTCATCGTCACCAAATCAACGATGCCCCTGAAGTGTTCTTCAGCACCGATTGGGATTTGGATTGGACAAGGAGTCGCACCTAGCACAGTCTTAATCTGACGAACTACGTCAAAAAAGTCTGCGCCAGAACGGTCCATTTTGTTCACGTAACAAATACGTGGCACCTTATATTTATCAGCTTGACGCCACACGGTTTCAGACTGAGGTTCGACGCCACCAACGGCACAGAAAGTTGCGATGGCTCCGTCAAGAATACGAAGCGAACGTTCTACCTCCACAGTGAAGTCAACGTGTCCCGGGGTATCAATCAAGTTGACTTTGTAGATCTCATTATTATATCTCCACTGAGTGGTAGTAGCGGCAGAAGTGATAGTGATACCACGTTCTTGCTCTTGCTCCATCCAGTCCATGGTTGCAGCTCCATCATGCACCTCACCAATCTTGTGTGTCAATCCTGTATAAAACAAGATACGCTCAGATGTTGTGGTTTTTCCCGCATCGATATGCGCCATGATACCGATGTTTCTGGTGAGTCTTAAAGCATCATTTACTTTTGCCATTGCTGTTTATTCCTTTCTTCTTAATTAAAATCTGAAATATGCGAATGCACGGTTAGCTTCGGCCATTCTGTGCATATCTTCTTTGCGTTTGTAGGCACCTCCTTGGTTGTTGAAAGCGTCAACGATTTCAGCCGCCAATTTGTCAGCCATTGTTTTGCCGCCTCTCTTGCGAGCATAAAGGATCAAGTTTTTCATTGAAACCGATTCCTTACGGTCAGGGCGAATTTCTGTTGGAACTTGAAAAGTAGCACCACCCACGCGGCGAGATTTCACTTCCACTTGTGGTGTAATATTATCGAGAGCAGATTTCCAAATCTCAAGCGTAGATTTCTCTTCGTTTGGCAATTTTGTTTTCACAACATTCAAAGCACCGTAGAAAATGTCATAAGCTGTGCTTTTTTTGCCGTCGTACATCAGGTGATTCACAAACTTGGACACCTTTACATCACCATAAACAGGATCAGGAAGAACCTGTCTTTTTTTGGGTTTTGTCTTTCTCATTTTACTAATAAAAATTTGTTCTGTTTTGGCTGTCAATTTTTTAGTACTCTTCAACGATTCCTCCGAATCATTTACTCAACCTTTTTATTGCCTAATCCAATAACCGAAAACGTTGTTAATTAATTGGTTTTTTGGGCGAAAGAATTATTTCTTCTTTCCTTTAGCAGGAGCCGCAGGAGCTGCTTTTCCAGCCTTTGGACGTTTTGCTCCATATTTAGAGCGTCTTTGCGTGCGACCATTCACTCCGGCTGTATCCAACGTTCCACGAACGATGTGATAACGTACACCTGGAAGGTCTTTCACACGGCCACCTCTAACAAGCACGATAGAGTGTTCCTGCAAATTGTGTCCTTCTCCAGGAATATAAGCATTCACTTCTTTACCGTTTGTCAAACGCACACGTGCGACTTTACGCATAGCCGAGTTTGGTTTTTTAGGAGTAGTTGTATATACGCGTACGCATACACCTCTACGCTGTGGGCAAGAATCCAAAGCAGGAGACTTGCTCTTATCCACCAACTCAGTACGTCCTTTTCTTACTAATTGTTGAATTGTAGGCATTTTTTTACTCTTTAGAACTTAAAAAATTCAATTTTTATATTATAAAATAGTCTTTCGAAATACAGGAAAATATCGACAATCCCATTAATAATCAATAAGTTATTAACGAAACCGCCATTCTACCCATGCAATCGAGGCACAAAATTACACTAAATCAGTGAGATATGCAAACATCGAAGAATATTTTTCTTCCATATGAATATTTGTTTGCTTGAACGGAAGGCGTATGCAAAATATATAGCCAATTCCATTTTCATTGTGGCTTATCTGGAAATGATAGCACCACCAGTGTGCCTTTTCCCTGCTCGGAGAAGATTTCGTATATCACACCTGCTTTTTCCAAGATGCGCAAAGCAATCGAAAGGCCAATGCCGTTGCCGCGAATGTCGTTTGTGTTGTTGCCGCGAAAGAAAGGTTTGCTGATATCTTTCAATTCATCGGGAGGGATTCCTATCCCATGGTCTTGGACTGAAACATGCAAGATTTGATTTTCCTGATAGATTCGAATTTGCACTACCTGCTGCATTGAGTACTTTACAGCGTTTTCTATGATGTTGAACAACGACATATAGAGCTGCGTCTTGCTACGATTCACCGTCAGCAGGCTTTCATCTTCGGGTTGAATCTCTACCTCGGGATGTATCTTCGGATTTCGATAAAGCGCTGAAACTTTTTTGATGATGTGCCAAATCAATTCATCCATACGCACATGGTTGGGCGTATCCGAGTCTTTCCTCAAATCCGAAACGACCAAAAGCGTGTTGAGTATCTCTTTTAGCCGGACAATCTCATCGATCAATTCCAACGACAATTTTTCGTATTCCTCAGGCATTCTTCTTTTGAGGGAAAACACCTCCAAATTCCCCATCATGGCTGCCAACGGGGTTCTAAATTCGTGGGACACATAGTTCACGAAATTCTTTTGAATCATGAATGACTCCGAGATCCGGGACAGCAATTCATTGAACGTGTCAGTGAGATCCTGCAATTCGTCCTTGGTGTTCGGTGAAATAATTTGCACCCCTTCCTCGTCAAGCGAAAGGGTCTCCACTTGGTGAATGATGCTGCTTACAGGCAGGTAGGCAATCCGGGCGAGCCACCGGCTCAGCAGGATGACGGCAATTAGGCCGACAAGAAGTGCGCAAACGAGGATCGTCAGCAGCGAGACGAGTTCTCTGTTCAGAATGTTTTTCCGTTCTTTGGTGACAATCACAAAATCGCCTTGGTTGTCTTGGTAATAACGCCCATGGCAGAAGCTTCTTTCTGTGGCAAAGTCGTAAGTCTGGGTTTTCCTGATTCTTTTTAAGATAACCCGATCGACCAGATGATTTTTATTGCCGAAGACCAAACTATCGGATGAATCATATGCTTGGTATGCAATGCCATGCATCATTTGGCTGAACTGCTTTTCCGCTTTCAAAAAATCTTCGTGGTTGAGCTCGTCTTCTTCAAAATGGAAAAGGCTCACCACGTGTGCCGAATTTTCCAGGTCTTTGTAAACCCGGCTTTCGGCACCGCGGCTATACAAAACATAAACAAGGCAGGATATGGATGCAAACACCACCCCAAAGGCAATAGAACAGAAAAGACTGAGCCGAGTTTGAACTTTCATCGAAATGCTAAAAAAATGGTATTTAAAACCGAGAGCCCGAAAATCTCACATAGCAAGCAAATAGATACCCAGGAAAGGCATTATTCTTGTGTCCGAATCAAATAACCTCTCCCTTTTACTGTCTGAATCAGTTTATTGTCAAAATTGGAATCCACCTTGTTGCGGAGATACGAGATATAAACATCCACCACATTGGTGCTGGGATCGTAATTTATCCCCCACACTGTGTCCAAAATTTGAGTACGGGGAAGCACTTTGTTTTTGTTTTCCATCAATAGCTGGAGAAGCTTGAACTCCTGCAAGGTGAGTTTGATTTCGGCATTGCCCCTTTTCACAAAATGGCGTTCCACATCCAACGACAAATCGTCGCATTCCAGAATGGTGTCGCCCAATTGGTTGTTGTATTTTGTTCTTCTCACCAAAGCATGGATGCGGGCAACCAATTCCTTGAAATGAAAAGGCTTGGATAAATAATCATCGGCGCCGTAATCCAAAGCCTTTACCTTGTCCTCTGGATCACCCAAAGCACTGACCACAAGGATCGGCGTATTGATCTTTTTGTAGCGGGTATATTGTAACAGTTCGATTCCATCAATATCGGGCAGCATGATGTCGAGCAAGATGATATCCCATGTGCGTTGCGCAATCAGCGAGCGTGCATCAGTCCCCCTCTCGGCTAACACAACCGAAAACCCCGTTTCCTCGAGCCCCTTAACTAAGAATTGGCTGATCCGTTCATTATCTTCTACTAATAATAGGTCCATGATAAGTTTGTTGATTTGTTGACTTGCTTCATTTGTAAATTCATCAATTTGGCGACCTACAAATATTTCATTAATTTACAGATTACCTATTTTACTTGTTGACAAATTTACAAATTTCTGTTTTCCTCCAATCGTTTGTTGCAACGATATGCGAAATAAAATACTTGAGGTGGCACGGTGAACCACAAGATCATACTACTAATGCGAATCAGTAGTTGAAGCTATTCACAGTCCATTATAGTTAAATTTTTTATAATCAATATTTTAAATACATAAAAAGAATAATACCACTTATTTCTCAGTTATGATTTCCGAAAAGAAAGAACTTAAACTGATAAAATATAGATGTATATCTGTGATTTATACGGCAAAGAACCGAAGTCCCATTGCCAAAGAATTACCTTCTTTCCATACATTCAACTACCGTTTGAATTTACCGACAGAAGCATTTATTTTCAAGTGGTTGAATGAGAAAACAATATTTGCTTAATCGACTTTCGTTTGCTGACATATCAAATCAACATATTTTTTAGTCTAAATGCTATATTGTGCAAATATACTGACCGAAGATTAAGGGAACTTTCAGAACAGATTAGAATTGAGTTGGAAAATATTTCTTCCAATATTTGCAACAAAATGATGAATGATTCCTGCTTTTTTACGAGCTTTGCAAAACATATTTCATCCAACAGACTTATGAAAAAATATCAATTATTCGTTTTTGTGGCATTCTTGTTGACTGCAGTTCAGTCTTTTGCAATCAATCCACCCCTAAGTGCTGGCCGTTGGAGAGCCGAATTCATTTCTAACCAAGAGAAGTTTCCCTTTGTCTTTGACGTGAAAGTAGAGGATGCAAGCTCCACGATCGTCTTGATCAATGGCGAAGAAAGAGTTCCCCTGAGCGGATTGACCTATAAGAACGACACGCTCACCGTTCCGATCGAAGCCTTTGATGCGGAATTGAAGGGTGTTGTCCGAGGAGATGTTTTCGAAGGAAAATTTATCAAACATTACATTGAAAACGATCCGGGGATTCCATTCGTAGCTAAAAAGACGACAGAACCCCGTTTCCCCAAAGTTTTTTCTCCTACTGCGATTTCGGCAGCAGGAAAGTGGGATGTGCAATTTGTCAGCGCAAACGGGGAAGTGGAGAAGAATGTAGGTGTCTTCAACCAGAAGAGCGGCATCGTTACGGGTTCTTTCCTCACTAATTCGGGCGACCTCCGCTTTTTGGAAGGTACATTAACAGAAAATGGATTTACGCTGTCCGCTTTTTCAGGCCTCAGCCCTTATCTCGTGAAAATCCAATTTGAAGGAAATGACACATTTACCGGAGAATTTCATACGACACGAGGTACTACAAAACTAATTGGACTCCGCAATGAAAATGCCAAGCTTGACGATCCGTATTCGCTCACGGTGCTAAAAGAAGGCAACAGCAAACTCAATTTTTCACTGCCCGACATAGACGGAAAAGCGGTTTCCATCAATGACCCCGAATACAAAGGAAAAGTGGTCGTTGTTTCCATCTTAGGAAGTTGGTGCCCAAACTGTTTGGACGAGATGAAATATTTAGTCCCGTGGTACAAGCAAAACAAAAAGCGGGGCGTGGAAATCATAGGTTTGGCTTTCGAGCGAAAGGAAGATCCGGCATATGCCAAACGAGTACTCTCGCTGTTGCGGGACAGATATGGAGTGGAATACAAAATTCTCTTCGGCGGAAAAGTTGGGGGACAAGCCACCTCCAAGGTCTTGCCCCAGCTATCAAAAATCATCAGTTATCCAACGATGATCTTTATCGATAAAAAAGGCAACGTAAGCAAGATCCATACCGGATTCAATGGCCCTGCAACTGGCAAATTCTATGAAGAATTCAAAGAAGAATTTAATCAGACAATAGATGAATTGCTGAAGGGGAAATAGGTTGAAAATTCTTATTTTATCTCATTTTTTTTCGTTCATAGACTTTTCGGGAAATAAAATAATAGACAACAATGCTCAACACATTCAATACCGACGATACCAAATACAATGCAGAAAACGACACATGCGCCGTCACATACGCACCGATCAGCATGCCCAACGCCAAGCCCAAATCAAAACCAATCAAATAGGTCGAATTGGCCGTTCCCCGCTGCTTGTTTTCCCCAATGTTGATATACAAAGTTTGTAAAGCGGGAAACATCATGCCGTAACCGATACCAATGAAATAGGCAGACAGGCAAAATGCGACCAAAGTGTGCACGGTGGCGAACGCCAAAAAGGAAACTGCCACTACCGCCATTGCCGACATGTTCACAACATGGATCCATCCCTTATCTACCATTTTACCTGCAAAAATACGCGACATCATGATACCCGTGGCCCAAAAGAGGAAAAAGATTCCAGGATTCTCTATTTGGTTGTGAAGACCATATTGAGCCACGAAAGGGCCAATCGTTCCCCAGGCAAAAGTGGGCAACAATTGATTCAAGAAAATAGGCCAACCTTTGACCAAGAAGAAACGGTCGAAGGAAATTTTCTGAGGTTCTTGTGGCGCAACAGGAGGACGTTTCGGTGCTTTAATCATTGCAACAGCAATCACACCCAAAATCCCCATCAGGATGGCGCATTGCAAAAGCGAAGGAAAGCCATAGTTGCGATAGATATGGATTGCGATAAACGGGCCGAGAGCCATCGCCACATTCATGAAGGTTCCATAATACCCGATACCCTCTGCCCGCCTCTGGGAAGGAGTCACATCAATGGCCAGCGTACTGCTCGATACGGTGGACAAACCCCAAGCCAACCCGTGCATAAAACGAACCAACACAAACAACAAAACAGTGGTGACCCAGAAATATCCAAGAAAAATCAGCACGTAGCAAGTAAAAGCCATCAGTAACAAGGTTTTACGGGAATACATATCGACTAAAAAGCCGGAAAAAGGGCGGATCAGAATCATGGCCAGCGCATAGGATGACAGCACGATGCCCGTTTGCGACTGGGCGATACCTAATTGCTCGGTGATATACAACGGGATGGAAGGCATCAACAAATTGAAAGAACATGCCATCAGGAAGTTGGCGATGCAGACGTTAAAGAAGTTCCACGTCCAAAGTTTGGGTTGAGTTTCTTTCATAAAAAATATTGAATAGAAAAACGGATAAAAAAGGCTTTGACTCTTTCTTTTCCGAAAGAGTCAAAGCTTTTTTTAGAACATTTGAAAAACGAGTATGTTCTTACTTGTATATCTCTTTCTTTCCAGCCAAAAGGGTATTTTTCATCAAGGAGATAATGGTCATCGGACCAACTCCTCCGGGAACAGGCGTGATATAAGAAGCTTTTTTCGCTACTTCATCAAACTCCACATCTCCCTTAAGGCGAAAACCCGATTTGGTCTCCGAGGAAGGAACGCGCGTTGTGCCGACATCCACGACCACAACTCCGTCTTTCACCATGTCACCCTTCAAGAATCCGGGAACACCCAAAGCGGCAATAATTATGTCCGCCTGCAAACACATTTCCTTCAAATTCTCGGAACGGCTGTGGCAAACAGTTACGGTACAATCGCCCGGATAACCTTTTTGAGCCATCAATCCGGCAACAGGTTTGCCTACAATGTTGCTACGTCCCAAGACCACACAATGCTTGCCTTCGGTTTCAATATTATAGCGTTTCAATAACTCTACAATTCCGGCAGGTGTAGCCGACACAAAACAAGGCAGCCCGATAGACATGCGTCCCACATTGATGGGATGAAAACCATCCACATCCTTGCGGTAATCAATCGCTTCAATAACTTTTTGCTCGTTGATATGCTTGGGCAGAGGAAGTTGCACAATGAATCCATCCACAGCGTCATCGTTATTCAATTGTTCCACACAAGCCAACAATTGTGCTTCTGTAATATCGCTTTCAAAACGAATCACATCGGAATCGAATCCTACTTCCAAGCAAGTTTTGTGCTTGCTTGCCACGTAAGTTTCGCTGCCCCCGTCATGGCCCACCAATACTGCCACCAGCTTTGGCGCACGCATGCCGGCTTTTCTCATCTCGCCAACTTCTTGAGCAATTTCTTTTTTTATTTGTGCCGAAACGGCTTTTCCGTCTATTAGTTGCATAATTTATAAGCTAATAGCTGTGTTTTATTTTCTAAATTTCGGCATCGGTTTCTTGCCGGACTTCACCTGAGTCACCATCTTCATCATCTTGCGGGTGTCGTCGAATTGCTTCATCAATTTGTTCACTTCCTGTATAGAAGTTCCGCTACCGGTCGCGATACGTTGGCGACGGCTTCCGTTGATGATTTCAGGGTTTGAACGCTCTTTTGGAGTCATCGAATAAATGATGGCTTCAATGCCTTTGAATGCGTCGTCGTCAATATCTATGTCTTTGATTGCCTTTCCAACACCCGGAATCATGGCAGCCAAATCCTTGATGTTGCCCATCTTTTTGATTTGGTTGATTTGAGACAAGAAGTCGTTGAAATCGAATTGGTTCTTGGCAATTTTTTTCTGCAAACGGCGCGCTTCGTCCTCATCGTATTGTTCTTGGGCACGTTCCACCAACGAAACGATGTCGCCCATTCCCAAAATACGGTCAGCCATACGGGTTGGGTGGAACACATCCAACGCATCCAATTTTTCGCCTGTACCGACAAATTTGATGGGCTTATCTACCACCGAACGAATAGACAAGGCAGCACCACCACGTGTGTCACCATCCAATTTGGTGAGGACAACACCGTCGAAGTCGAGCCTATCGTTGAATTCCTTGGCTGTGTTAACTGCGTCCTGACCAGTCATCGAATCGACAACAAACAAGATTTCATTTGGGTTAACGGCCGCTTTCAAGGCTGCGATTTCGTTCATCATCGCCTCATCCACAGCCAAACGACCAGCGGTGTCGATGATTACCAAGTCGTGCCCATTTTGCTTGGCTAGCTTGATACCGTTTTGAGCAATCTCAACCGGATTTTTATTTTCAATTTCTGAATATACGGGAACTTCGATTTGTCCGCCCAATACTTTCAACTGTTCAATGGCGGCGGGACGATAAACGTCGGCAGCTATCAACAACGGATTTTTGCTCCGCTTGGTTTTGAGCAAGCGAGCTAGTTTTCCAGAGAAAGTGGTTTTACCCGAGCCTTGCAGGCCAGCCATCAAGATAACGGTAAACGGAGACTTCAAATTGACATCCACCGATGCACCGCCCATCAAGGCTGCCAATTCATCGTGAACAATCTTCACCATCAACTGCCCAGGCTTAACGGAGGTCAGCACATCCTGGCCTATCGCTTTGTCCTTGACTGTTTCCGTAAATTGCTTTGCTGTTTTGAAGTTCACATCAGCATCCAACAATGCACGACGCACATCTTTCAGCGTTTCAGCCACATTAATTTCGGTGATGCGGCCTTCTCCTTTTAATAGTTTAAAGGATTTCTCTAACCTCTCGCTTAAATTTTCGAACATATCAACTATATCTTGTCTTATTATTTTGCTCTTTTAAAACACCATTAAAGCATGTAGTTTTCAGGGAAGCGAACTACAAATATTTATCTTTTTTGGTAATAGCACATTAAATCGAACGCAAAGATAATATTTTTAGTCCAAATGGAAAGAGGAGAAGGACTCAGTATTCTGTTGGGGGTTTACAAAAAGTTTCAAGGGTGTTGAATTATCTACGTATTCGTCAAATGGATGCTGAACGAAAAAGCGAATTTGCGTATTTGCATTAAAACTCGAGAAGCTATGCTGCCCATTACATTACTTAAGCAATATCCCCGCAACCGTAGGCAATATACCGACAACGGTAAGCAATCTCCCGGCAACGGTAAGCAATCTCCCGACAACAGTAAGCAATCTCCCGACAACAGTAAGCAATCTCCCGGCAACGGTAAGCAATATACCGACAACAGTAAGCAATCTCCCGGAAACGGTAGGCAATATACCGACAACAGTAAGCAATCTCCCGGAAACGGCAGGCAATATACCGACAACAGTAAGCAATCTCCCGGCAACGGTAGGCAATATACCGACAACAGTAAGCAATCTCCCGGAAACGGCAGGCAATATACCGACAACAGTAAGCAATCTCCCGGCAACGGTAAGCAATCCACCAACATCGGTGCAAGAAAAGGATACACAAAGGAATTCCCCAGACAACCTCCGGACCATGATTACAAGGTCACTCAATCGCAAGGTGACTTCTTCACGTGCTTACTTCAAAAGTCCATCCAACAGTAAATAACGCTGACGGTATTTCTCCGTTTCGAGCCGGGTGTCCACATCGATGTGCATCACCGAGGCATCCGTTCCTTTGACGACCGGCATCCATTGTGGAAGCCCAAAGCTATTGGGATTAAAGGTTTTGATGAAATTAGCGAAATATCCCTGCATGATGGTAGAGACTTTGTAATCGTCGGCTTTCCAGTCATAGACACGGTTGGACGACAAGTTTCCCAAAGCATATTCGATTTCTGCGGAATGCACAGCACCCGTTGCGGGAGGAGCTTTTTGAGCAGCACCATCCTTAACCACACCACCGGCCAATCCAGCCGAAGCATTCCCCATTTCCGGACGCATTTCGGGCCGAGGACGTGCATAGAAGTAACGGTACACGGGTTTGATTCCTGTTTCTGCCTGCAGGTTGGCCCATTTCCAAGTGCTGAACGCCAAGAAACGGTCGCCCGCCAATTCCATGGCAACACGTTCCACATCGGCATCGGAGGTTGGATGATAGAGGCGAAGCACTTCATCGGCATGAGTGCCATAAAGTTTTTTCACAACGGCGGTGAAGCTTTCCACCGTGAGGGGTTCTTTTCCCATCAAATAGGGAGCTGACATTTCTTGGGAATTCCAACCAACGAGGAAGGGTACTTTTGCCTGTTGTCCGGCCTTGTATATCTTTTCAGCCTTTTCTGGCAAAAAATAGCCATCCACCAGAAGAGGAAAGCCTCCAAATTTAACTTTAAGCAACTCCTCGGGTTGCATCTTACGGAGTTCCAAAAGGGATTTTGCACCAGCAGCTTCTTGGAATTTTAACCCCGCTTTTTCTCCCTCAGCCAAGGATGCCGGCGAAAACAGGGTTCCCATGGCAGAACCACTTTCCCCGATGGCTCCCGCTATCAAATTCCGTGTCAAAGGGGATGCCATCAGCAGGCTCACCGAAATAGAACCTGCCGATTCTCCCGCAATGGTAATATGGTTGGGATCACCACCGAAGGCCGCGATGTTTTCTTTCACCCATTTCAAGGCAGCAGCCTGATCAAGCAGACCGTAATTTCCGGAAGCCTGATGGCCAGATTCTTTTGTTAAACCGGGATGCGCCATAAATCCAAACACACCCAATCGGTAGTTGACAGTGACGGCCACGATGCCACGGCGCGCCATACTTTCACCATCATAACGGGGTTCGGAACCATCTCCAGCAATGAAGCCACCACCATAATAATAGACAAGAACAGGTAATTCCCCCCCCGTAGTTTTAGCGGGAGTCCAGATATTCAAATAGAGGCAATCTTCGCTCATGCCGTTAGACCGGAAGTCCATATCTCCAAAAACGGGAAGTTGCATGGCGCGTGGGCCAAACTTCTTGGTTTCCTTTATACCGGCCCACTCCTTGACAGGCTGCGGTTCTTTCCAACGGAGCTCTCCAACAGGCGGTGCTGCAAAAGGCACACCTTTGAAAACACGGAGGCCTGAATCGTTGAATCCTTCAATCACGCCACCTGCAACTTTCACCCGGAGGCCGTTGGCCGCCTGCGCTGTAGATACAAGTAGAAAAAACAAGGTAAATAGAACAAAATGCAATTTCGTTTTCATGTTATTATTATTTATTCGCAGATAGAAAAAACCTCACGACAGAGATTCGTACAAATTAAGTTCATAAAGATAAGCATATCAAAATTCAAGAGGTAAATATATGCTACAAAAACACACCCGAAAGACTATAATTCATCCTATCCGGCTTTCATCCCACTGAGTTAACGCCCCATTGGAGGAAGGAGCAGACACGAGAGGAGATGACTCTACAATCAAATATGAAGGCTAAAACCATTATTCTATCGAGAATAGAAAAAACGTCTTGAAGCGATCCCAACAATGTAGGCCGCCTCGTTTTTTGATTTGAATCGAACCCAAATCAAGCAAGTCAAAACTCTGTCGCCTACATCTATTTGATAAAATTCTCGTATTCAAATGTTGCCGTAGTTCCCTTCTCGCCCCCGGGCATTACATATTGCATCTTGATTTTATAGTTCCCCGAAGAAATGAATGGAAATCCGTTTTTTAAGAATTTCTGAAAGCTTGGTTTTGATGTATTTTGTAGATTAGAGTTCACCACTTGGTTTTGTAAATCTGTAAAATCGCTTTTGTATGCCTGAGGCAGATTATAATAAAAAGGAAAATGCTTGGTGACAAATCCATTTGTTTGGTTTGCTTCCATTTGGCTCAGATACGAAGTCATCAGGGGCAAATCTTTGACAGGGGGAATGCCGAAGATATTTTCATCCCTATTTTTCACACGGATAGAACCATCGATTGGATATTCTTGATAAATCAATGGGTAAATTTTATTCTTGTAATAACTATCTTCTAAAGTTGCCGAAACATCAATCAACGGCTTATTTTCGCTTTGTGTCGTCCCCTTCAGGTCTGTTAAATCAAAGGGTTCCATGTCTGCTGTCTCGTATTCAAACATCAAAACATCAGAAGCCAATTTATTCACTACGGGAATTGTTTTCCGGATATTTGCAATTTTTTCGGAAAAAGAAGAATATCTGCTTGTTGAAAAACCATAGCTCAACAAATCGAGGCCAACATCTGTGCGATTTTCGGCTGATGCAGATTTACTATCCATGCTAATTGAATCGCTATTTGTATTATTCAACACTTTCTGACTTGCAGTTTCGTTGCGCGCAGCCTCTCCATTAGTCAAAGAAAGGTTAACTGTGTAACTCGAGCTATGCTGTGTGACCGGCATCGAAAATTCTATTCGTTTTTTAGATTCGTCATACGTGAATGGAACTGCAGACACACTTCCTGACTTATCTGTTAATTTCATCAAATTGTTGTAATTCGCAGGAAACAAGTAGTTTTGTCCAAATTGAAGCTGGATGTATCCTTTTGCAGACTCTCCATTTAAGAAATATTCTTGTCCGACTACAGGATAGGAGTAAACTACGTTTTGCAATGGAATATCTTTAGGTGCATTTGTGGTTTTGAAAGCAATTGTTTTCGTTTCCAGGGCTTCCTTTCCTGCAGTATAAACCGTTGTCCAATTTCCACCTTTTTTCTCCTCAAAAGCAACGCTTACTGTGGCAGTTATATCTTTTTGAGATGGAAGGACTTCGTGGGAGTAAAACGAAACGATATTCCCATCAGCATTCCACTTGAGATTCCCTTCAATGGTACTATTGCCATCCTTCAGCACGAAATCTTTCAATTTCAAACGGAATGTATGCTCGCCTTGGTCGTCCTGCATATTGAAAATTTTGCCAATAGCCATATTGAATGCCGCTTGAGGAGCTGTAAACACACTGACATCGCTACTCTTGTCTGTAGGAGATAAATCATTTATCATAGCCATATCCAGCGGACTCCCCCCAGGTATAACTAAATCGCAATCTTCGCCAATCAGCATTTTGAATTTACAGTTGACATTAACAATACCCAAGACTTTTGCCTTTACGGCAATATACGCTTTAAACGAACTTGGGTTAGGAAGCTTTGCTTGCAACAACGCAGCAAAGTCGGTAGTCAAAACAGGCACTTTTGCCTTCATAAACCACAGATTGATTTTCACCCCCAACTCTCCTTGCAAATATGCGTAGGCCTGACCATTGGCATACCATCCATCTATTCCAATCGCACCACTTCTTCCTTCACATTGAGTATCTCCGTAATCTTTTATCATTACATCAAATCCGGCTCCAGCCATATAGTGGGCATACAGTATCAGGAAAGATAAATCGCCTGTATTAATGCTCATGCTTGACCCAAAAGCAAAACCTTTTCCAGCTTCTATCTGATTAAGTTCTTTCATATAGCCTAAGTTTTCCTGGCTTTCCTGAAGGATGGAGGAAATTTGAGACGGAACTCCGGGGGCAGCCGGGATTTTGGTGCCAACCATCAAATAGGAGCCAGTCTGAATATTCAATATGTTCCCGACTCCCATCTTCAAGCCAATCCTATCTGTTGGAGTTCCCATGTGAAGATACCAATCCTTTGGGTCGAAGTGCATCACAGCCCATCCGGCACGATTATTTGCACCTGCGCCGGTGATCAATCCTCCAGCGGCATTCACATATAAGTCGAAGGTCGCATGAAAAGATGATTCCTGAAAGTTGTATTGAATTCCTAATGCCGCTGTAAAATTACCTTCCCCTAATTTGTCATTGTCAACGTAAAGTTTTGCAGCTGCATTCGGGTCATATTGCTTTGTTTTTTCAAGTGTACTGACCAATCCTCCCGGAAGTTTAGCGGCTGCCTCTTGTTCCAGATCTACAATTTTTCGATATTTTGCCCCTATTTCCTTTTGAATATCACCGACAACAGGAATAGTGGCAAGAAATTGGGCAAAGCCATAAAACCCCGCATAATTCAAACCTCCTTTCTTATTAAAAGCCAATTCGAAGCAAGCTTCTCCGTTACCTATATTCTTGTCTTTTCCCACTGTAAATTCAGTCGCAGCTTTGATACCTAATGCATAAGTCGAGTCGGGAACATAAGTCATCGAGGTAGGAGTCAAAACCTGATTTGCGGAAGATCCTTTTCCGGCGCCCTGTGGTCTCATTTTGGAAACGATTCCTCCGCCAAAGCCAGTTAGAAATAATGCAGGGCCAACCATTACTCCAGTACCTGGAATATTTGCAATTCCATCAACAAACCAATAACGAAAATTTTTGTGTCCAAACATAGCCCGCATTTCCCCACCGACCCCATTTAGGGGACTCTTCGCGCTAAAATTAACTTTGACGGTTCCGCTAAAGCCATCTCCGTAGGTCGGGTCATCATTCAATATTGAGAGGGAACCCTTAAGTTGAATCATTTCAGCAATAGTTGCACTCAACTGGATATCTTCAAGATCCGTTTTGGTGTATTTCCAATGTTGAAACTCTCCATTATCCATTTCGCCGACAATTCTCAATGTGGTTGAACCCTTAAAAATTTTATCTCCCAAATCGGCATCGATGCTTGCAACTAAGGCAGCTTTAGTCCCACTCGTTTGAAGTGCTAACTGTGTGATGGATACAGGAAAATTAGATAGTTTGGCTTTTCCTTGATACCCCAAATATTCAACCGTGAGATACGGGGCTTCGCTCATGATATGTAAACCCCGAAATACTACACCGCCAAAAGCCGTGAGTTTTTTGCCCATTGATGAGCTTTCTGTATTTCCATTACCTGACATGGAAGCCACTTCTATGCCCATACGTCCGTGAAGCATGGCTTCGGGTTTGAATTTACCATCGACGACATTAAATTTCACATAAGAATTCGGCTCAATTTCAGCTTTTGCCTGAAACAAATCGAAAGAAATACTATCAGCCGAGCTGACTTTCATATAGTAATTATTTCCTGCCGCAATTTGTCCTTCATATCTGAGCTTAGATTTTTCGGAGATTGGCAACCCCAGCATGCCATTAAATCTAGCTTCTTCCAGATTATTTGCTAACAACCTCATGTTAAAATCATCCACTGAAAATGACCAACCACTTGCATTCCCTTCATCGAACGAAAGGATGTTGGTTGCACCAAAATCACCGGTGACCCCATTGTCGTCGATCAACATATCATGGGCATAGAAGGAGACGCGATCTTTTTTGTTTTTTGCAAATTGAGGAGGAAGAGTAACTGATATATCTTTCGCATATACGCCTTTCCATAAAACTTCATTTCCTGCCACAAGATATGGGTTGTACTCACTGGGGAATTTCATCGCCTGATCGTTTCTTGTGTCGCTGAAATCAACCACAACGTTTTGCAGTGCCCAGACAAATCCAGTCAAACCTTTGATCTCGAATGATGGGAAAGACACGCTTGCTACCAAATCTGTCCAATTGTCGATTTGTGTTTGAAAACTCCCTATTACTTTTTTTGATGCATTGATAGTCCCATCCCCGTTTACATACGTGCACAAGTCTTTTGACAGTTCGACTTCCGCCGCAACGCCCAAGCCCTTCAATCCCTGACAATCTATTGTTGCATACGTCAAATCATCCGATTTTTCTGTTTTTTGATCGTAATTTCCTTTCAATCGTAAGATAACATTGTTTCCACTGACAGGTATCTCAATGTTGCTCATTAGAAGAAGCTTAGCATCCCCCACAATGTCTCCCTCATGTGACAGTCTGATACCTTTTGCTCCAAACATTAACGTCGTATTCTTTTCTGGTATTTTTATCCGGAGAAAAACGGCAAGCTCCGTATAGTCTGTGTACACCTCTGCACTATTGACGGCGAGGGTAACCTCCATGTTGTTTATGCTCTTTTTTATTCCAACCGGAAGGATATTCATATCCACATGGTTGAGGTTGTCAGTGAAACTGTTTTTTGCTTCAATGCCTGCCATGCATTCATTCGCTTTTTTCAAATCAACATTAGTTGCCTCTTGAGAATGTGCAGTTATACAAAATACAATAAACGCAAAAAAGAGAATATTTTTTTTTATTGAAAGTTGCATTAAATTCATTTGTAAATGATTTGTTATAGAGTTAAGACTTGTCAAAATTATATTTTTTTCTAATTAAGTGGCATTATTTGCGTCAAATATTTTCACAAATTCTCAATTATTGGCAAAAACACATTTATTATTCACAAATAATATATTAGTTTTGCGATGTAATACAAATAGCTTGTTTATTTTTAAAACATTCAAATAGACAAATTTCAAAAAAGCTATTTTACAAAATATTATTCTCTCTTAACCAAATTACACAAATTTACACTATGCAAAAAAGCATTCTTTTCTGTCTAATTTTATTTTTTTCTTACAAGGTGTATGCCCAGCATGATACGGTTCGTATATCAGTAAAGGCAAATGTCACGAAGGATGGGGTAATCCAATTGCGCTGGACAGCAAATTCCCCCGCAGCATGGAGGTTTACCAATTCACACGGAGTAACGATAGAAAGGTACACCATAATGAAAAACGGGAAAATACTCGATGTCCCCGTCAAAATTGCACTCACCAAATTACCCCTTAAGCCTCCCGTTTTAAACGAATGGAAAGACATCGCATTAAAGGATCAAAAGGCTGCTATCATTGCTCAAGCCTTATATGGAAAGGATTTCGACATGTCAGGTGGCCGTCCAGGTATTGGTGAAATGATTGCCATGTCGCAAGAACAAGAACAACGGTATGCCATGGCGATGTTTGCTGCTGACCAAAGCTACCCGGCTGCCTTGTTCGCTGAGTGGGCTTTTGAAGATAAAAATGCAATTAAGGGAGAAAAGTATCTCTATCGCGTGCTGCCTGTCCGAAAAGATGCGAGAAAACTGTTGGAAGCAGGTTCAGTGTATATGGGAACAGATGATTACCAAGAATTGCCAAAGCCCCTTGAATTAAACGGAATTTTTGGAAATAAGTCCGTATTGATTACTTGGAACTATACGCTTTTACAAACTGCATATAACACGTACAATGTAGAACGGTCAACGGATGGCAAAAATTTCCAACAACTCAACAAAAACCCATTGCTGAATTTTACCGGAGGAGATCGTTTATTTTATACAGACACGATAGAAAATAGCCGGAAGTATTATTATCGGGTCATCGGATCGACTCCATTTGGCGAACAAGGACCATTTTCTGATACAATTTCAGGGGAAGGAAAAAACAAACTGGATTATATTCCTCATATCACGAAGGTTACGCGTGACAGAAATGGAATATATGTTGATTGGGAGTTCAGTGAGTTGGGCAACAAAGAGATTTCAGGATTTGAATTGCAAAGAAGTGAAACTGCAAATGGGACATACACCATTGTCACTCACAATATTTCCCCCGAAAGCAGAACGGTTCTTTACTCTGCCCCACAGCCGGAGAATTATCTGAGAATAGCCGCTATTCCAAAAGAGGGGGAACCAACCTATTCATATCCGTTTCTCTTCCAGCAACCCGACAGCATCCCTCCTGGTGTACCGAAAGGATTGGCAGGGGTTGTTGATTCCTTGGGTGTCGTACACTTGAAATGGGACGCAAACACAGAATCCGACTTGCTCGGCTACCGCATCTTTCGTGGACAAATTAGAAATGAAGATTTGATCCCGTTAAATGATATGGCAAATAAGTCTAATTCCTTCACAGATACTATCAGTCTAAAAACCTTAAACACAAAAGTTTACTACGCAATAGCTTCCATTGACAAACGATATAACCAATCTGCGCCATGTTTTCCCGTAGAGTTGAAACGTCCCTTGCTGACAAAACCGGCATCTCCGTATATCACCAATTGCGAAGCTGTCGATGAAGGAGTGAAGCTCACATGGGAAGCCGGAAATGATGAAAGTCTGACAAGCTTTTCCATTTGGAGAGGTGAGAACGATGAAAAAAACATGAAATTGCTCAAGCTGATCAAATCGCCAAAGGAGAACAGTTTTTGGGACAAATCGGCTATGCCGGATGTGAGATATACCTATTATATGATCAGCTCAAATGGGTATAGGGATTCAGCCCCATCGCCAGCCGTTTTCATTGTCAAACGGGGGAAAGCCAATCCAAACGCAATCAAGGAGCTCAAAGGGGAAAGAACGGACAAGGGCATATTGTTGAAATGGAAACTCCTTTCTACTGATTTCAAATCGGTGGAAATCTATAGAAAGGAACAAGGAGCAGCATTTACTTTATGGAAAATGCCCGAATTGTATATAAAAGAGATCTTGGATGATACCTCTAAACGCAACACGACCTATGAATACTTGATTGTTGTAAAAGACTCGCATGGCAGGCCAATACAAGCACAAACTAAAGTAGATTGAAGATGAAAAGATTATTTTTAGTAATAATTCTCGCTATTTCTACATTTTATAATGTAAATGCACAAAGTGGAAAATGGGCTATAAAGTTTAAGTCAGGATTATATAACCAGCATGGAAAAGACGGACAGTCAAGTCATTGTTCTTTTGATGTATATTATAAATTTGACTCAAATTCCGATTATTCACATATTTACCAATGGGGTGAAGAAGTTGCGATTCACTCAAAAGAATGGGTGTACCTATCTCCAGATGCAAATATATACTCATTGACAACAAAAATTACAGGACTTATGCTACATTCAAAACTTGCATTTAGCGGAAGTGATCCTGATGATGAAGATGATAGGAATATTGAAGTCGATTATCAATCTCAAACGAATGGTTTAGTCGGATATAAGTCAACTCATTTTTGTGAAAATATTTGTGATGACGGATATGTTTCCCAGCATCTTTTTAGAGGCTACGATGGGTACATCGATTTATACATTTTCCCTTCCGATGTTCAAATAGCATATAAAAGCTCGGGGGATTTGTTTCTTACAAGCGAAGACAAAGCAGGTATCTTAGCTCCCACTGGTTATACGACTGATACATACAAATGGGTTTATTTTTCGCAAAGTACAAATCAGTGGATACCTTTCTACAATACAAACCTTCAGGGAAAACAGGCGATCGACATTTCTGCCGAAGATGTTTACGGACCTAATTACAATGATTCCATAATGAAGTACAAAAACACAAGTATCGCTTTGGAATTTTATGCGTATGATGAAATTAAAGGACCCAAAAGTATAAGCCATTCCAATACTCTCATTCTGGCAAATAAACTTTCCGCACCTCACATCGATTCTGTTTCTTACCAAATGCCTACTTGTCACGGAAGCGATGATGCCAAACTCTTTATACAGTTCGACAGGGAGCCTTACTCCGGCGAGACACTTTATGTCAGCACCAATGGCGATAGGTTTACGACGCCCGCTGTTTTTACCGCAGGTTCGAAAGTACTTGAAATTCCCAATCTTCTCGCCGACACCTTTAATATCTCGTTGTACGGGACCTACCATGCTGGAACAGACACAATCAATACATACACCGACGGTGTCAAACACAAATACAGCATCCGCATTCCCGAACGCCCGGCACTGAGCATCAGCCAAATCAGCCAAAGTGCAGTCCATTGCTATGGTGGACGTGACGGGAAAATCACAGTTTCCGCAAGTGGAGGAAATAACCTGTTCGATGCCATTCTCAAGCAAGGAAATGTGCAAGTCGATTCTGTCCGTTTTTCATCTTCCGGGCAAGGCATCTTCAGCGGGTTGAAAGCAGGAAAATACAGTGTCTATCTGAAAGATTCTAACAGTTGCAGGCTGGATTCACTGGGCAATGAAATTGTGGAACAAATAGAAGTGGCACAGCCATCGCAAAAAGTTTCCATCAAAAATTATGATTCAAAGGAGCCAACAGGCTTTGGGCTATCGGATGGTTGGGCAGATGTGGTGTTCGCGGGCGGCACTTCAGTAAACTATATGGCTGTTTGGAAAGACAGCTTTGGCAATGTGATACCCAATACCATTACGCAAAACGGGGACGACTATATTTCAAAAGCGACAAATATCAAGTCTGGCACCTACCATGTGTCCGTATTTGACGCAAATTATTCGTCCGCCGACCAACAGGTAGCCGATAATCAATGCGGATGTACAGATACCATCAGCTTTTTTGTGACCCAACCCTCCAAATTGGATGTGTCGGTCACTCAATATCATTATGTGACCTGCAACGGCGACAATGACGGAGCTTTAGTCGCCCATGCCAAAGGAGGAATACCTTTGGCGGGCGGACTTCCCTACACATACCAATGGATGAAAGTGAAAGGAAGTACAACAATCGACATAAGTCAGACAGACAGCATTATCAATGGATTATCTTCCGGAACATACCGTGTGAAAATAACCGACAGGAATGGCATCGAAGCGACTTCAGCCGATTATTTGCTCGTTGAACCAGACCCTTTGACCGTAACAACGAAAGTTCTCCAAAACATTAGATGCAGCGGCGACAGTATCGGGATAATTGAGGCTGCCGCATCGGGCGGAACGCCGCCATATACCTATATTTGGTCAACGAATGACACGACAGCTATCGTCCGGGGCTTGCCGGAAGGAAAATATGTGGTCGGAGTCCGGGACGCCAGATACAAGGAGAATATTGCCGGTCATTATTGTTTTGCCCAGGCCATTGATTCCATCGCGTCGCCAAATCCCATCAAATTGGATGCGATAGTTAAAAATCCGGTTTGCCAAGGATACTCCAACGGAGAAATTACCCTTAGTGTCACTGGTGGAACACCGCCATATTCCTTCTATTGGGAAAATGGCTCGACGACTTCCACCAGGTCGAACCTTCCGAATGGCAATTATAGTGTGCGCGTGACGGACTCGAGCGGATGTTTTGCAGAAAAAGATTTTTCCCTGACCGAACCTGCTGAAGTACTTGTCAATCTGGGAAAAGACATAGTGCTCTGCAAAGGACAAACGATTGATCTTAATGGAGATATAGGTTTGCCGGCCATTTCGTACAAATGGACGGACGCTACTGGAACTGTTTTGTCCACCTCACCTATATATAGTGTGAATACTTCAGGTGTGTACAAATTGACGGCTTCCACAGTCAACGGCTGCATGGGGACGGATGAAATCAAGGTGGAAACATCAGATGACGAAGCGAATCCCGATTTTGTGGTTGCTTCTCAGATTGCTAACAATACGAAAATTTATGCCGTAAATATTTCGCAGTCGGTTGTGGACAGCATTGTCTGGATATTACCTTCCGAAGCCACTGTTTGGGAAAAATTGGAAGACAGGGTCCAATTTGAAATATCTGAAAATGGACAATATAGTGTCGGAATGGCTTTGTATAAGAACAAATGCAGTTCGACATTGTACAAAACGGTGCAGGTAGTCAACAAGGAGGATATTGCGGAAGACGATTCGTCAGAGCCCTTCATCAAGAAATTCATCGTGACACCCAATCCGAATAATGGAACATTCCAAGCAGTGGTTGAACTCAGAGAACCATCGGACTATCAATTGTTGTTGTATGATTCGGTAGGGAAATTGATTACATCCCAAGACATAAAAAATAAAATGGCGGAAACAACGAGTTTCAAACTGACCAATACTGGTAGCGGCGCATTCTATCTGAAGTTTGTCTCTGCAAAAGGAACGTCCGTCTTCCATGTCATGATAAATTAAGACAGATCACGATGAGCCAACTCGAGCTATCTGTGAACCATAGATCTTCTTGGGGCTAAATAATTTTCCTTTGATTACAGAAAGAAAATACACTTTACAGACATTCTAAACACAACATATAAGCAAAAAGGAATGAGAATATTAACTAAAACCGGGTGTTTGTTGATGATGGCAACAGCATTTACTGCCTGTTACCAAGAAACGCAGCTACTGGTGAATGCGCAATTTAAGACCAATATTGTGGACAGCAATTTCACGGCACCCGTACAAGTCACTATTGAAAACAACACAACCGGAGCTGATTTTTTCAGATGGAGCATCAAGGGTGGAGATCCTGATACTTCGAAGGAGAAGAACCCGGGAACAATTGTCTATGAGCAAGCTGGCAACTACACCATCAAACTTACTGCATGGAACAACAACGAGAGAGGGGCGCAAGAATTTACATTTTCGGTAGATTCGGCTGTAAGCATTGGTTTTACACCGCAAATAGTAATCAACGACTTTGCGCCGGCAGATGTTTCCATTCACAACACAACCTCCGGAGGTTCTTCTTTCTTATGGACTTTTGACGGGGGAACGCCGCAAACATCCACTGAAAAAAATCCAGACCCCGTAAGGTTCGATTCCGCCGGGACACATACTATTTCACTGACGGTCAACAATGGGCGCAAAACATTTGCTATCTCCAAGACAGTAACTCTCCAGCCGAAGATCCATGTTGACTTTGACCTGATACCATCCTTCGATGACTATGATTATGAAGTACCTTTCACCGCAAACCTCACCAATAAAACCACCAGTGGCTTGACTTATTTATGGAAAACTACCGGAGGAACAATTGTGGACAAAACGGCACAGAACACCTCAATAACGATTACCTCGCCAGGCACCTATACCGTGACCCTGGAAGGAAACAACGAAAAGGAAACCAAATCTGTTTCAAAACAAGTCACCGTCAAGGAAAACTCGAACCTGTACACCATGACGGATGTCAGGTTCGGGATAAAGATCGCCGAGTCCACCATCGGATGCAGCTATTCACTGAGCGACAGGCGGATTTACGCAAGCAATGAAATCACTGCGTCCAACGGGAGTAACATTGACTTGGTGTTTTTCGGATTGGATGCAACTTTCAGCCGTTGTTACTTCTTGTCGCCCGACAATGTATATAGTTCGGGGTTTTACACCATCCCGGGAGCATCGAAGACATTTGTCGTGAACGATGTCTCATCCGTCGGTTTCACGGACTCTGATTTCCTGTCCATGACCAACGATTCGAAACTCCGTACGCTAACTATTAAGGACAACAGCAATTCAACAGCTTTTACGAATACATCCGTTCCCCGGTTAGTATTGTTTGAAACGGCTTCCGGACGAAAGGGAGCAATACGCATCAAGTCCTTTGTTTCGAATGGGGCGAGTTCGTATATACTGGCAGATATTAAAGTCCAAAAATGATATGGCTAAGCAAATGAAGATACACAAAAGCACACTTGTACTACTCATATTCACTACCTTATCCTCTTTTTCCGTTGCCCAGCAAGTAGATTTGGCCAACGTAAGCAAAATAGGCAAAAGCAAACCCGTGGCGTTCAGTGGCGGATTGTCGGCGGGTTCCGTCATGTACGGAGGAAATCCACAGCCTGGCAGGCAAGAATGGACGTATTACCTGAACGGGAGCCTGAATGTCAACATCTTTGGGCAGATCAACATACCGGTCAATGTGAATTTGACAAATCTTGGGGCCAACATCGCCTACCCATCCCTTCCGAATCGGCTCAGCCTTCACCCCACATACAAATGGGTGACCGCCCATATTGGCGATGTGTCAATGACATTCTCCCCTTATACGCTCAACGGACACCAGTTCACCGGAGCCGGAGTGGAATTGACACCCGGAAAATGGAAAATCAGCGCCATGAGTGGACGACTGCTCCGCAAAGTGGTGTATTCCGGAGTAAATCCATCCGTGATGCCTAACTATGAAAGGTTCGGCTACGGGCTGAAAACGGAATACACTGCCGCAAAATATGATCTTGGAGTAAGCATATTTACGGGCAAGGACAAGGAAGACGAAATAGCGCGCCTTGTCAATGACAGCTTAGGCATTCAACCGATGCAAAACATGGCGCTGAGCCTCTCCGCAAAGCTGAACACGGTGAAAAACATGTCTTTCATAGTGGAGTACGGCATCAGTTTCTTGAACAGAAACCTATACAATTCAGGAAGCGAAAACCGCAACACCTACCATGCCGTGAATGCCAGGCTCAACTACCAGTTTATGAAAAACACCGTCGGCATAGGTTATGAGCGGATAGACCCCGACTACAAAACCTTGGGCGCATATTATTTTAACAACGACTACGAAAACATAACCCTGAACTATTCCCGCCCTTTCCTGAAAGGAGACAAGGCCAATATCGCCCTGAGTTTTGGTGTGCAAAGAGACGACCTAGATCACAAAAAGGAAGAAGCAACCAACAGGTATGTGGCATCGGCGGCGTTGAATTATACCCCTTCGGAAAAAATTCAGACATCGTTCAATTATTCCACATTCCAAAGCTACCGGAACTTGAAATCCCAGTTTGACTATATCAACGAGACTTCCCCCTATCAGAACTTGGACACCTTGAATTATAGCCAGCTTTCGCAAAACATGGAGGCATCAGTCCTGTACAACTTCAGACAATCGCACAAGCAAAGCCAGCGGTTGAACCTCACGGCGAGCTATCAGGAATCGGCTGACAGGCAGGGCGGCATCGCCACTCCCGGCAACGTGTCCCGCTTTGCCAATTCAGGTTTGGGATACGCTATTTCGTTCATACCGCAAAGCATTTCGGTGAATGCCTCGTTTAACCTGTCCTATTCGTATGCCTCAAGCATGGAGTCCTACACCTATGGCCCGATGCTGGGCATCACGGCAAACCTCCTTAAAAAAACATTGACAACCGGTTTTTCCACATCCTACAATGTAAATATGAATGGAGCGGTAACGCAGGCAAAAGTGTTGAACCTGAGAACAAATGCGGGATACGCACTCAAAAAGAAACACAACCTGAGGGCAAATTTTGTGTGGCAGAACAAAGACATAAGCGGTAAGGCGAAAAAGGACATCACCACCACCACCATCTCGTATTCATATAGTTTTTGAAGGAGAATGGCGAACGGGATATGGCGCGTGGGGAGAAAACAATTTGCCGGTCAGGCCACGCAAGTCGATAGAAGAAGAAAAAAAAGTGCCTGCCGGGGCATTCACAAGATATACGAGAAATTATGACAAATACACATTTTCACACAAATCGGTTGTCGCGCGCACCCAAATGGGGCGGCAAACACCCGGAGCAGAAAAAGAAGAAACGATCCGCCGCCATCAACCGGATGCAAGCCGGATTCCACCTGTTTTCCCTCTTGCTCCTGCTCCTTGGGCTGCAACCCCTCCGCGCCCAGACCTACCCGGTGCTGGCAAGCGTCTATCTGCAGCCACCACACAGCAGCTACCTGGCCGACTACTACTGCTCCACCGCCGAACGGCTGGTGGTCACCCTGCTCAACCGAGACATGCAGCAGCCCACCCTCGAGGTCCGGCTACGGGTCACCGTCTCCTCCCCCACCGGGCTCACCCTCCGCAACCGCGAGGAAGCCGCCTACCCCGCCATCACCCTCGACGCGGGGGTGACGGTGCGCCTCACCCGGGAGGACCTCGAACCCTACTTCCGCAGCTCCAACCTCGCTGGGGGCGGGGCATTCGACGGAAAGCTCCCCGACGGGCTCGTCGAGTTCACCGTGCAGGCCGTGGAAAGGTACACCGGAAGGAACGTGTCCGCGCCCGCCACCGGCCGCGTGTGGCTCGCCGCGCAGAAGCCGCCCCTGCTCTCCCTCCCCTCCAACGGCGAGCGGGTG
>DBTT01000021.1:0-71863 GCA_002307185.1 Bacteroidales bacterium UBA1309
AATATCTTTGGCTTACTCCATCTCGGATGCGAAGGCTTCCGCACGCCGTACTCAGCAATACTATTACATTTTCGGAAACCGTGCCATCTACAAGGATGGCTGGAAAGCCGCCTTGGCATACCATCCCGACTTTATTGATTTATCCAAAACCTTCGGGCAAAAAGATGCTCCTGCAAAAGTATTTGATGAAAATGCCTGGGAGCTTTACAACCTGAACGATGACCCCACCGAACGAATTGATCTGGTCAAGAAATATCCCGCAAAGGTGGCCGAACTCAGGGCTTTGTTTGAACAGGAAGCCAAATCGCACAACCTCTATCCCTTCATCACGTGGGACGATGTGCTGAACGGCCGCATCCATCAGACAAAATCAAGAAAATCTCTTTCGGATGCGGTGAAGAGCGTCACGAAATCAGGGGAAACCAACTAAAAACTCAGTGACTGCCGGGCTTTTTTCGGCAGTCACTACATTACAAAAAATACAAGATGAAAAAATTAGAATCATTTATAGGTAAAACCAACCGTCAAAGAATCATCTCTCTTTCTTTAATGGCTGGAAGTGTTGCAGGCGCTTCATCTCAGTCCATCCATAGGTATGCTCAAGAATTTTCCGGGACAATAGGAAAGACCTTGGCGGATTCAAAAGAAGCACGGACGGAAAACCCGAAAGCACCTCTTGGTGCGCCAAATATTCTCTGGATCTTGATTGACGACGTGGGTTTCGGAGCCAGCAGTGCATTTGGGGGATTGATCCACACGCCCAATCTGGATAGCCTTGCTAATAACGGACTACGCTATACAAATTTTCATACCTGTGCAATGAGTGCACCTACAAGAGCATCGCTTCTGACCGGACGCAATAGTTCTACAGCCCACATGGCTGGATTTGGACATGAATGGCTTTCTGCTAGATTCCCTGCTTGGGAAGGACGTATTCCCTCCGAAACCGGAACAATTGCCGAAATACTTCGTGACAACGGCTATAGCACTTTCGCCGTGGGGAAATATGGCCTCACTCCCGATGCCGACACCACCGATGTCGGTCCGTTCGACCGTTGGCCAACTGGAAAAGGGTTTGAGCATTTCTTCGGATTTTTGGGTTCCGCGGATGACCAATACAAGCCGCAATTAGTGAACGATAACGAACACGTACGACCTGATGGGCGGCATCTGAATGCACAGATTACCGACAAGGCCATTGCATACATCACTCGCCAGCATCGGGTAGCACCCGATAAACCGTTTTTCCTCTATTATTCGCCCGGAGCCGTTCATTCGCCCCATCAAGTGGCTACCGAATGGAGCGACAAATACAAAGGCAAGTTTGATAAAGGTTGGGACTGGTATCGTGAAGAAGTGATTGCCCGTCAGAAAAAGCTGGGCATTATTCCACAAAATGCCAAACTTCCTGCCCGCGATCCCCGACTGAAAGCATGGAAGGATCTGACCCCAGAACAACGGAAACTATATGCCCGCTTTATGGAAGTATATGCCGGTTTTCTGGAATATACCGATTATGAAATTGGTCGGATTTTGACTTACCTCCGCGAATCCGGTCAACTGGATAATACAGCCGTTTTTGCCATTATTGGCGATAATGGAGCAAGTAAGGAAGGTACTTTCAATGGAGTGATTGATAATCTTGCATTCGAAAATGATGGAGAGTTTCTGGATTATAACCTGAAGAATATTGCTAAAATAGGAACATCAAAAACTATTACTTCAGCCAACTACCCATTGGCATGGGCGCAGGCAGCCAATACTCCTTTCAAATACTGGAAGCAAGATGCTAATAGCGAGGGTGGGACACGTAATCCGTTGATTGTGTATTATCCCAAAGCTATTCAAGAAAAAGGTGGCATTCGGACTCAATACGGACATGTGATAGACGTTTTGCCTACCACACTCGAACTAATCGGACTGAAAGCTCCCGAAGAAATTCGCCAGGTGAAACAGGACTCGATCCATGGTACATCGCTGCTTTATTCGCTCAAGGATCCCAAAGCTGCATCCCGCCACACGCTTCAGCATTATTATATTTTCGGTGCCCGTTCACTGTATAAAGATGGCTGGAAGGCAGCAGCCCCTCATCGTCCCGATTATATTGATTTGTATGCATTGCCCAGGTCTCAGCAGGTACTGACGCGCGATCCGAACCGCTTCGAAAACGAAAAATGGGAGTTATACAATCTTAATGAAGACTTTAACGAGACCAACGACCTAGCGGCTAAATATCCCGAAAAATTGAAAGAACTGAAAACTCTTTTTGAAGCACAGGCCAAACGGTACGGATTAGCCCCCTACATCGACTGGGCAGATATTTATGAAAGGAGAAGAGTGCCGAATGCGCAAACGAAATAGCCCGCTAAGAATGAATAGGAAGAATAAAATTGCATTTTTGCCAGGTAAACATCGGCTTTTTGCTAACGTTTCCGCTATTGGGTTTGGCTTGCTGACATTCACCGTGCAAGCCCAGACCTTGAAGTCCCCGCGCCCGAACATTGTCATTATCAACGCTGACGACCTTGGATACGGTGATATCGGAGCTTTTGGCGCAACGGACATCAAAACCCCGAAAATAGATTCGTTGGCTGCCAATGGTATTAAACTCATATCCCTTTATTCTTCCTCGCCTGTGAGTAGCCCTTCCCGTTTTGGGTTGCTCACAGGCAGATATCCCCGCAGGGCGGGTATTGACCACGTGTTTTTCCCCGAAAGCTTCACGGGAATCCCCTCCTCGGAGGTCACCATTGCAGAAAAGCTTCACGACAATGGCTACTCCACTGGCATTGTCGGCAAGTGGCATTTGGGGCATCACTTCCAATATCTTCCCTTGCAGAACGGTTTTGACGAATATTATGGCATCCCATACAGCAACGATATGCAAGGGGTGGCTTATCTCCAAGGCAATCAACCGGACAGCTTGACCGTGAACCAGCATTACATCACGCAGACTTATACCCGCAAAGCCGTTGATTTCATTCAGCGGAACAAGGGGAAATCGTTTTTTCTTTATCTCGCCCACAACATGCCTCATGTGCCTTTGTATGTTTCCCCTCCTTTTGAGGGCAAATCCGGCAGAGGCTTGTATGGCGATGTGATTCAGGAAATTGATTGGAGCGTGGGACAAGTTCTGCAAGCATTGAAGGATAATGGGTTGGACAAAAACACATTGGTGATTTTCACCAGCGACAACGGCCCTTGGAGGCAATTCGACATAGAAGGCGGATCGGCCGGGCCTCTCCGTTATGGCAAAGGAACCACCTTCGAAGGAGGTCAACGGGTGCCGGGAGTTGCCTATTGGCCAGGGAAAATAAAAGCAGGTTCGGTCTATTCTGATTTGGCCTTGCAACTGGATATTTTTCCGACTCTGCTCAGCTTGGCAGGAATCAATGCGGCCGATCTGAAGAATCCGCTTGACGGGGAAGACATCAGCCCCGTCCTTTTGGGTAAAGGGCATCGCAAGGGGAATGAGTTTGTTTATTTCAACAATGGAAAGATCGAAGCTTTTCGCAAGGGTGATTGGAAAATCCATTTTCCCACAAAAGAGGAAACATTACTTGGACTCACAATATTTCAAGGAACAGACTCCTTGCTCATCAATCTGAAAGACGATCTGGCCGAGCAACACGATCTAAGAAAGATCTATCCGGAAAAGGAGAAAGAGCTTTTGCAAGCACTCGATGCTTTCCAAAAACGATTCGGAAATAATCCTCCCCGACTCATCCAAAGCATGCCTGCTGACAATAGCCACATCAAGAAATTGCTTGAACGCCATCCGGAGGCCAAGCTACCATCCCGATTTTAATTTAAACAATTGTTATGTCAATCAAAATCTCACTATTTCATAAAGCCGCTCTGCTGGCTTGCTCATTTGTCCCATTGGCGGTGTTTTCTCAATCCAAACCAGCCTCGGAATTCACGCAAAAGGTCAACAAGGAATTTTATCAAAAGCTCAATTTTGCCGACAGCGCCGACTTTGCCGATGCCCGCCGAGGATTTATAGCCACCCTCGATAGCGGACTGATTCGGAACTCCAAAGGCGAGCTGGTGGTCAACACCAACGAATATGCTTTTATCAAAGGGGAAGCACCTTCCACGGTGAACCCTTCGTTGTGGCGGCAAGCACAGTTGAACAACATCAACGGGCTTTTCAAAGTAGCTGACGGCATCTACCAAGTCCGTTCGTTCGACATCGCGGTCATCACTTTTATCCGAACCAATACCGGTTATCTGGTCATCGATCCTTGCACCAACCAGGCGGCGGCTCGGGCGGCCTACAATCTGGTGAAGAAGCACGTGGGCGATTTCCCCGTTGTGGCAGTCATCAGTACGCACAGCCATGCCGACCATTTTGGCGGAGTGGAAGGAGTTGTGGATGCGGCCGACATCCAAAGTGGAAAAGTGAAATACATCACTCCCGAACATTTTTATCAGGAGGCGGTCAGCGAGAACGTATTGCTCGGCAATGCGATGATTCGCCGTGCTGGTTACCAGTTTGGAGCTTCCCTTCCATCCAACGCCACCGGTAAAGTGGATGCCGGACTTGGGAAATCTTACCTCGGTGCAAAAGGGGGATCGAGCTTGTTGCAACCAAACATCGAGATCAAGAAGGATGGGGAAACGCTCAATATTGATGGCTTAGACATCGAATTCCTGTTGGCTCCCGACACGGAAGCTCCTGCCGAGCTCTACTTCTACATTCCCAAGTACAGGGCTTTTTGTCCAGCCGAAAACGCCAACCGCACCTTTCACAACCTGCTCACTCCCCGCGGTGCAAAGATCCGCGATGCCAAAGGTTGGTCGGAATACCTGAATGAAGCCATCGAACGATTTGGCGACAAGACCGACCTGGTGTTTCTCGTCCACGGTTGGCCTATTGTGGGACACGACAAGAGCATCGATTTTCTCGAAAAACAACGGGATCTTTACAAATATGTGCACGACCAGACCATTCACCTTGCCAACAAAGGGCTGAATGCCGATGAAATTGCAGAAACGATTCAATTGCCAAAGGAATTGGCCTCTGAATGGTACAACCGCGATTATTACGGAACGCTGAAACACAATTCCAAAGCCGTTTACCAATATTATCTCGGTTGGTGGGACGGCAATCCGGCCAATTACGACAAGCTGCCCGAACCCGAATCCGCCAAACGCTATGTGGAATTTATGGGGGGTGAAAAAGCGGTCGTCGCCAAAGCCCGGCTAAGTTATGCCAAAGGCGAATACCGCTGGGTGGCGGAGGTGCTCAAGCAAGTGGTATTTGCCAATCCGGCCAACCGCGAAGCCCGCAACTTGCAAGCCGATGCTTTCGAGCAAATTGCTTACCAAACCGAATCGTCCATTTGGCGCAACATCTTCCTCACGGGGGCAACAGAACTCCGTGCCGAAGGGAATGTTTCCGACAAGCCTGTACCTGCCGGCGCCTTGCAGACAGCCGGTCAACTCGCCAACAATTTAAGCGTGGAGTCGCTGTTCGACTATCTGTCGGTGGGCATCGACGGCAAAAAAACCGAAGGGGTCAACATCAGCATCCGCTTCATTTTTCCCGATGTGAATAAGAATTTGCTCGTCACGGTCAAAAACGGAGTGCTCCACTACACTGCCGCCAAGCCTGATGTGGAGGCCGAATTGACCCTTACCATTCCACGGCAAACGCTGTTGAAAGGGTTTGCTAATCCGGATGAGTTGCGGTCGAAGATTATCGCAAAAGACGGCATTTCTTACGATGGAAATATATTTCTGCTGAGGGATTTTTTCAACCTGATTGATCCGCCCAAGGCCAACTGGAATATTGTCACACCTTAACAACAACAACGATGAAACAAAGAATAATTCAATCCGCAGCACTACTTGCGCTGCTTTGTGGTAGCTTGCTTAGTGCAAATGCTTCTAATCCAGCTGCTTTTGGCAACGATTCCATCGTTAGCCTTGCCCGCAGAGCCTATGTTTACGGTTTGCCATTGGTGCTGACCGACCTCACCCGGATTGGTGCCGGAACACCTGCCAACCAATTCTTTCACCGCAACAAGTTTCCCGACCACACCGATCACCTCGTGGTTCGACCCAACAACGACACCTTTTATTCATCTGCCTTCCTCGACTTGGGGGCAGAACCGGTGGTGGTAAACACTCCCGAGAGCAACGGCAGGTATTACGTGGTTCCCTTGATGGATGCTTGGACAAATGTCTTCGAATCCTTCGGCACACGCACCACTGGTACGCATGCGCAGACATACGTCATCACAGGCCCTCGATGGAAAGGCAATTTGCCCGCAGGGATTCGTGAAGTGAAATCGCCAACCGACGAAGTGTGGATCATTGGCCGCATTCAGGTGAATAGCCCCGAAGATGGGAAGACTTTTGTTACCAACGTTCAAAAAGGGTTGACGGCCACTCCTCTCAGCATTTGGAACAAATCGGCTAATCCGGTTCAGTACGTGCCAGCACGCTATTCCATTGAGAACCTGCCGCTGATCGATAGCCTGAAACAACGAAAACTCACCGTCGTGGATGTGGTCAACCGATTGGATATTGGAACCTATTTCAATTACCTCAACGAGTTGCTGGTGAAAAATCCACCGCTTCCCGCCGATGCCCTTTTGGTGAAAGAATTGGCAAGCATCGGGGTTGATCCGAAGGGAAAATTTACGTTGGACAACTACGATGCGAAAACGCAACATACATTGAACGGGTTAAATAAAGCCATTTTCAGCGAATTTGCCAAGGTTAACTTCCTTGTTCGTTCGCAGGTGGACACCAAGCCCGACCTCACCATCGGTCGATACGGCACCGATTACCTGAAACGGGCGGCTGTCGCTCTGTTCGGATTGGGTGCATTAACTGCCGAAGAAGCAGCCTATCCTTCTTACGCAAGAGATGCAGATGGGCAGCCGCTAACTGGCAAAAATAGCTACCGCATTCATTTCGAAGCGGGAAAATTGCCTCCTGCCCAAGCCTTTTGGTCGTTGACATTGTATGACAAGGATGGCTATTTGGCAGAAAATCCCATCCGTCGTTATGCCATTGGCGACCGCGACAAGCTCGCCTTCAATCCCGATGGCTCGCTCGATATTTACATTCAACACAATAGCCCCGGACCCGAAAAGGAGAGTAACTGGCTGCCTGCACCCGAAGATGTTTTCTCTTTAAGCCTGCGTATATATCTTCCTACGAACGATTATCTTTACAAAGAAGGGAACTGGGTGAAGCCGCCCATTGTGCGCATTCCGCTCTGACAGAATAACAGGATTGACAGAAAGATGCAATAAATACATTTCCAGCATTGCCAACGCTTATCTGGGAAAAACAAACAGGGCGGATGACTTCAAGTCATCCGCCCTGTTCGGCTTGCAACCACTTCGCAGCTATATTTCGAATTGACTATTGTGATGTTAAGTCAAAGCTGTCGCAATACTCGCTCGGTAGAAAAAGCATAGGGATAGCCGCGACTTGGTGGACAACAACCCGTCCCTGCTCACCATCGTCGCCCCGGCACTTGCTTCCGGCGACTACTACGTGGAAGTGGTGACGCAGTTTTCGGGAAGTAGCAACCTCACCAAGGAACCACGAACTTACCGTTTTGAGGTGGCGTTGAATGTTCCTGCCTGACAGCCCCTCGTTGGGATGACCAACACGTCCACGTTGGTCACCCTGACACGGGCGTGTTGGTCACACCCACACGAGGCTGTTGGCCACCCTGACACGGACGTGTCGCACACTGCCACACGGGCGGGATAACCTTCGAGGTTGTCCCGCCCGGTTTGTTTGGATAGGGCTTCTTTAATCTAATATCTTGGTTATCTGCTACAAATTCCCCTTAGGGCTGGCCTGTTCCCTTTGGCAGAATGGACAGAATAACAGAATGGACAGAAAATGCAACACGAATACATTCAACGGTGGAGCTTGCCTTGAGTAAGGAAAACATTAGGTACCACTCCTTTTACTCTTTTTTACTCCGTGGTGGAGAAGAAAATATCCCGTCGGGATATTCGCTCGGTAGAAAAAAGGGCAAAAGAGGGATTGCATGCCGTAGGTATGCACCTCCTTTTAATGGATCATCCCTACAGGATGATAAGCTCAAAGGCGGAATTTTGTTCTACCGATCGGTATTTCCTAAGGAAAAAGGTGGAATGCACCAATCGCTTACATCGAACTCTCGCTGGATAGGGATTCTTTAATCTAATAGCTTGGTTATCTGCTACAAATTCCCCTCATGGCTGGCCTGTCCTCTTTGACAGAATAACAGAATGGACAGAAAAAAGCAAGGAATACCTTTCTAATTTTATACATCTCTATCCGGTGAAACAAACAGGGCGGATGACTCGAAGTCATCCGCCCTGTTGTTGATTATCACTACTGTTAAGCCAAAGCTATCGGCATTCACCCAGCAGAACCCCCGAAGCGGCCGTTCGGAACCCGCACTTTGCAAATCCTCAAATTCTCGGATCCGCTTTGAAAAAAGGGGAGAGCGACGCGAGTTGCATATCCAACTTTGGCTACAAATCCGGGCTTTTCCAAGTTTAGAACCCATCCTCTCTTAGAAAGTTCTAATCTTGCCAGACCGCCCTAATCCGAACCTGCAACGAGCAGTTTGTCAGAAACTACCTCTCCTATCCACATCCTGCACAGCCAATAAATTCGTTGTCATGGCCGTTTGATCGCCTCAACAGGCTAAGGGTAAAATTAGATGTGGATTAGATTTTAAATAGAGCCATTTCTTTTAAAAAGCTGAATAGTAACTTTGCAGAGAATTAAATTGTCGCAAGAAAAGTAGTTAATTTAGAAATTGGTGTTTTAGATGCCTTATGTCGGAAGAATTAAGAGCGCTCAATTCACGAAAAGCTTGTTGAAGTTTGGCTATTGTCCCAGATTCATCTATTCGGATGAATGTCATTCTCGCAAATCGGCCTTTGGTCTTTCTTGCTTTTGCAAAAAAAGAAACTCAGAGAGACAACAAGGATGGTTCGCCCGAAGATTCCAAGCTGTATCCCTTTGGCATAAAATAGATTCTATTCTACAACTTAATGAATAGGAAGCTCTTTGCACCAGGATGGTTTATTTTATTTGAGATTAGACAAAAACGGTATCCTAACGAACAAACAGTTATTTAAGATTTTATTGTATGAAAAGAGCCACATTCACTCTTGCTTTGGGCATTTGTTTTGTCTTAACAGCTTGCCACAGCAAAAAAGAGGAAAAAGACGTATCTGTTGTTTATCCAATCACTTCTCCCCTAAAAAAGGACACGCTGATAACCACTGAATACGTTGCACAAATTCAATCGGGTAAAAACATTGAGGTGCGTGCACAAGAAAAAGGTTTTCTGGAAAAGATTTATGTCGATGAAGGCCAGTATGTGAAAGCCGGGCAAGTTCTTTTCAAAATCATGCCGCAAGTCTATCAAGCTGATGTGATGAAAGCGACTGCCGAGGTGGAACAGGCCAAAATTGATTACCAAAATTCAAGCACGCTTGCCCAAAACGACATCGTAGCCCAAAACGAAAAGGCTATGGCAAAAGCCAAACTCGATGCTGCAAAGGCAGACCTGCGGTCGGCGCAACTGCATTTGTCGTTCACCACCATAAAAGCTCCATTTTCGGGTGTTATCAACAGGATACCCCTGAAGCAGGGAAGTTTGGTGAATGAGGGCGACCTGCTCACCAGCTTGTCGGACAACACCAGCTTTTATGCTTATTTTAACCTCTCGGAAACGGAATATCTGAATTATCAAGCGCAAGCCGCCGAAAGGAGCAACAAGGATGTGAACCTGGTGCTGGCAAACGGTGACAAATTTCCCGAAAAGGGGGTTGTGCAGAACATCGAAGGGGAATTCAACAATGAAACTGGAAACATCGCGCTCCGGGCGAAATTTGCAAATCCGAACCAATTGCTGCGGAACGGCCAATCGGGAACGATACAAATGAACATTCCCGTGAAGGGCGCACTGATCATCCCTCAGAAAGCAAGCTTTGAGATACAGGATCAAAGATATGTGTTTGTGGTGGACAAAAACGGAAAGGTGTCATCCCGGGCCATCCAAGTAGCTTACGAAATCCCGGATGTCTATATCCTCCGATCCGGCTTGTCCGAAGGAGATAAGTTCCTGCTTGAAGGCGTGCAGAAAGTGAAGGATGATGACAAAGTGAAAACCAAGTTTGAAGCTCCTGAACAAGTTTTGCACTCGTTGAAGTTAACAGCTAATTAGTTTTCCCTAATAACAAGACACCATGTTTAAGAAATTTATCCGCAGGCCGGTCTTATCTATCGTCATTTCACTGGTCATTGTTTTTCTCGGGATCATTGCTCTTGTGAATCTTCCCGTAACACAATTTCCGTCCATATCTCCTCCCAAGGTGAACGTTACTGCCGAATACCCGGGGGCGAACAACGAACTGCTGATCAAGGCCGTGATAATCCCTATAGAGCGGGTGCTAAACGGAATACCCGGCGTGAAATACATCACTTCGGATGCCGGCGACGACGGCGAAGCCTCCATCCAGTTGGTCTTCAACTTAGGCACTGACCCGAACGTAGCCGCCACCAATGTGCAAAACCGCATCTCGTCGGCTGTCAACAAGCTTCCTCCCGAAGTGATCCGCGAAGGGGTGAAGATCACACGGGAAGAACCCAACATGCTGATGTATATCAACCTCTACAGCGACAATCCGAAAGCCGACCAAAAGTTCCTTTACAACTACGCCGACATCAACATCGTGGACGAACTGAAACGCATCGACGGCGTCGGATTTGTGGACATCCTCGGCACACGCGACTATGCCATGCGTATTTGGCTCAAGCCCGACCGCCTCACAGCTTACAGCATTTCGGCACAGGAAGTGATGGATGCCTTGAGCAGCCAGAGCATCGAAGCTTCGCCGGGAAGGGTGGGCGAAGGATCGGGAATACGTTCCCAGGCTTTTGAATACGTGTTGAAATATCCGGGCCGCTTTACAACCGAAGCCGACTACGGCAACGTGATCCTCAAGAAAAACGCGGACGGCAGTTTTGTCAAGCTCAAGGATGTGGCCGATATCGACTTCGGCAGCATGGTCTATGATATCTATTCCACGCTCAACGGCAAACCATCCGCGGCTATCTCCGTCAAACAGTCCTACGGGTCGAACGCGAGCCAGGTAATCAAGGACGTGAAAACATTGATGGCCACCCTCCAGAAGGAAAATTTCCCCAAAGGGATGCACTACGAAATTAGCTACGACGTGTCCCGCTTCTTGGATGCCTCGATGGAGAAGGTGGTGCACACGCTTTTCGAGGCCTTTATCTTGGTGGCCATTGTCGTATTCGTGTTTTTAGGTGACTGGAAATCGACCATTATCCCGGCCATAGCCGTGCCGGTATCGCTCATCGGAAGCTTTGCCGTGATGTCATTGTTTGGCATCACGCTCAACATGATCTCGTTGTTTGCCTTGGTGATGGCTATCGGGGTGGTGGTCGATGACGCGATTGTCGTCATCGAGGCAATCCATGCCAAGATGGAAACCACCAACCTGACGGCACTAAAAGCTACCGAAGCGGCCATCAGCGAAATAGGCGGGGCAATCATCGCCATCACCCTGGTAATGGCCTCGGTGTTTATCCCCATCACCTTTATGCCTGGCCCCGTGGGCGTCTTCTACCGTCAGTTTTCCATAACAATGGCTTCGGCTATCATCATTTCGGGACTTTGCGCCCTTACTTTGACCCCCGCCCTTTGCGCCTTGATATTGACCAACAACCACGGGAAAAAACGCAAGCAAAACCTTGTCAATAAATTCTTGGACAGGTTTAACAGATCATTCAATGCGGGATCCGAAAAATACAAGTCAGGCCTCAACCGAACGGTTGCCCGAAAGATGATTACCTTGCCGATATTGCTGGCATTCTGCCTGGCTGGCTTTTTCATGAGCAAAATTCTCCCGTCGGGATTCATACCCGAAGAAGACCAAGGGATGATTTATGCCGAAATCGTGACTCCTCCCGGATCCACCTTGGAGCGAACCAACCAGGTTGCCCTTCAGTTGCAAAAAGTTTGCGAAAAAGTGGACGGCGTCGAATCGGTTTCATCGCTCGCCGGTTTTGAAATCCTGAACGAAGGGACCGGCGACAATTCCGGTTCCTGCCTCATCAACCTGAAGGATTGGAAAGACCGCTCGAAAAGTGCGGCTCAAATCATACAGGAACTGGAAGAGAAATCGAAAAACATTGTCGGCGCCAACATCGAATTTTTCCAACCGCCGTCCATTCCCGGATACGGCACGGCCAGCGGCTTTGAACTAAAGCTGCTCGACAAGGCCAACACAGGCGACAACCACGCCATGGAAAAAGTAGGTAAAGACTTTGTGGCAGAACTCAACAAGCGACCCGAGTTAAGCTCGGTGTTCACCTTCTATTCGGCAAGCTTCCCCGAATATGTGCTGAAAATAGACAAGGAACTGGCCGCCCAAAAGGGTGTTGCCGTGGACAATGCCATGAACAACCTGTCCACAATGGTGGGGTCCGACTACCAGACAAGCTTTATCCGCTTCGGAAGGCCCTACCAGGTGATTGTGCAGGTTGACCCCAAATACAGGGCTTTGCCGCAGGACATCCTGAAGCTGACAGTGAAAAACGACAAAGGCGAAATGGTCCCTTATTCCGGTTTTATGAAAATGGAAAAGACCTATGGTTTGTCGGAAATAACCCGCCACAACATGTACAATTCCTGCGAAATAGAGGGAAATCCAGCCCCGGGATACAGCAGTGCGCAAGCCATCAAAGCCATTCAGGAAGTGGCTGCACAAACCTTGCCGAAAGGTTACGGCATCGACTGGGAGGGACTCTCGAAAGACGAAGCTTCGAGAGGCAACCAAGACATCTTTATCTTCCTGATCTGCCTTGGGTTCGTCTATCTGGTGCTATCGGCACAATACGAAAGCTTCATATTGCCGCTGCCGGTCATCCTATGCCTGCCAGTAGGGCTTTTCGGAACCATGTTTTTCTTGAAGTTAATTGGCCTCGAAAACAACATCTATGCACAAATTGCTATGCTGATGCTTATCGGGCTTTTGGGAAAGAACGCAGTGCTTATCATTCAATATGCGGTACATAAAAGATCGACCCACAATGTGTCGGTGAAGGAAGCCGCGGTGGAAGGAGCTCACATCCGGTTCCGCCCTATCTTGATGACTTCATTTGCGTTTATCGCAGGCCTAATCCCTCTTGTTTTCGCCACTGGTCCGGGAGCGGTAGGCAACAGAACCCTCGGCACGGCTGCTGCGGGAGGCATGTTGGTCGGAACATTATTCGGTTTGCTCATCATTCCCGGGCTGTATTACATCACGGGCAACATTCAGGAAAAGTTAAGATTAGCCCGCTGGGAAAGAGAATCACCAATTACAGAAGATGCTGAATACATTAAACCCTCAAAGCCCAATGAGAATTACAATAAAAAATAAATACCTTGCTGCAATTGCCTTATCGTTGTCCTTATATGGATGCAAGGCTCCGGTGGCGAGCGTGATGACAGATACCGTAAAAAGTGCACTTCCCGGGAATTTCGCACAGGCTGCACCTCAAGACAGCACCCAAAATTCAGGAATAACTCCTTGGAGAGAGTTTTTCACCGACCCGAACTTGGTGTCGTTGATTGAAGAAGCATTGCGCAACAACCAGGATTTGCTTATCGCCCTTCAGGAAATAGAAATTGCCAAAAGCGACGTGATGGCCAAAAAGGGAAGCCTGGCTCCTTCTGTCGGCTACAGCGCAGGAGCGAGTGTGAGCAAGGCCGGACGCTATACCAGCGAAGGAGCCGGCGACGCAACTACGGAAATCAAACCCGGCAAATCGATGCCTGACCCTTTGATGGATTATCAGGCTGGACTGACACTTGACTGGGAAATAGACATCTGGAACAAGCTCCGGACGGAGAAGAAAGCCTCTGTTGCCCGTTATCTGTCAACAGTGGAGGGGAAAAACTTTGTCTTGTCGAGCCTGATTGCAGAGGTGGCTACCAAATACTATGAGCTGCTTTCACTCGACAACCAATTGGATATTACTGAAAAATATATCAAGTTGCAGGAACGGGCGCTTGAAATTTCGAAAATTCAGAAAGAAGCCGCTGCAGCAACCGAACTGGCCGTGAAGCAGTTTGAAGCAGAATTGGCTAAATCCAAGGCCTCGCAATTCAGTATCCGCCAAAGTATCGTGGAAAAGGAGAGTGAAATAAACATGCTTCTGGGGCGTTATCCACAGCCAATAAAGAGGGACAAAGATGCTTTCTTGAGCATTCTCTCGAAAATAGTTTACACCGGAATTCCGTCCCAATTGCTTCAAAACAGGCCCGACATAAAGCAAGCCGAGTTCGAGCTGCAAGCGGCAAAGTTGGACGTGAATGCGGCGCGCAAAGAGTTTTACCCATCACTCAATATTTCAGCTTCACTCGGATTGGACGCATTTCAACCCTCCTATTTGGTGAGAATGCCCGAATCTGTCGCCTACAACCTCACTGCCGGATTGGCTGGCCCGCTTATCAACAAGACCGCCATCCAAGCCCAATTCAAACAAGCAGATGCGAGACAAGTTGAAGCCTTGTACGAATACGACAAAACGATTTTGCAGGCTTACATCGACATCAGCAGCCAGATGTCCAAAATCAAGAATACGGACGAATACTACAAGCTGAAGTCTGAACAAAGCGAGGCTTTGGATAAGTCGATCGACATTTCCACCCAGTTGTTCCGAAATGCGCGCGCCGATTATTTGGATGTGCTAACCTCCCAACGGGATGCGCTGGATGCCAAACTGGAACTAATCGATGCAAAAAAAGACCAGCTGAACACAGTGGTGAACATATACAAAGGATTAGGCGGCGGATGGAAATAAATGAGCTATTAGCCGTTTAGCCGTTAGCGGTTACGTGTATGAGTAGTGGCGGAATACGGGACACTTTCCTGTCAAGATACGATGAACTTGATGCGAGGTAGAACGCCCAAATACCCTACAAAACCAACCATTACTTATACACGATGTTGGCAATAGTACTTTTATTTCCTACAGTTATCGTTAAGAAAATTTACTAATTCATACACCTTAGTTACAGGATTTTGTTTGTGGTATTCCAATTGAGATTGTTCATTAAATAGCTTCTCTGCTCGGTCAATGGCTTCTTTCTGTGAGGCATTTTTGTCATTGTTTAGTCTGCTGTATAAGTCGAAACAGAATTCATAAGACTTTCCAATTTTCTCATAATTACATCCCCAAAGTTGTCCCAATGATTTATAATAAAACTTTCTATGGTTTGCTTGGTCTGTATAATTGTAATGTAAATAGAACCATAATTCGAAAGCATCATTTGAATATGCTATATTATAACCTTTGGATTTACCACTTTTAATTGCATTATCGAATTCAGCAAATTCTTTTTCTCCTCTTTTAACATCCATATCAAATACGCACCATACTTCATCATAATCCTTATTGCTATTTTCAATAATAGATTCGGTAATTTCAATTAACTTTAGTTTGCTTTGACCGCCCAAATCAACTGCTTCAACGGTTAATGTAAGGACTGGAAATGACTCAAAATATAACTTTTCAGTTTGCCCTTCCCCAACAATTAGTATTGTTTTATTTGGGTCTTTTGTTTCAACTTCATAAACCGATGGTCTTACTTTTTTTAACCATGCCTTTTGAGCCCTTTTATCTGTAACTTTAATTGATTTGGTTTTCTTAGGCATCTTTTTTCAAATTTAAAAATTTGTTAAAATCACCTAAAAAAGGAATTGCCCCATATTTCCCGTTAATATAATCCTTCTCAAATGAAGCAGTATTTCTAATGCCTTTAAACTGAGTTAAAGAGTAAAGATGACTTGCCCCATATTTATCTTTTTCTACAAATTCGATTTGGTCTCTTCGTAAGAAGTCTGCCGACAATAAGTTTGTGTCATGTGTGACAAAAATTAATTGAGAATTCAGGTTTAGCCTTGAGTTAAATAATTCAATAATCTTTTTTGTTAATAATGGGTGAAATCTTGCATCAAATTCATCAATAATTAAAGGTCTATTTTCTTTCAATGCCTGAAAGACAAAAGGACTAAGCTCAAATAGTTTTAAAGTTCCTTCAGACTCCATCATTCTAAAAGGAAATGGTTCGTGAGCCTTGAATTTATGGTTTTCATCATACTTTTTTCTTGTTGAAACAATGAGCTCTCTTTTTTTATCTTTTTCTGATTCAGTGTTATTGTCTTTTTCTGAATCGGTAGAAATACTATTGTCTGGTACATCTAAAGTATCAATATTCTCAATTCCAGTGTCGCCATATTTAAGAAAATTGACAATGTACTTTTTCCTTCTGTCATCTTTTAATGAATCGCCTGCATATGAGAATAAGCCACTATGACCTAAACCATTAATAACAAAGATTGAGGCAATATTTTCTACAAGTTGTTTCGATAATTTTCCAAATCCTAAAGATGAAATTGTAGAAAGAAATAACGAGTTAGTTCTAAAAATTTCATTTTCATTGTTATCGTCTTCAAAAAGGGAGACAAGTTTATCCCCTTCACTAAAGTTTGTTTTATCGATTTCAATTATTTCTTGGTTATCTCTGATGAAAAAAGGCAATTCTCTATCTCCCGGTTTTGCATAAAGCCATTCTGCATGGATCTTTTCATCGTCTAATTCAAAACCATACCTATATCGTGTATCGTCAATCCAAAAAATTAATTGGAAGAAGCTTGGTTCATTTTCTGTTTCAGTGGAAAGCTTAAATGAATCAACTAAATATAGAATTTTTTCATCTTTAACAGATTGTTTAATGATACGAATAAACGTAACAAATGCTTTGATAATATTACTTTTCCCACTTGCATTAGCTCCATAAATCGCTTTTGATTTGAGAAAAGAGATATTTTTGTCTTTGTTGCATTTGATAACATTATCAACATCAATTGATTCCTGTTTGGACTTGATTTTAGCGGTTGCCATGTTCAAAGTTTGAATATCCTTGAATGACCTAAAATTACCAAAACTAAATTCTTGAATAACCATGGTTCTTATTTTAAAATGCGTTGTTTATTTGCAAATATACAAATAAGAAGTAGCGTTTCAATGTGGATGACTCTTTTTTTTCAGTATTATTGCCAACTGATAGCTAAAACTAATGCCTATTAGCTTTTAGCTATCAGCTAAAAGCTAACACTCATTATATTGGCAGGAGCCCGTTTATGTTGCAATTCCTTTTTCATGTAATCCATGTAAGGGGCAATGTGCTCGAAGAATTTGTAGTAACCTTCACACAGGTAATTCAGGCCGTCTTCGCCGTCAGCCGTTTGAATAATCCTGTTTTTGGGACATTCGCCGTTGCAGGCAAACAAGTATTTGCACGATTTGCATTGCTTGGGCAGCGTGTCGGCCTTGTCGTTTCCAAATTTGATTTGTTTCGGAGAATACATCAGTTCGGTGAGGGTTTGCTGCTTGATGTTTCCCAGTTTATATTTCGGATACACAAAGTGGTCGCAACTATACACATCGCCGTTGAATTCCATCACGCCGGCATGCCCGCACGTTTTGGCAAAGATGCAAAGTCCGGGTTGCTCACCCACCCAATTGGCAAGAGCCGAGTCGAAATACTGGATAAAGAATTTCCCTACATCTTTTTTCACCCACTCATCGAAAATGGCAATCAGGAAATTGCCCCATTTGTCGGCAGGAACATTCCACGATGCCAATTCCCCATCCACCTTCTCCACCACGGGAGAGAACTGGATGTAGCGGCAGTCGATTTCCTTAAAGAAATGATAGAATTCGAGCGGATAATCCACGTTGTAATCGTTCACCACGCCCATCACATTGAAATCCACCCCGTGCTTTTTCAACAGGGCAATCCCCTTCATCACGTTGTGAAATGATGGACGGTCGTCTTTTGTCCGTCTGTATTTGTCGTGCAGATGCTGCGTTCCGTCAATGGATATTCCCACGAGGAAATTATTTTCCTTGAAGAATTTGCACCAGGTGTCGTTGAGCAAAGTGCCGTTTGTTTGTATGCAATTGTCCACCTGCCTTCCGCGGGCATATTTGCGTTGGAGTTCCAATGCCTTTTTGTAGAAATTGATGTTGCGCATCAAGGTTTCCCCGCCATGCCAAGTGAAGAGAATTTGCTGCATGGTCTGGGAATTCATGTATTGCTCGACAAACTCTTCGAGAATTTCGTCGCTCATCACGAAACTTTTACCTTCGGGATACAGCTCCTTTTTCTCCAAATAATAGCAGTATTTGCAGCCCAGGTTGCATATGGCACCAATCGGCTTCAGCATCAGGTAAAGCGGATGGGCAAAAGGAGTGGCGATGGGGTTGTAAGATATGGGATTCATGTTTATAAAAATAAGTGGACGTCTCAAAAACTTTCTGTAAATCACCCACAGTTCGCCAACCCAATCTATTGGTTGCGAATATAAATGAACTAAAGGGCAACATCGTCATCCAGTGCGGATCTTGTGCAATTGGCGTTCTCTTGAGGCTACATCTGTGCGGGGTGGCTTCGCATTCAAAAAAAATACCCTGAATTGTAAAAGAAAGTCGGCCATTGGCCAAAGGCGTTCCGCCTCCATAGAACGATCTCTCTTCCGATCCATTTTGCATGACAAAGTTAGACTTCCTGTTATGTGTGGGAAATACCTCAATCAGAGTATTTATCTACCATGATTGAGGTATGCGGATGTGAAATCAATCAATTCGACACAAATTCTTAACAACTAATCCATTCACATGGAATGGAAAAGAGGAGGATTTGAAATACAGTCTGCTATAGCGAATCCAACCCCGTTGCCCGCCACCCAGAGGTGAATACCTACGGCATGCCATGCCTACCCGATGCTTTTTCTACCGATCGAATATCCCGACGGGATACACCGAACAATGCTTCGGGCGGCCTGTAGGGTGCTGTGGTTTCCAACTGCCGAACCCAAAGATGCAAAGGGCATCCCAAAAACACGACTCTTAGGTCGAACTAACATTATTTATATAGAGCTCTCGGGTTAAAATTGTATGTAGCAGAAATATATACCGCAAACATGGTATTGCCTACTTTGCCCGCTGGGTGTAATTTTGTTAAACATTTTAAAGATCAGGTTATGAAGAAATTTATTTCGGCCATTGTATTGGTATCAGTTATTTTAGCTATCCCGTTTAAAGTCGAAGCCCAAGCAGGAAAACAGTTGGAGGGCGAAATCTCCCTATCAGGGGCATTCGCACTTTATCCATTAGCTGTGAAGTGGGCGGATGAGTTCAAAAAACTTCATCCAAAGGTGAGGATTGACATCTCTGCAGGAGGAGCGGGTAAAGGCATGACCGATGCGCTTTCCAAGGTGGTGGATTTAGGTATGCTATCGCGTGACGTTCACGACGATGAAGTCAAAAAAGGGGCTTTGGCGTTTGCCGTTGCAAAAGATGCAGTCGTGGCCACTGTTAATGCAAAAAATCCAAAATTGAAAGAGCTACTTGCAAAAGGTTATACCCAGCAAACAGGAGAAAAGTTGTTCATCACAGGTCAATTTACTACATGGGGGCAGCTTTTGGGAATAAGCTCCAATATTCCCGTTCACCTCTACACTCGTTCCGATGCTTGTGGAGCAGCCGAAACTTGGGCTAAGTTCTATGGCAAAAAGCAAGAGGACTTGAAAGGTACCGCTGTTTTTGGTGATCCGGGAATAGCGTCTGCGGTTCAAAAAGATGCACTTGCTTTTGGATACAACAACATCGCCTATGCTTATGACCAGAAGACCAAAAGACCTACGGCGGGAATAGCGGTATTGCCAATAGACGTAAATAAAAATGGGAAAATTGATCCCGAAGAGCAATTCTACGGCACCATCAATCAGCTTATCAGGGCAATCGCCGTAGGCAAATATCCTGCACCTCCTGCGCGGACGCTGTATTTGGTGTCGAACGGCAAGCCGAAACCAGTTGTGGCCGAGTTCATCAAGTTCATCCTGAAGGAAGGGCAAAAATATAACAATGCTGTCGGATTCATCCAGTTGAACCAAGCTTCGTTGAAAGCAAACTTGGCAAAACTTAAATAATAAGGTATATTCCCAAACCTGACAAAGCTTTTTCGCTTGTCAGGTTTTTCAACTAAACTAATTATCAATGCCCACCTTATCTTATTACAGGATTCTCAAGGACAAAGTGGCGGGAGGGATTATGCTCTTTCTCACCCTTGCCTCTATCTTGCTGGTGATTGCCATGGCATTTGGCCTCTACTACAAGTCGGCTCCTATTTTTGAAGTGAATTCTTTATGGAATCTGATTTTTTCCTCGGAATGGAAACCCGGGCAAGGGAAATTCGGCTTTCTGCCTTTTATTGCCGGCACATTGTGGATCACCATGCTGGCCATCCTTTTTGCCTTGCCGATTGCTTTGCTCACAGCCGTATTCTTGACAGAGCATTCCAAATCGTACGTCAAAAAATGGGTATTTCCTGCTTTGGACATATTGGCGGGACTGCCCTCGGTGGTGTATGGAGTGTGGGGCGTGTTGTTGATCGTGCCGTGGATTTCGGAAAAATTGGCGCCCCATTTTGTCGAATTTTCCACAGGCTACACCACCTTGGCCGGAGGCATCGTTCTTGGAATCATGATTTTGCCTCTTCTGGTGAGCTTGTTCATCGAGATATTTTCCGTTGTGCCAAAAGAATTGCGTGACGCATCGCTTTCGCTGGGTGCGAACAAATGGGAAACCACCAAGTACATCGTGCTGCGCAAGAGCCGGTCGGGTATCCTGGCGGCTGTGGTTTTGGCTATTTCAAGGGCTTTGGGGGAAACAATCGCTGTGCTTATGGTTTGTGGAAATCTTCCGGAAATACCCCATTCCTTGTTTGATTCTTGCTACCCTTTGCCTGCGCTTATCGCCAACAATTATGGAGAAATGCTTTCGATTCCGCTGTATGAGGCAGCCCTGATGCTGGCCGCACTGTTCTTGTTTGTGGTGGTGTTGTTGTTCAATGCCGGCTCAAGAATCATGCTCCACCAAATGGAAAAACGATAACGGCACGTGGGGTGAACAAGTCAACAAGCGCATGCGATTGCCCACTCACGACATATTTTATTGCTAACTGATGACTGCTAACTGATTAACAACATGCGATTCATAGAAGAAAAAATATTTAAAGTGCTGATGATTCTGGCCACATTGGCTGTGTTCGGATTCGTTGGGAATATCATTTATACCATCTTGAGCCGTGGTCTTCCCGCCCTCAACTGGGATATGATCACGAAGCTTCCCAGTGGAGGATTCTACATCGGGGGGGAAGGTGGCGTGCTGAATGCCATTGTGGGTTCGCTCTACATTGTGGGTGCATCCACCTTGCTTGGCTTGCTGATAAGCATCCCTGTGGTGTTTTACCTGAATGTGTATCTCTCCAAAACGTCCAAATTGGCCTATATTTCGCGGCTTTCATTCGATATCCTTTTTGGCATTCCCTCCATTGTGTATGGGGCTTTTGCATTCTCCATCATGATTTACCTCGGTTTGAGGACTTCCCTGGGCGGAGGTATCCTTGTGATCACTTTGCTCATCATACCGATCTTTATACGTTCCATCGATGAAGTGGCTCGCCAGTTGCCGAAAGACTTGCTGGATGCGTCTTATTCGTTGGGTAGCACAAAGTTGGAGACGATCCATTTGGTAGTCCGTCAAATAGCACCCGGCATCGCCACCGCCACTTTGCTTTCCATCGGACGCGCCATTGGTGATGCGGCCGGAGTGATGTTCACCGCGGGATTTTCCGACAGCATACCTACATCGCTCTCCCAGCCAGCGGCCACTTTGCCTCTCTCCGTATTTTTCCAATTGAGTAGCCCTTCCGCCGACGTGCAAGACCGGGCTTATGCATCTGCCTTGTTGTTGACTGTCATTGTTTTCATCCTAAGTGTTCTGGGGAGAATTTTGTCGAGTCGGTTTTCGAGAAACAGGATAAGGTAGTCGGCCTGTCCCAAGGCCGGTGATCTTATACCAAGCATCTTTTTTGTGAAGGTGCCAGACCTCAGCTACCAGCATACAGTTTAATTTCGGCTTCAGATTAACGGTGAAACTGGATTTCAACCATTTTTGTCTAATGCCTACTCTAGGTTTATTTAGCACCCCACTTCTTACTGAGAATACCACATTTGTGGTATTGCTATCTCTTTCCGACACAAGTACCTTTGTTCAAATTTATTCAATGCGTGATGAAGCAGGTAAAAAACATACGGATAGTCAGTCGCAACAACCCGCTTTCGCTTATTCAAGTGAAGGAGTTGCTTGCGGTTTTTCCTGCGTTTGACCACGAACTGCAAGTATTTTCTTCCTTCGCCGATAAAAACAGGCAAGTTTCCCTGATGGAAAATAGTGCTGCTGATTTTTTCACCCGTGAATTGGATACCACTTTGCTAAAAGGCGAAGCCGATATCTATATACATTCTGCCAAAGATTTGTCTTATCCTTTGCCTGCCGGTCTTGAATTGTTTTGCCTGACCGAAGCTGCCGACAAAACAGATTCGTTGGTCAGCAAATGCGGCCTCGGCTTGGCCGCATTGCCTGCCGGTTCACGCATCGGTACCGATTCGAAAGCAAGGAAAGAAGAACTACTGAAACTTCGTCCAGACTTGGAAGTGGTGAGCATCTCGGGAACCATTCAGGATCGTATTGCTCAAGTGGATAACGGTTTTGTAGATGGATTTATTGTTGCCAGTTTTGCACTGCATTGTCTTGGTTTGTCTCACCGTGCTGCCGAGTCACTGCCTTTCAAGACCCATCCCTTGCAAGGGAGTGTGGCGGTGATCGGACGTACGGGAGACTCTGAATTGAAGGACTTTTTTTCGCTTCACGATATTCGGAAAAATTGGGGAAAAGTCACTCTGGTTGGCTTTGGACCTGGAAATGCCGACTTGCTGACAATTGGCGGAGATAAAGCTTTGGCAAATGCCGATGTGGTGTTTTACGACGATTTGCTGGACAAGCATTTCTTGGAAAAATACACATCCGAGAAAGTGTATGTAGGCAAGAGGAAAGGGCAGCACAGCCACCATCAGGACGAAATCAACGAACTGCTTTACCAAGCCGCAGTGAGCGGCAAGAATGTGGTTCGCCTCAAAGGGGGCGACCCGATGGTTTTTGCACACGGGCGGGAAGAAATAGATTTCCTGCAAAGCCGTTTGGTGGAAGTGGATGTGATTCCGGGGGTCACCTCTGCGTTGGCATTGTCGGCGTTGACGCACATTCCGCTAACGCATCGGGATGTGGCTTCTTCGGTCGCTTTTGTGACCGGACATTCCGCTGAAAATGTGGCAAAAACACAAGCTGACACGTTGGTCATTTACATGGGTGGCTCGAATATTGCAGAAATTGCCCGCAAACTGATTCAATCGGGTAGGAGGCGGCAGACCTCTGTGGCCTTGGTTCACAATATTTCCTTGCCTGATCAAAAGACATTTTATTCGTCCTTAAACGAATTGCAAAATACGGTTTTCCGTTTTCCAACTCCCATATTGATTGTGGTGGGTGATGTGGTGGATTTTGAAAAAGCCCATGCGCCACAAGAAGACATCTTGGTGACGGGAAGCACTGCCAAGGAATACGCCACAGTTGGGAATGTGGTGCATAGCCCCTTGATTAAAATTGAAAAAAACAAAGACAAGCAAATTGCTTCAGTCCTATCGGTTCATTTGAACAACTTCGATTGGATTGTCTTCACCAGCTGCCACGGAGTCCGTTATTTTTTCGAAATACTGGACGATTTGCGGATAGACATCCGCCGTATTTTGAACGCAAAAATTGCGTCGGTAGGCAAAAAGACTGCTGCTGAATTGAAAAAATACCGCCTGTATCCTGACATCGAGTCTCCCACCGAATCTGCTGAAGGATTGGTGGATTATTTTAAAAACGAGCACATTGCAGGTAAAAATATACTGTTGCCCCGTTCGGACAAAGCCTTGAAATATCTTCCGGATCAGTTGAGGCAATTGGGAAACCGGGTGACGGATCTTTCCCTGTACCTAAACACGACCAACGAAGAAGCTAAGAGAATAGATACGGCTCTGTTTCCGGAAATTGTTTTTGCATCGCCGTCCTGCGTGGAGGCTTTCCCCGAATTGCATGGCAAGTTGCCTGAAAATGTGCGATCGGTGGCCAAAGGATCAACAACTAAGAACAAAATCAAAGAAGCACTCAATGAAACGATTTAGGCCCTACTGGGCTTCGGTGGAAGTTGGCGACAAATAAGCTGATGTGAGTATCCATCCTTCCAAATTTAGAAATCAGAGAATTTACAGAAAAGATTATATGAGCGACAGACTAACACATTTAAAAGAACTTGAATCGGAATCGATTTATGTCATTCGGGAAGTAGCCGCCCAGTTCGAAAAGCCGGCGTTGCTTTTCTCCGGCGGGAAGGATTCAATTGTGATGGCCCATTTGGCGTACAAGGCTTTCTATCCTGCCACCATCCCCTTTCCATTTGTCCACATCGACACGGGACACAATTTCGAAGAAACAATCACCTACCGCGACGATTTGGTCAAAAAAACAGGAGTGAAACTCATTGTGGGATCCGTTCAGGAATCCATCGATGCGGGTCGCGCGGTGGAAGAAACGGGCTACAATGCGAGCCGCAACAAGCTCCAAACGGTGACTTTGCTCGACACACTTGAAAAATACAAGTTTGATGCAGCATTAGGTGGAGCACGCCGAGATGAGGAAAAGGCAAGGGCCAAGGAACGTTTCTTTTCCCACCGGGACGAATTCGGGCAATGGGATCCCAAAAACCAACGTCCCGAGCTTTGGAACATTTTTAATGGGAAGAAACAGTTGGGCGAACATTTCCGTATTTTTCCCTTGAGCAACTGGACGGAACTGGACGTTTGGCAATACATCCTGCAAGAGAACATCGAATTGCCAAGTTTGTATTATACACACGAACGGGAGGTGTTCGAACGTGATGGAGTTTGGCTGGCTTACTATCCTTTTATGCAGCTAAAACCGACCGAAGAAATCGTTCGCAAGCGCATCCGTTGCCGCACGATTGGAGACATCACCTGCACGGGGGTCACCATTTCCGAAGCACACTCTTTGGAAGACATTATCGATGAAATAGCCTCTTCCCGTGTCACGGAACGGGGTGGCCGTTCGGACGACAAACGTTCCGAAGCAGCCATGGAGGATAGGAAGAAAGCGGGATATTTTTGAATTATACTAGAAGATTATGAGCGGATATTTAGATATGGAACTCCTTCGCTTCACCACGGCCGGAAGCGTTGACGATGGAAAAAGTACTTTGATTGGCCGTTTGCTTTACGACAGCAAATCCATTTTTGAAGACCAAATGGAGGCGGTGAAAGCCGCCAGCGAACGCCTTGGGAACGAAGAGGTGAACCTTGCTTTGTTGACAGACGGCCTACGTGCCGAACGTGAACAAGGAATCACCATCGACGTGGCGTACCGTTATTTTGCTACCCCAAAGCGGAAATTCATCATTTCCGACACTCCCGGACACATCGAGTACACCCGAAACATGGTGACCGGAGCCTCCACGGCAGATGCGGCGATTATTTTGGTGGATGCCCGCAACGGAATCATTGAACAGACCAAACGCCATTCGTATGTGGCATCGCTGCTCCGTTTGGATTACGTGGTGCTTGCTGTGAACAAAATGGACTTGGTGGATTTTTCGGAAGAAGTATTCAATAAAATAAAAACCGAATATACGGCCATTGCCGAAAAGTTGAACTTGAAGAATGTCATCTACATTCCCATTTCGGCCCGTGATGGCGACAACGTGGTGAATGCTTCGGACAAAACACCTTGGTATGAAGGCCAGCCTCTCTTGAGCTTGCTGGAGTCGTTGCCGGTGAAAGAAAGTCTCGAAAAGCTAAAAGCCCGTTTCCCTGTGCAATATGTGATTCGTCCTCAAAGTGATGAGTTTCACGACTACCGCGCGTATGCGGGACGCTTGGCGAGCGGAAGGGTGAAGGTAGGCGATAAAGTGACCATTTTGCCGTCTTACACCGAATCCACCATCAAGGCGATTGACGAGGCGGACAAATCCTTGGAAGAGGCTTATGCTCCGCAATCGGTGGCTATTCGATTGAATGACAACGTGGATGTGAGCCGTGGCGACATGATCGTGAAGTCGGACGAACTGCCCCGTGTGGATGCCCATATTTCGTTGTTGGTTTGCTGGTTGAACCACCGTCCGCTGAGTATCGGTGCGAAATACATCATTCGCCACACCACGGATGAGGTGTTCGGTTTCATCAAAGATGTTTATTATAAGGTGAATATCAATGAACTGGAAAATGTGATCGGCGACAAGGTGGTGAAGATGAATGATATTGCGCATATCAAGATCAAGACATCGAAGCCTTTGAAGCACGACTTGTATGCAGAAAACAGAATCACAGGCAGCTTGGTGATTATTGACGAAGCCACTTTCGAGACGGTGGGCGCAGGAATGATTGTAGATTCCCTCGAGGAACAGACGTATGTGATTTAAGTTCAGTTTGCCGATGAGATAATATGCCAATATGTCAATGAGATAATACATTATAATGATTGAATTCCAGAAACAGAGAGCGTGTTAGCCAAGCAATGCGAAGCAATTGACAAATTCGCATATTACTTTATTGGCACATTGCCTCATTGGCATATTAATTATTTTTATTATGAAAACAGAAATTGATCAACTAAATAAACAATTCGATGGAAAATCGCCCGAAGAAATTCTGGCTTACTTTCTTCCGAAATATGGGGTTCGCATAGCATTGGCTTCGAGCTTGGGATTGGAAGATCAGGTGCTGACGGACTTGATTTTGAAAACGGATTCTACTGCACGCATTTTCACGATTGACACGGGGCGGCTTTTTCCTGAAACCTATTCCTTGATCGACAAAACGAACTTGAAATACGGCATCAAAATCGAGGTGTATTTTCCCGAGTGTGAGCCGGTGGAACAATTTGTGCGGGCGAATGGCATCAACGCTTTTTACGAAAGCATCGAAAAGCGAAAAGAGTGTTGTGGTGTTCGCAAAATAGAGCCTTTGCTTCGGGCCTTGGGCACGCTGGATGTCTGGATTTGCGGATTGCGGCAGGAGCAATCGGTGACCCGGACAGGGGTTCAGGCAGTGGAATGGGACGAAGCCAACAACCTGATCAAAATCAACCCGTTGGTGCATTGGACGGAACAACAGGTGTGGGATTATATCAAAACGAATCGTGTTCCTTACAATGTCCTGCACGACAAGCATTTCCCGAGCATAGGCTGCCAGCCATGCACACGGGCGGTGGCAGAAGGCGAGGATGTCCGCGCCGGACGCTGGTGGTGGGAAAATCCCGAACACAAAGAGTGCGGGTTGCATAAGAGGTAAATACTAATGTGCCAATATGCTAATGTGAAAATAAGGCAATGAGACAATGAAAGAATATGCGAATTGGCACATTATAATGTTGATTTATGAAAAGAGAAGAACTGAATTTTTTACCTATAGCGATCAACATCACCGGGAAACGGGTTTTGATTATCGGTGGAGGAAAGGTGGGATACCACAAAGCCTCTATCTTGCATCGGTTTTCTGATTCGGGAATCATCATTTCACCCCAATTTCATCCCGGATTCGATTCGCTACCTTTCGACCGGATTCAAAAGGAATACGAGAAAGGGGATTTGGTGGGTGCTTTTTTGGTGTATGTCTGCACCGAAAACGAGGAGTTGAATGCCCAAATCAAACGGGATGCAGAGGAACTAAATATTTTGACCAGTGTGTGCGACAATCCGGTCCTGTGCGATTTTGTGTCGCCTGCTATCTACAAGCACGACCATGTGAATGTAGCTGTGACTTCCAATGCCCGTGATGTGTACCAGTCGATTCATATCCGGGATCAGATACACCAGTTGGTGGAAGAAGGAAAAATTGTGTTGGAACGGAAGAATGATACAAAGCAGATTTATAAATAACAGTGCCTACTGCCTGAAAGAGCGGGAATCGCTTTTCAAGGAACTTTCCTTGGACAAAGCTGTTGCGCACGTCTTGCTTTCCACTTGCAACCGGGTGGAGCTTTATTGGGGCGAAGGCAATGTGCCGGAGGATATGGCGCGACATCTCTTCCGTGTGGCAGCCGGTTTGGAGTCATCCTTGCTGGGCGAACGTGCCATACAAGGGCAGATCAAACAGGCATATATCCATGCACTGGAAAACTACCGCCTTTCATCAGGTCTCAACCGCCTTTTTCAATCGGCCATCCATGTGGGTAAGAGGGTGCGAACAGAGACGAAAATTGCCGTGGGAGCTGTCTCCCACAGTCAAGTGACGACCGATATTCTAAAACAATTGAACATCGACCTGAATCAGAAAATTATCTGCATCATCGGGATGAACAAATTGACGGAAGATATTCTGAAATACCTGTCATCACGAGGCGCAACAAATGTTTTTTTATCGAACCGCAATTTTGATAAAGCGCAGCAACTTGCATCGGAATATCATGCTTCAGCTGTGAACTTCGACAAAAAGCAGGCTCTTCTGGATTTGGCTGATGTGGTCATTTCCGCAACTTCTGCACCGCACTTGATCGTGAAAGAAAATGATGTGGCAAAGGATAAAGAATTAGTCATTTTTGACTTGGCATTTCCAAGGGATGTGGCCGAAGAAATAGGAAAGTTTCCCCTCGTGAAACTTTATAATCTGGAAGATATTGAAACATTCGCAAAACGAAATTTATCTGTCCGGACAAACGAAGTGGAACGAGCGGAAGAAATTATTGAAGAGGAACTGGCGAAATTTTATCAGTGGCAGAGAAAGGCTAATTGTAATGTGCCAAACAATGTTCGCCGAAGCGAAGGCGATATCGCAATTTGCTGACACATGTTTATAGAATAAGAAATTTTAATTATTAGATTTGCTTATTATCACATTTCCCCATTGGCATATTGGCACATTATTTTAACTTCTGAACAAAGGGATATCAGCAAAAGCCCACCAGGAAGCCATTCGGCAAATTTCAATTTTGTGTCGGCTGCCCATCCCGAAGCGAAATTTCAACGCTTTGTCCAAAAAATGGCGGAATAACCGAACATAAACCAATAACATTTCACTTACTCTCTAATCTAATTTCCAGCTTCTATGAAACGGAATGTGATAATTTTTGACAAGCAGGATATTACCCGATTAGGGGTTGAAGCTCTCGTGAAAATGAGCCTTAGGCATCAAGAGTACAGAATATCCTTTGTGAATGACCGCAACGAGCTGATTGCTGTGTTGGCTACCAATCCGGAGAGTTTAGTAATTCTTGATTACGCTCTCTCAGACATGAACAGTGTGGATGGGTTGCTGAATATTGCCGCCCGCTTTCACAAGGCCAATTGGGTATTGTTTTCCGAAGACTTGAGCATTCAATTTTTAAAACGAATAGTGGTTAGCCATTCCACATTTTCGGTTGTGTTGAAGAACTCTGAGATAGCAGAAATCAAAGAAGCGTTTCTTTCGGCTTACAATCACACCTCGTTTGTTTGTGTTCAAATTAGAAACCTGTTGGAAGTGGGTGGCAGTCCCATCTTTCAAGAAAGCAACCTCTTAACTATTACAGAAAAAGAAATTCTAAAAGAAATTGCTTGGGGGAAAACCGCCAAGGAAATTGCTGCTGCACGTAACATCAGCGTTTACACGGTTATCACACACCGCAAAAACATTTACCGCAAATTGGATGTCAATAATTCGCAGGAAGCCTCCCGTTATGCGCTTCGTGCCGGCATCATTGATGCTTCGGATTATTATATTTGATCTTATTTTGCTATTTTTTCTCTAAATTCCCCCTTACCTTTGCAGTTATGAAAACACTTCTGTTGATCCGCCATGCAAAAAGCAGTTGGGCTTCTCCCGAGATAAGAGATTTTGATCGTCCCCTAAACAAAAGAGGTACTCGGAACGCTTCCGAAATGGCCTTCCGGTTACAGCAAAAAGGAATCGTTATAGATGCCTTTGTGTCAAGTCCTGCTCATCGGGCAATAACCACAGCTAGGCTTTTCGCCAGATCGTTTGGCGTTGGGGAAATCTCCATTATCCCGATTCCTGAACTGTATGATGCAGAGGCAGATATTTTCCTGCAAGTTATTCGTGCATTGGACAATCGTTTTAAAACCGTCGCAATTTTTGGGCACAACCCGGCTATCACAGATTTTGCAAACAGTTTGGGGGTGTCGGCAATTGACAATCTGCCCACTTGCGGGATCTTTTCGTTAAGGATTGACTCGAACGATTGGACCTGTTTCGAGGATGCTCCTAAGGAACTCATATTCTTTGACTTTCCCAAAAACAATCCGATTCATCCCGATTCGATTTAAGACGGATCATACAAAAAAGAGAATGAACCCTGCTCGTGTATGTAAGCCACAGAAAATAATCGGATTGCACTTGTTTGCTATAAAAACAGCGAGTGGCAATGCTTCCCCTTTTGCATAAAAATTCTACCTTTGGGTTCAAAACGAGAGAAATGCGAATATTATTACTCGGAGAATTTAGTAACCTGCACTGGACATTGGCTTGTGGCTTACGGGCCTTGGGTCATGAGGTGGTAGTGGCTTCTTCTGGAGACCAATTCAAATCTTATCAAAGAGATATAGCATTGACTCGAAGCAGCGGATCAGTGCTTGGAACGATCAAATATCTCGGGGATGTTTTCTTTCATTTCTCTTCTTTTAAAGGGTTTGATGTTGTACAAATTATCAATCCTTGTTTCCTCGACCTAAAGGCAGGACGCATCCGATTCGCTTTTGAATACCTCAAACGGCACAACGGAAAGGTGTTTCTGGGGGCATTCGGAGACGATTATTTTTGGTTGAAAGCTTGCCTTGATAAGCAGGTTTTTCGTTATTCGGAATTTGATATTCCCGAAAGGGATACCATGTTACGCAATGCTCAAAAGTTGAAGGACGAATGGATTAGTACTGAGAAAGAAGATCTCAACAAATACATCGCCGATAAATCGGACGGCATTATAGCTTGTCTTTACGAATATTTTGTAGCTTATCAGCCCTTTTTTGAGGAAAAACTCGCTTATATTCCGGCACCTATCCATACGGATGAAATTCTTTTTGTCCAGCGGGGAGTTCATTTGCCAGGTATAAATTTTTTCATTGGAATACAAAAAGCCCGTTCGGAGTGGAAGGGCACGGATGTAATGCTGAGGGCTTTACTTCGTGCCCAGGCGAAATACCCGGAGCAGTGTTTTGTTAAAAAGGCCGAATCGGTCCCTTATGCCGAATATGTGACATTAATGGATGGGTCGGACATTATTCTCGATCAGCTTTATTCTTACACGCCAGCTATGAATGCACTAACGGCCATGGCGCAAGGCCTGGTCGTGGTTGGAGGCGGTGAACCCGAGAATTACGAGATAATCGGTGAGACGGAATTGCGCCCAATCATCAATGTCCTCCCTTCCGAAGAAGAGGTGTATCGGCAATTGGAAAAAATCATATTGGAAAAGGAGAAAATACCCGAACTCTCGCAGCAAAGCCGGCTCTACGTAGAACGTCATCACCACTACCTCAAAGTAGCCCGACAATACATCGATTTTTGGACAAAATAATAATCAAAAACTTATGCCAACCATTTCTATTATAGTGGCTGTGGATCAGCGAAATGCCATCGGAAGGCAAAATAATTTGCTTTGCCACCTGCCTGCGGATCTGAAATACTTCAAATCCATCACCGATGGGCATACAATCATTATGGGACGCCGCACCTTCGAGTCTTTGCCAAAAGGCGCGTTGCCCAATCGGCGCAATATTGTAATTACCCGGAACAAAGACTTGCAATGGGCAAATGTGGAAGCATGCGTTTCCTTAAAGGAGGCTTTGGCACTGACGAACGGCGAATCCGAACTATTTATTATCGGAGGAGGTTCTGTCTATCGAGATGCAATTACATTTGCCGACAAGCTTTATGTAACCGAGATCCAAAATTCTTTCGAAGGAGCTGACACTCATTTTCCCGAAATTGACAAAGACATATGGCGTTTGATTTCGGAAGAAAAACATTCGGCAGACGACAAAAATAGGTTTGATTATCATTTTTTAACATATGAGCGGATCTAGCATTTCTATACAAGAAATTCGTAGGAGCATACAACATAGTGTGCTCCGTTTTTTTTCTAAAGATTGGCCTTTTTCCTTTTCAAATATTCTTGTATATCGCATTAATACGGACAACGGAGGATCATCCTTTTCTCCAGTTTTTTCTCTATTATAAGCTGTTGAAAACTTTTTTTCAAAAAAAAGTGGGTAAAAGTGGGTCTAGGTGGAGAAAATATTTATCTTTACCGATTAAATGGACGATAAGTCAACCAATTAGAAAAGAATAAGATGGTTCAATTCTTGGGAAATATTGAAGCAAAAATTGATGCCAAAGGGCGCATTTTCTTGCCGGCAGCATTCCGAAAGGCTTTGCAGTCGGGGGGACAATCGTGTTTGGTGCTTCGCAAAGATATTTTCCAAGACTGTTTGGTGCTTTATCCTCTCGAAGCTTGGGAGGAGGAAGTGAATTTGCTGAGGCAAAAGCTGAACAAATGGAACAAAGAACACCAACAGCTTCTTCGTCAATTTATGTTGGACTCCGAGCGATTGGAGCTTGATGCAAATGGGCGCATACTTATCCCGAAACGTTATCTGCTGTTGGCTAAAATAGGTGCCGAGGTGCGTTTCTTAGGTGTAGATACTACGATTGAGATTTGGGCAAAATCCAAATTGGATGAACCATTAATAACGGCCGAAAAGTTCAGCGAAGAACTTCAACGCTTGATGAATAGCTAAACTGAAAAAAACATGAACGAAGAATACCACATACCTGTGCTTTTGACCGAAAGTGTGGACGGAATGAATATCAGCCCCGAGAGCATCTGTGTGGATGTCACTTTTGGCGGAGGAGGCCACTCCCGTGAGGTTTTGTCGCGGTTGGGCGAAAAAGGTCATTTGTATTCTTTCGATCAGGACGAAGATGCGGTCAACAATATGCCAGAAGATAAACGGTTTACATTTGTAAGAAGCAATTTTCGTTACCTGAAGAATTTCCTGAAATATTACGGGCAAGACTCTGTGGATGCAATTTTGGCTGACCTGGGCGTGTCTTCGCACCATTTTGACGATTCGGAAAGAGGATTTTCTTTTCGTTTTGAAGAGAGCAATCTCGATATGAGGATGAATCGCCAGTCGAAGAAAAATGCGGCTTTCGTGCTCAATGAATTTTCAGAAGAGAAATTGGCCGATGTGTTTTATTTATACGGCGAACTGCGAGAATCCCGACAGATTGCTGCGGCTATTGTCCGCAAAAGGTCGCAAGTTCCCATCGCCAAAATAAGTGATCTGCTTGACGCCTTAGCCCCGTTTATCAGAAGGGAAAAAGAAAAGAAAATTCTGGCTCAGGCGTTTCAGGCATTACGCATTGAGGTGAACGAAGAGATGGAAACACTCCGCGAAATGCTGGTGCAGTCTTTGGAAATCTTGAAGCCCGGAGGAAGGCTCTCGGTTATCACCTACCATTCGCTGGAAGACCGTTTGGTGAAGAACTTTTTCAAAACCGGAAATTTTGAAGGCAAAGTTGACAAAGATTTTTTCGGTAATGTGAATACTCCTTTTCGCTTGGTGAATAACAAAGTGATTGTTCCAAATGCGGAAGAGCAAGCCCGAAATCCTCGTTCGCGAAGTGCCAAGTTAAGAATTGCAGAAAAAAATTAGAGTGGATCCTAAACTTCCAAGTCAAATGAAGAAAGACGGAAAAACCAATAAGCTAAAAAACAAGGTGATGTACATCCTTAGTGGATCAGTGCTTACGGAAGACTTTTTCGTGAAAAACACTTTTTTCATAGCAATTATTCTCATTCTTATGGTGCTGTATATCAGTAATCGATACAATTATATCGAGCAGGTATCGAAAATAGAATCCCTGCAAAAAGAATTGAAAGATGCAAAATATGAATATCAGACCGTGTCGTCGCGGCTAACCGCCATCAGTCGTCAGTCGCAAGTAATCAAGCTTGTAGAACAAGACCAATTAGGTTTGGAGATATCCAACAAGCCTTCTTATGAAATCAATACAAAGGAAGACGCTGAAAAGAAAGAGAATACGAAGAAAGACGATCCAAAGGAGAAGTAAACTTACAAGAAAATGGCAGCAGTCAAAAGTAAATCGGAAAAAGGTCGGACAGCATTGGGGCGGTATGCACTTGTTACTCTGGCTCTATCCCTTGCGTTTATCTCCATTCTCTATGGTATTGTTAAAATTATGTATTTTGAGGGAGATCTGTGGCGTGAAATCGGAAAGAAGGAAACGGTCAAGACCGACCGCACCATTCTCCCGCGGAGGGGTAATATTTATGCCTCAGATGGACGTGTTTTGGCTACAAGCCAGCCGTTGTATGGCGTTTATATGGATTTTCATGCCAACGGACTAGTCGATACAATCCTTCTGGATTCAATTGATTTGATTTCCAGATCTTTGGCAAAGCAGTTTCCCGATCGCTCGGTTCAGGCCTACAAAAGGATTCTGGAAAGCAATTTGAAGATAAGCATAGAAGAAAAAAAGGAGCTTGAAAAAGCCAGGAAAGAGAAGTCGAAGGCTAAAATAAAATTGAAGACTCGCTATGTGCGGATTATTCGCAAGGATGTGAATTATCTTGAATTGAAAGCCATTCAGAAGATGCCATTTTTGAGGCAGCGAAGCACCAAAAGTGGTTTGATAGCCGAAGAAAAGGCGATGCGCATGAAGCCTTTTGGTGCTTTAGCCGGACGTACTGTCGGTTCTATTTACAAAGATATTGAAAGAGGAGGCTCGAGTGGTTTGGAGCTGAAATACGATTCCATTCTTTCTGGAGTGAAAGGTCGTAAAAACAGGCAACGGATTGGTGGCCAATGGATTGATGTGGTCGAAACTCCTGCACAGGATGGATGGGATATTAAGACGACCTTGGACGTTGACATTCAAGACATAACGGAAAAGTCGTTGTATGCAAGACTAAAAGAATTAGATGCGGAATCGGGATGTGCCATTGTGATGGAAACCGCAACCGGCGAGGTGAAAGCAATCAGCAATCTTGACCGGATGGCCGAAGGGGTTTATGCAGAAAGAAATCCAAATGCGTTTTCATATATGGCAGAGCCGGGTTCTACTTTCAAGATAGCTTCCATCATGGTGGCCTTGGAAGATGGAATTGTAACACCTTCCGATTCGTTTTTTGTGGGTTCGGGGGTTTTTCGTTACAAAGGAAAAGACGTGAGAGACTACGACTGGCGTAAAGGAAAAGATCATGGATATCAGACAGTGAGCCAAGGGATTCAGCATTCTTCTAACGTTGTCGTCTCCAAAGTGATATTGAAAGGATACGAGAATAATCCAACAAGATACGTGCAGCATCTTCATGATTTGGGAATCACCCGTCGGATTGAATGGGATGTTCCGCTTCACGGGAAAGAAGGCCGTTCCATTATTCGGTTTCCGTTAGATAAATCAAATCCATGGTCTAAAACGACTCTTCCTTGGATGTCCTTCGGCTATGAGACGCAGATCCCTCCAATGTATATTTTGATGTTTTACAATGGGATTGCTAATGGCGGCAAAATGATTAAGCCATTTTTCACGAAAGAGTTTCTCAAAGACGGCAAAGTGATGAAAGAGTTCCAAACGGAAGTTATAAACCCATCTCTTTGTTCTGAAAGAACCTTGAGCGAAATCAAAACCATGCTCTTGAAAGTGGTGACTGACGGCACTGGCAAAAGTGTGGCTTCCCCCTATTTCAGTATTGCAGGAAAAACGGGAACTGCCATGATTGCTTCAAAAGGCGGATACGAAGGGTATTACGTCTCTTTCTGTGGATATTTCCCTGCGGAATCACCCAAATATACCATTTTTGTGGGTATCAGAAAACCTCATGGATCGCCCTCGGGAGGCTTGATGTCGGGAGTGGTTTTCAAAAATATAGCAGAAGAATTGTATGCCCGGAATATGAGAATGCCAATCGATAGTGGGCGGAACGATTCGGTGGGGATAAAACTACTACCTTTTGTGAAAAACGGTTGGTTTACCGATATTCGAAAAGTGTTGTCCACGCTGAATATTGGGTTTTCGCAAGCGATGGGTGGCGGAAGTTGGGTTCAATCCAATACTTCCGAAAGAAATATAGAAATAAGATCGATGGCTACTCCTAAAGGTACTATTCCCGACGTTAAAGGAATGGGAGCTAGGGATGCCGTGTATTTGCTTGAAAATTTAGGGGTTAAAGTGAAATTGAACGGCAGAGGGAAAGTCACGAATCAATCTTTAACACCGGGAAGTCGGGCAATACGGGGAAGCTATGTATCTTTGCAACTTGAATAGCAGACAAATTGTGGAAAAAGCAAAAATATTAAACTATGAAACTAAAGGATTTACTTTCAGGCATTGGAATTGTTGAGGTGAAAGGCGACTTGGAATCAGACGTTTCAGGCATTGAGTCCGATTCGAGAAAGTGTCTTCAAGGATATTTATTTATAGCCATCAAAGGCGTTCAGGTGGATGGCCACAATTATATCAAGAGTGCCATTGAATTAGGTGCAAAAACGGTTGTTTATTCCGATCCGATTGACACGGCGGTGCAAGGAATCACCTTCGTGAAAGTGGCTGACAGCTTGGACGCTGCCGGCAAAGTTGCATCCCATTGGTTTGGGAATCCTTCGGATAAATTAATTTTGGTCGGGGTGACCGGAACAAATGGCAAAACCACTACCGCCACTTTGCTTTATCATATGTTCAGGAAGTTGGGCCATAAAACCGGCTTGCTGTCAACCGTGGCAAATTATGTGAACGATGAGGAGTTTCATGCCACCCACACCACTCCTGATCCGATTTCGCTTAACGAGATGCTGTCAAAAATGGTGGCTGCCGGATGTGAATACGCATTTATGGAGGTTAGTTCGCATGCTATTCACCAGAAACGAATCAGTGGCTTGTCGTTTGACGGAGGTATTTTTTCGAACCTGACACAAGACCATCTGGATTATCATCTGACGATGGAAAATTACCTGAAAGCAAAAAAGGCTTTCTTCGACAATCTTCCTGCTTCCGCCTTCGCGTTGACCAATATTGATGATAAAAATGGCTTGGTGATGCTGCAAAACACCAAAGCCTCTAAACATACTTATTCCGTGAGGTCGTTGGCCGATTTCAAGGGACGAATCGTAGAGAAGCACTTCGATGGAACTTCCATCACGATCAACGACAAGGAATTGGAAGTGCAATTCGTAGGAGTTTTCAATGTCTATAACTTGCTTGCCGTTTATGGAGCCACCGTTTTGCTTGGACAAGATCCAGAGCAAGCGTTGGTGGTTCTTAGCCAGTTGAAACCTGTTTCAGGCCGCTTCGAAACCATTCGTGCGCCAAAAGGCTTTACGGCAATTGTCGATTATGCCCACACACCCGATGCGTTGACGAATGTGCTGACCGCCATCCACGGTGTGCTTGAAGGAAAAGGCCGGGTTATCAGCGTTGTTGGTTGCGGAGGAAACCGAGACAAAACAAAACGCCCGATCATGGCTCGCGAAGCTGTCCGCTTGAGCGATCAAGTAATTCTTACTTCTGATAATCCGCGCTTTGAAGAACCGGAAATGATTATCCACGATATGGAAGATGGACTTACATCTGATCAATTGAAGAACACCCTTTCTATCGTTGACCGCGAACAAGCCATCAAAACAGCTTGCGCTTTGGCTCAAAATGGAGATGTAATTTTGATTGCAGGAAAAGGACACGAAGATTATCAGGATGTGAAAGGGGTGAAGCGTCATTTTGACGACCGTGAGGTGGTTAGAAGCATTGTTAGCAAATAAATTCCGAAACAAATACACATATGCTATATTATCTATTCAATTACTTAGACCAGTTGGATATTCCGGGAGCCGGAATGTTTCGGTATGTTTCCACAAGAGCGTCGCTTGCACTTATTCTTTCCATCATCATTTCCACGGTGATTGGACGAAGGGTTATCGACATGCTTCAAAAACAGCAAATTGGCGAATTGGTTCGTGATTTGGGCTTGGAAGGGCAAATGTCCAAAAAAGGAACTCCCACGATGGGTGGGCTCATCATTATCATCGCGATATTGATTCCAACGTTGCTTTTTTGCCGTTTGGGAAATGTCTATATCATTTTGATGCTTGTGACGACGGTTTGGTTGGGAGGTTTAGGCTTTCTGGATGATTACATCAAAGTCTTCAAAAAAGACAAGGAAGGCTTGCAGGGGAAATTTAAAATTGTAGCCCAAGTGGGTTTAGGCCTCATTGTTGGTATTGTGATGTATGTTAGCCCCCAGGTTGTTTCACGTGAGCGTGTCGAAATTAAGCAAGGAACGCATAAGGAACAAGTTAACTTATACGTTGAAAACGTGAAATCCACGCAAACCACGATCCCTTTTGTGAAGAACAATAACCTTGATTACGAATCCCTTGTTTCCTTTATGGGAAAACATTCGGAAAAGGCTGCTTGGGCGTTGTTGGTCATTGTGGTCATTTTCATTGTCACGGCAGTTTCCAATGGAGCAAACCTCACCGATGGATTGGATGGCTTGGCCACCGGTACTTCCGCCATTATCGGGATAACGCTCGGGATACTAGCTTATGTGTCGGGGCATGCCGAGTTTGCTCAATACCTCAACATCATGTATATTCCCGGCACCGAGGAACTCGTGATCTTTGCAGCAGGTTTCATTGGTGCGACCATTGGATTCCTTTGGTACAATTCCTATCCTGCCCAAGTGTTTATGGGTGACACCGGAAGCTTGACGTTGGGTGGAATCATCGGTGTTTTTGCCGTGTTGATTCACAAAGAATTGTTGCTGCCGATTTTATGCGGAGTGTTCTTTGTGGAAAGTCTATCGGTGATGATTCAAGTGTTTTACTTTAAATTGACGAAAAAGAAATATGGCCAAGGGAGGCGCATATTCAAAATGACGCCCTTGCACCACCATTTTCAAAAAGCCGGGCATTCGGGCATACAAGCTGTGCTGCAAAAGCCGATACTTGTTATCCCCGAATCAAAAATTGTAGTTCGCTTTTGGCTGATCGGCATTGTTTTGGCCGTTCTGACATTGGCCACTTTGAAAATGCGTTGATAATCAAAAAAGCTATCGCCTTCAATAGCTTCTTTCTTACTAGAAACTATGAGCTGATGGCTAAAAGCTTAAAAATAAAATCTATAAAAATGGCAAATTTGGAATCTGACATAACGAACAGTCCGTCGATTGCACCCCAAAAAGAACTGATTGTTGTTTTGGGTGGAGGAGAAAGTGGCGTTGGTTCGGCAGTGTTGGCTCTGGCAAAGGGTTTTGATGTATTTCTTTCGGATAGCGGTTTGTTGCAACAAAAATACAAAGACGAACTCGCAGCTCACCAAATAGCATTTGAAGAAGGTGGTCACTCCGAAGAAAGAATTCTTCAGGCAAGAGAAATTATCAAAAGTCCGGGTATTCCCAATTATGCTCCTCTCATTGTGAAAGCTGTCGAAAAAGGCATTCCCGTTCTTTCTGAAATAGAATTTGCAGGTCGCTACACGCATGCGAAAATGATTTGTATCACCGGGAGCAACGGCAAAACAACTACGACCAGCCTGATCTACTATATTTTCAAGAATGCTGGCTTGAATGTTGGCTTAGGGGGGAACATTGGACGAAGCTTTGCCCGCCAGGTTGCAGAAGAGAACTTTGACTATTATATTTTGGAATTAAGCAGTTTTCAATTAGAAAACATGTACGATTTCAAGGCAAATATTGCTATTTTGCTGAATATCACTCCTGACCACATGGACAGGTACGACCACAGCATGCAAAAATACGTGGATGCAAAAATGCGTATCACCCGGAATCAGACTGAAGAAGATGCTTTTATCTATTGGGCGGACGATCCTGTGGTGGTGGATGAACTTAAAAAGTACTCCCTTGATTCACAGCTGTATGCTTTCTCCGAATACAAAAGCGGAGGAGCATCGGCGTATGTTTCAGACAATAAATTAACAATAATCACGTCCAAATCTACATTCACAATGGAACAAGACTTATTGGCATTAACCGGCACGCACAACCTGTACAATTCTTTGGCTTCGGGTATCGCCGCAAAACTCGCGGATATCAAGGATGAAAGCCTCAGGCAGTCTTTGACCGATTTTCAAGGAGTAGAACACCGTTTGGAAAAAGTTGCCAAGGTGAACGAAATAGAATTTGTCAACGATTCCAAGGCCACGAACGTAAACTCTTGTTGGTATGCACTCCAGAGCATGAAAACCAAGGTTATTTTGATTTTGGGTGGAAAAGACAAGGGAAATGATTATACCGAAATTGAGGCATTGGTGAAGTCGAAAGTGAAAGCCTTGGTGTATCTGGGTGCTGACAATTCGAAACTTCATACCTTTTTTGACGGGATGGTGCCTCTGATTGCCGACACCTCCTCTATGAAAGAGGCCGTGGATGAGGCTTACAAATTGGCCGAAGCGGGCGATACGGTGCTTTTATCTCCTTGTTGTGCAAGCTTTGATTTGTTCAAAAGTTATGAAGATCGCGGAGACCAATTCAAGGCCTGCGTGAGAAAATTATAAATACAGATGATTGGTTGTAGGCTAGTTGTCGTTGATCATTAACCGTTCAAGCTTTATGGACTTTTTTAGTAGAATATTCAGAGGCGACAAAGTAATATGGGGAATTTTTATATCGCTCTGTGTCATTTCGTTATTGGCGGTGTTTAGTGCTACAAGCACGCTCACCTACAAGCACATGAATCACTGGGGGCCAATCTTGCGCCATGCTTTTTTCCTGATGGTTGGCATCTTCTGCGTCATATTCATCCAACGGACGCCAACCCGTTTTTTTTCCGTATTAATTTTGGTGCTGGGGGCTTCGATACTGTTGCTGATTGTTGCTTTGGCATTTGGGGAAGATGTAAATGGAGCGCAACGTTGGATTGGGATTGGTGGTTTCACGATTCAGCCGTCTGAATTTGCTAAAATATCGTTGATCGGCACCATCGCTTTCTTATTGAGCAAGCAGAAAGAAGAAAATCAGAACACCCTTTTCTATTGGATGATTGGCGTGATTGCCTTCACCTGTGGATTGATTGTGACAGAAAACCTTTCAACGGCTGTCCTTGTCTTTTCGGTGTGCTTCATCATGATGTTCATCGGGCAAGTCCAAATAAGGAAGCTATTGATGATCTGTGTTGTAGGAGTGGCGGCCGTGGTTCTTCTTCTTGCCACAATTAAAATTATACCGGAAAAAAGTCTCCCCGATCGTTTTGCGACATGGAAAGCCCGCATTGACCGCTTTTCTACAGGAAAAGAATCGGATAGTTTTAACAACCCTAAATATGTGATGGTGGATGGCAAAAGGGTTCAATACGAAATCACCGATGAAAACTTCCAGGTTTCTCATGCTAAGATTGCCATTGCTAACGGATACAAAATCATCGGGTTGCCCGGAAGCGGTGTGGAGCGCGACTTTTTGCCGCAGGCATATTCCGACTTTATATTTGCAATTATCATCGAAGAAATTGGATTTGTGGGTGGTTTGGTGGTTTTGGTCTTGTATTTTTTCCTGCTTATAAGGGGAGGGATTTTGGCGAGTAAATGTCCCAAACTATTTCCTAAATACCTGATTCTGGGCCTCACGACGATGCTCGTCATCCAGGCCTTGATGAATATGGCTGTAGCGGTGAATTTGATCCCGGTTACGGGTCAACCTTTGCCGTTGATTAGCCGCGGAGGAACATCCACCATCATCACCTGCATCTATTTTGGGATGATTCTTTCTTGTTCCAATTTGAAAGATGAAATGCCGGATACCACAGTGGATGAAGATATTGCAAATGTTGCTTACGAATAAAATTGAAAAAACGATATGAGGGTAATCATCAGCGGAGGAGGTACGGGCGGACATATTTTTCCGGCCCTGTCGATTGCGGAGGCGTTGAAAAAACGTTTTCCAAACGTTGAAATACTTTTTGTAGGAGCCGAAAACCGGATGGAAATGGAGAAAATTCCAGCCGCTGGCTATCCTATAATCGGCTTGCCTGTTGCGGGCTTCGACCGTAAAAACCTGCTTCGCAACATTGACGTGTTGATCAAATTGCAGAAAAGCCTCCATTTGGCGAAGAACACATTGAAGGACTTCCGCCCCGACATAGCGATCGGGGTAGGAGGGTATGCAAGTGGGCCAACCTTGAAGATGGCTTCCAAGCTTGGCATACCGACCCTCATTCAGGAACAGAATTCGTATGCAGGAGTCACCAATAAATTGTTGGCAAAAAAGGCTTCCAAAATATGCGTGGCTTACGATGGAATGGAACGCTTTTTCCCGGAAGAAAAAATAGTCTTGACGGGAAATCCCGTGCGTCAAAATCTGTTGGCAAAAGTGGAAGACAAGCTGGCGGCTTATGCTTTTTTTGGATTGGATCCGGACAAAAAAACGATACTGGTGGTCGGCGGAAGTTTGGGCGCGCGTACCATCAACAACAGCATTATGGGTGACATGGATAAATTAGCCAAGTCGGATGTTCAGGTGCTGTGGCAATCGGGCAAGATTTACCACGAAGCATTGAAGAAAAAATTGGAGGAAAAAGGCAATCCCGCAAATATCCATCTCAACGATTTCATTTCCCGGATGGATTTGGCGTATGCTGTTGCCGATTTAGTGGTTTCACGTGCCGGAGCGGGTTCTATTTCGGAGCTGTGTTTGTTGCGAAAGGCTGCGATCCTCGTGCCGTCTCCCAATGTGGCGGAAGACCATCAGACCAAAAACGCCTTGGCGTTGGTCAACAAAGAAGCGGCGATACTTGTCAAAGATGTGGAGGCTGAACAAAAATTAGCGGACGAGGCGTTGAAGGATGTGCAGGACACACGGCTTCTTGAAAAATTATCCGCACATGTCGGTAAATTGGCTTTGCCCGACTCGGCTGAACACATTGTGGACGAAATAGTGAAAATTGTAGGGGCTAATAGGCGGTAGCTTTTAGCCTGATGAGGCATTATCAAATTTACGGCTGACGGCTTAGGCCAACGGCTAACAGGTTTATTATGGATTATAAAAATATATATTTCTTGGGGATTGGGGGGATTGGAATGAGCAATTTGGCTCGTTATTTCATTTCCCGTGGGAAAAAAGTGGCAGGTTATGACCGCACCGAAACAGTATTGACCGGCAAGTTGACGCAGGAAGGTGCTGCTATTCATTATGTGGACAATATCGAGCAAATTCCGGCCGATTTCAAAAATCCAGAAAGCACCTTGGTGGTATTTACACCGGCTGTGCCACCGGATCACAGCGAACTGAATTTTTTCCGTGACAACGGATTTCAAGTAGTGAAACGGGCGCAAGCTTTAGGCGAAATAACGAAATCGAGCAAAGCCATTTGTTGTGCCGGCACGCATGGCAAAACCACCACATCGAGCATGACGGCGCACATCTTGAAGCAATCTCATTTGGATTGCAATGCTTTTCTAGGTGGCATTCTGAAGAATTACGACAGCAATTTGCTCCTTTCCGACAAGAGTGAACTCACAGTGGTGGAGGCGGACGAATACGACCGCTCGTTTCATTGGTTGCATCCTTATATGGCGTTGATTACGTCTGTTGATCCCGATCACCTGGATATTTACGGAACGGAAGAGGAATACCTCAAAAGCTTCGAAAAATTCACCTCCCTTATTGTGCCCGGTGGCACGTTGATTGTGAAAGAAGGCATCAAGCTGAAAACTCAGGTCAAACCGGATGTTACGATTTATACCTATTCGATGGACAAAGGCGATTTCCATGCCGAAAATATTCGCATAGGCAACGGCTCCATTGTATTTGATTTTGTGACTCCCAAACATAAAATAAAGGATATAGAACTCGGTGTGCCTGTAAAAATCAACATCGAGAATAGCGTGGGTTCGATGGCGCTGGCTTGGCTCAATGGAGCCGCAGGAGATGAATTGCGCACAGCGATGGCCACGTTTCAAGGAGCCAAACGTCGCTTTGATTTTCATATCAAGACAGATAATCTGGCGTTTATAGACGATTATGCGCATCATCCTCAGGAGTTGGCTGCAAGCATTGAATCGGTGAAGGAGTTGTATCCGGGGAAAAAGGTGACTGGCGTTTTCCAGCCCCATTTATATTCCAGAACCAAAGATTTTGCTGCTGATTTTGCAAAGAGCCTGTCTATGTTGGACGAATTGATTTTGCTTGACATCTATCCAGCTCGTGAATTGCCGATTGCAGGGGTGACCTCGCAAATCATTTTCGACAAGGTGACGATTCCCAATAAAACCCTTTGCACGAAAAGTGAGTTGTTGGATATTTTGAAAGTCAAAAAAATTGAAGTCCTCCTCACGGTAGGTGCAGGAGACATCGACCAATTGCTGCCTCAAATAGAAGAGGCAATGTTGAAAGACTGATTTAATCTTTAATGGTCAATTTTCAATGATAAAAAAGATTCTCATTGTCATAGGATTGTGCTTGTTGGCAGGTTACATCGTCTTTGCCATATTTTTCTTTGAGTCCAAGCCCAAGGAAATGATATGCAGCAATTTTTCGATAGAATCGATGGACAGCACCACCATGCGGTTCATTAATGTGGATGATATTCAGAAATATGTTGATAAGAGAAATCTGAACCCTTATGGAAAGCAGGTGAAGGAGATCAACACCGATGCAATTGAAAAAGCCATTCTGGAGAACAAGATAATTAGTAAGGCGGAAGCTTTCATCACCGACAAAGGGGATGTTCGGGTGAAAATTCAAGCCAAGGAACCCATTCTGCGGATAATGAGTGACAACGGTGCCGATTATTACATCGATCGCGATTCAACGACCATGCCGCTTTCTCCTCATTTTACGGCTTATTTGCCAATTGCCACAGGAAGCATCAAACAAAAGTTTGCGAGGACGGAATTATATCAGTTTGCTCTTTTTTTGCGGGATAACGAATTCTGGAATTCCCAGATAGAGCAAATTGAAGTGCTGCCAGGAAACGAAATCGTCTTGATCCCACGTGTGGGTGATCAAAAGATCTTGTTAGGGAAACTGATTAATTACGAAGAAAAGTTAAATAGGCTGCTGGTTTTCTATCAAAAAGGATTGAATAAAATCGGGTGGAACAATTATACAGTCATTAACTTGAAATACGACAAACAGGTTGTTTGCTCGAAAGAAAAAATGTAATTCGTGACAAACTTGGCAAAAAAATATATAAATTGCTGCGTGCAATAAAATTAAAATTATTATGGAACAATCAGGTTTTATCGTAGGCATTGACATGGGCACCTCGAAAATTGTGGGTTTGCTGGCTCGCAAGAATGAACAAGGTGTGGTCACTGTCTTGGCTTCTGAGACGATTTCTACTGACTCGTGCGTGCGTCACGGAGTAGTTTACAATATTGACGAAGCTGCTGGAAAAGTAAAAAGGCTGGTTAATCTTCTGGAGAATAAAACGGGAAAGAAGATCGCAAAAGCTTATTTTTCGGTTGCCGGAAAATCATTGGAATCATTGGAACATACGGAAACGCTACCGCTGCTTTCAGAGACAGACATAACTGTCGGCATGATTGATAAGCTGGAGAGCAAAGCCAAAGCATATCAGCCTGATAATTTTCTAACAAATTACGGGGTGGTGGCTCCCCAATATTTTTTGGATGGAGAGCAGGTGGAAGATCCAAACGGTCGGCAAGCGTCTCTGCTGGAAGCAAAATTTCAAATAATCGTTGGTCGCCCCAATATAAAAAACAATATTCGTGCCGTTGCCGATAAGGCTGGAATTGATGTTGCCGGATTTATTCTTGGCCCCATCACCACTTCCGCTCTTGCCTTAACCAACGACGACAAGATGCAAGGCTGTGCGTTGATCGATTTTGGTGCCGGAACAACCAATGTTTCCGTTTACAAGGATGGTTTGTTGAAGTTTTTCAAGGTAATTCCTTTTGGAGGAAGAACCGTCACCAAAGATATTCGTGCCATTGGTTTTATCGAGGCGGCTGCCGAAGATTACAAAACTCGTTATGGAAGAGTGGGCAAGGATCGTAACAAACATGCAGCTGAAGATCGTGCCGATTCGGGCATTGACGTGAAAGAACTCAATAAGGTAATTCAACTACGCGTGGAGGAGATCGTGCTGAATGTACTCAATCAGATTGAGAATTCCGGTTATGCCGATAAAATTCCCGGGGGATTGATTATCACAGGTGGGGCTTCATTGCAAACCGGGTTGGAGAATTTTCTTAGTGAAAAATTCAAACTTCCCGTAAGAAAGGCATCGGCCAATAGAGTGATGATTAATAATGTTTCGGATTTGGTTCAGAATCCCGCTTATCCACATGTTCTTAGCATTTTGTTGTTCGCAAATAGCAACTGTGAAAAAGCAGAAGAACCGATAGAAATTGCAGTGGACAGATCTGAGGATGCGGTTGTGGCTGACCAATTTGGAACGAATGATAGCCGCACTCAATCTCAGCCCAAAACAGGATATGAGGCATCCGCTAAGCAGTATGTTCAACAAGCAGCTCCCGGACAGCCGAAGCCCAAGGCTCTAAAGAAAAAGCCTTTTAACCGCTTTTTCATCGGTCTCTCTTCTCTTTTTGATGAACACAAAGAAGAATAAGTGCTGGGGAGAGTTTGGCATAATCTTAAAAATTATTTCTTATGAACGACGACATATTAGATTTTCAGTTTCCAAAAGCAACGCAGACAATAATCAAGGTAATTGGAGTGGGAGGAGGTGGCGGCAATGCTGTCAACCACATGTTTAACGAAGGAATACACGATGTTTCATTCGCCCTGTGCAACACCGACAACCAGGCATTGGGTGCTTCCCCAATAGCTTGTCGTGTACAGTTGGGCAGAACAACCACCGAAGGCCTTGGCGCGGGAAACCGTCCCGACGTTGCACGTGCTGCCGCTGAAGAAAGTTCGGAAGATATCAAGAAGCTATTGAGCGACGGCACCAAAATGGTGTTCATCACGGCCGGTATGGGAGGTGGAACCGGAACGGGCGCTGCCCCTGTGGTGGCGGGCATCGCCAAGTCGATGGGAATACTGACGGTTGGGATTGTTACCATTCCCTTCGTCTTTGAAGGAAGGAAAAAAATCATCCAAGCCTTGAAAGGTGTTGAGCAAATTGCTCGGAATGTGGATGCACTATTGGTGATAAACAACGAACGGCTAATCAATATCTACTCCGATTTTACCATCCCAAACGCATTTGCAAAAGCCGATGATACTTTGGCTGTTGCTGCCAAAGGAATCGCCGAGATCATCACCGTTCACGGACACATCAACCTAGACTTTGCCGATGTGCGCACGATTCTCAAAGATGGAGGTGTCGCCATCATGAGTAGTGGCTATGGTGAAGGTGAAAATCGAATTGAAGATGCTTTGAAGGATGCCCTGCACTCTCCATTGCTCAACAACAACGATGTGTTCAATGCCAAGAAAATTCTCTACAACATCTACGCAAGTTCCGACAAACCGCTTATCGTTGAAGAAATGGAAGCTGTTTCGGATTTCATGCAGCAATTTGGAGCAGAAATTGAAGTAATTTGGGGAACTGCCACCGAAGAAGATTTGGGGGAAAAAGTAAAAATCACCTTGCTTGCTACTGGATTCGGAATTTCAAGTATTCCAGGCATGGATGATCAGCGCAGTTCGCTAAGTGAAGAAGATGAAGAAGCCGAAGAGGAACGTCGCCGCTTGGAAAATCAAGAAAAAATTCGCATCGAAGAGCTTATTGAACTGCATTATGGAAAAAATGGGATAAAGCCCTTTAGCGAACCGGTGTTTTCCAAACCCAAACCCTACATTCTTTCGAATGAAGAATTGAGCGATGACAGCATAATCGGTGTTTTGGAAGACTCGCCTGTTTTTCAACGGGAGTCAAATTTTGATCCGCGTCAGAAAAAACAATCCGGCGCAAAACAATCACCCCGAAACTTATTTGAAGACTAAATTTTTATAATTTTGTATAGTATAAATTGCTCAAGATTTAGGGCAAATCAATAAAGTTGATATTGAAAATGGATATATTTGATCAAGTCAGCGAAGACATCAAAAAAGCGATGCTCGCTAAAGAAAGAGTGAAATTGGATGCTCTAAGAAGCATTAAAAAGGAATTGCTGGAAGCCAAAACATCAAAAGCAGCGCATGGCGATTTGACAGATCAGGTGTCAATCACGATCATCCAAAAGATGGTGAAGCAGCGCCGAGACAGTGCAGAAATTTACACAACTCAATCCAGGCCTGATTTGGCCGAAAAGGAATTGGAAGAGTTGGCGGTCTTAGAAGCTTATCTTCCCAAGCAACTTTCTGCCGAAGAATTGGAAGCCCAGGTGAAAGCTATTATTGAAGAAGTAGGTGCGAAATCTCCTGCCGATATGGGTAAAGTGATGGGGGTTGCTTCCAAAAAGCTTGCGGGAGTGACAAATGGAAAAGCCATTTCGGAGACAGTAAAGAGGCTTTTGAATTAGTAATTGGAGCCAATTTTTAGTGAAAATAAAACTTTTGGGACATATTGGTTGATTTAATGAAAAAGTTTCATATATTTGTATCCACCTAAAACTAAATAAACCAAATCTTTATTTGATTCCTTAAGTTTACCTTTGAAAACATAGTTGAACCCAATCGGCAAGATTTATCTTCCAATTGGGTTCAATTTCTATTTTTAGATTGTCTAATGGTGTGGTCATCATTCGTTTTCATAAATTTGCATGCTTGTTTATATCATGCAGAGATTTATCCTAAATTTGTCTGTAAACCTGCTCGAAGGAAACCCTGAATCGTTCACCCCAAATCCCTTTGTTTCCATGACGTATCCCGCAAGGAATCACCATGTTTATTTCTGACCCATGAGGCAAGTGGAGGATTTTCTTCACAAGCCGGCTGTCGAATCCTTCGAGCGGGCAAGTGTCGTAACCCTCGTTTGCCATCGCAATCATAAACGTCTGCGCCGCCAATCCACAACTTTTGTGAACAACAGTCCGCATATCGCTTTCTGAAAGATCCTTCACCATTGGCCTGAAAAGCCCGATGGTTACACCGAGGGCTTTCCTGAATAGCCCGAACAGGCCGAAAAACCGGGCATAAAGAAACGGTATCACCGTGCCGTAATACAATTCCCTGTCTTTGATGCGTTTTTGCTGACGTTCGGCAGGGCTATTTCTGGCAATGTTTCCACGTTCGAAATCCAACACTGCTTTTGCCCGTTTGCGATGTAAATCTTGGCGGACAACGAAAACCACTATCTCCTTGGCTGTGGCTGCCGCACTTTGGGATAGACAAGCAGTTGCCATTTCGTTCAATGTTTCGGGATCGGTGATGTGGTAGAATTCCCAAAGCTGCATGTTGGAGCTAGAGGGAGCAAGTGTTGCCAGCTCCAAACAATGTTTCACTTTGTTCGTATCAATCTCTTTTTGTGGGTCGTAATCTCTCACCGAACGGCGAAAATTAAGTACTTCTTCTAAATTCATCCTGTTTCATCTTTATAAATATAAGGAATTTATGATTGCTGTAAAAATAGAGGCGTCGTGATCAGAACCATTTTTTCCATTTCATCAGGATAAAAGTGCCTATTCCAACAATAAAAAAGCATATCCAGGCAAAAAGATATCCATGCGGCCACTCTGTTTCAGGCATAGATTTGAAATTCATCCCCCAGACTCCAACTAAAAACGTGAGCGGGATAAATAACGTGGAAACCACTGTCAACCGTTTGATAATATTATTCATAATCAGGTTGTTGTTGTTGTAATATACATCCGAAAGGGATATTAACGATTCGTGGTACGACTCCAGATTGCCATATAACGACCGCAGCCGATCGTCGAAATTGTGGAAATAGACCAAGCCGTCGTCGTTTATCAATCCGCTTTTTGTCTCGGTCAGGTTGCTAAATTCTTCCCGTAGTGAGACGATGGAGCGTTTCATCTGGGTATAATTTATCCGCCTCTGGTGCAGCAATTGTTGTATGTCAACTGGATTTTTCCCATTGATGAGCAATTCTTCAATGTCCACCAGCTCGTTTTCCATTTGCAGGATGGTGTAGATATTGATTGCATTCACGGCATTCAGTAGGATGTAGAGCAGGAAATCGATCGGTTTGCTTCTCACTTGGAGAATATTTTCGGAAATGGCTTTTTTAACATCCTCGAAAATCGAATCTTCGTTTTCCTGAAAGCTTATCAGGTAGTTCTCGCCCAAGGCAAATGCCAACTTTATCTCATCTAATTCTAATTTGTCAGTTAATCGAAATCCAGACACAATCACAAAAATCACTTCCCTGTAGATGGCTACCTTGATAACCTGTTGATCTGACAGCAAGTCCCTTATGTCGAATCCATGCAATCCTATGCTGCGGCAAATTTTGTTGATAAAATCCTCATCGGAAAATCCTTTTGTCAATAACCAATTGTTCTTGCCAAGTTCGAACTTATCGTTTAAATTGCCGCCAATCTCCATTTTATAACTCAAGGAAGACGACTCGGTATATTGAATAAATTCAGTTTGCGCCGGAAAGTGCCTTTCTCCGAGGTAGGCTGGAACGGAAAGAAAATGAGGCCGGGGTTTTGGCTTCTCTTTGGAGTAAATTGTTTTTTTAGCCATAACGATTCCTTTTAATAGCAAATATCGTTTCAAATGTAGCAAGAAGATGAATGCAATGTATGTTCCGGCAAACTTTTTTATTTGTTTGTTTGGATTTTGTTTGCTGATAACTGGAAGCCGTTAGCTTGAAGCTTTTAGCTATTTATCTGATTAATTTATAGTAATTTAATAAGTGAAGCAGATAAATAATTTACAGCAAAAAGGATGCACTTCGTTTTTTTTGTAAATTTGCACATCATTGATTATGCCTTAACAATTATTTAAAATATGGCAAAAGAAAGCCTTTTGAAAAAATTATTTGCAAACAAGATTTTTGCTAATGTGTTGATAATGATAGCCATTTTTGGAGTGCTGATTGTTTTGACATTAATTGGATTGAATCTTTATACACGCCACAATCAGAGCATCACGGTTCCCAATGTGAAAGGCCTTCAAGTGAATGAGGCTGTATCTTTTCTTTCAACTGCCGGGTTGAAGTACGAAGTTGTAGATTCGGTCTATCGTAGAGGCGGAACCCCCGGCGCCATTCTTGAGCAAGTACCCAAAGCTTCTTCCCAAATCAAAGTTGGGCGAACAGTTTTTCTCACGGTTCAGGCTTTTGGTCAGCAAATGATTTCGGTTCCCGACCTAACAGATTATTCCCAACGTCAAGCCATTTCGCTACTCGAAGCATTGGGCTTCACCAATATCCAAATTGATGAGGTATATTCCGAATACAAAGACCTGGTGATTTCTGTCGAGTATAATAACAAGCCTCTTAAAAAGGGTCAAAAAGTACCCATAGATGCTTTTGTGCGGATGCAGGTTGGAAATGGGATGCTTGAGCCTGCTGCGGATAGTATTGATTCTACTCAATCTGAAACAGGCGTTGAGAAGTCTGATGAAAGTTTCTTTTGATTCAATTATGGAAGAAGAAAATAAAATTTCAGAAGATTATTGCGTGGATGATATTCTCGATGAGGAAGATTTGGAAGAGTCTTTCCCCTCGGGTGAACTGTTTGAGCATTTTCGTTTTGTAGCCGACAAAGGCCAGAGCCTTCTCCGAATAGACAAATTCTTGTGCGCGCGCATTGTGGGTGCATCTCGAAACAGGATTCAGCATGCTGCCGATGCAGGTTTTATTCTGGTGAATGATGTACCGGTGAAATCGAACTACCGTGTGAAGCCACTTGATGTGGTGACGATCGTCATGGACAGGCCCCGCAGGGAGATAGAAATCATTCCTCAAGATATACCTTTGGATGTTGTGTATGAAGACGATGAGCTGATGGTGGTGAACAAAGCTGCTGGAATGGTCGTGCATCCCGGACACGGCAATTACGAAGGCACATTGGTGAATGCAATTGCCTATCACCTGAAGGATGTGCCCGGATTCGACACAAAAGACCCACGCCTTGGCTTGGTTCACCGAATAGATAAGAACACTTCGGGCTTGCTCGTTATTGCAAAAACCGAACATGCCAAAACTTTTCTTTCGGCTCAATTTTTTCATAAAACCACCAAGCGCGAATACAATGCCTTGGTGTGGGGAAATATCAAAGATGACAAAGGGAGGATTGAAGGGAATATTGGGCGGAGCATCAACGACCGGCTGCAAATGGTGGTTTTCCCCAATGGAGAACATGGCAAGCCGGCTGTTACCCATTACGAGGTGATCGAACGCTTGGGGTACGTCACATTTGTGCGGTGCATTCTTGAAACTGGCAGAACCCACCAGATCCGTGTGCACATGAAGTATATTGGCCACACGCTCTTTAACGATGAGCGATACGGAGGTGACCAAATACTGAAAGGAACTACCTTCTCAAAATATAAGCAATTCGTACAGAACTGTTTTGATGTCTGCCCTCGTCAAGCCCTTCATGCAAAAACATTGGGCTTCATTCATCCTCGAACAGGTGACGAAATGATGTTTGACTCGCCACTTCCCGATGACATGGTGCAGTTGATCGACCGGTGGGAAACATACATCAGCAATAGAACAATATAAGAAAAAGATAAATTTCAACACGATGAAAAAGAATGTAGCAATAGTGTGGGGCGGATATTCTTCTGAAGCTATCGTCTCGGCCAAAAGCATGGAAGGAATCAGTTCCTTTCTCGACAAAGAAAAATACAATGTCTATCCCGTAGAGATTCGACGTGACAGGTGGATTGCAAGTCTCGCTGATGGAGCAGTTGGTGAAATCGATAAAAACGATTTCAGCATTGTTGCTCCGGATGGAAGAATAAAAATCGATTTTGCTTACATCACGATCCACGGTACTCCAGGCGAAGACGGGCATCTGCAAGGTTATTTCGATATGATCGGGATGCCTTATTCCTCTTGCGGAATGATGGCTTCTGCACTGACATTCGACAAGTATATTTGCAATAAATTTTTGAAAAATTTTGACCTGAAAGTAGCCGATTCCGCCCTCATCCGCAAAGGGGATGAATACAGCACCGAAAAAATTGTGGGAGATTTGGGCTTGCCCGTTTTTGTAAAACCAGCTGCGGGAGGCTCCAGTTTTGCTACCACTAAGGTGAAGGAAGCAGAAAAACTCCGCGAAGCCATAGAATTGGCTTTCGGTGAATCAGGAGAAGTAATTGTTGAAACTTTCATTTCTGGTCGTGAAGTCACTTGTGGTTGTTGCCAGCTCAAAGGTGAGGTTGTCGTCTTGCCAATCACCGAAGTGGTAACTCAAAATGAGTTCTTTGATTATCAGGCAAAATATGAAGGTCAAGTACAAGAAATCACCCCCGCCAGATTGTCTGAGGAAATGACTCGCGAAATCCAGCAAAAAACTTCGTATATTTATCGGCTGATTGGGGCAAAAGGAATTATTCGTGTTGACTACATCATTTCGGGCGAAATCCCTTTTGTTTTGGAAGTGAATACAACTCCCGGAATGACTGCCACCAGCTTTATTCCCCAACAAGTGCATGCTGCCGGCCTTGAAATGAAAGACGTTTTGTCTCATATCGTTGATAATCATGGCAGATAAGAGCCAAACATAAACAAACAAGTATGGATAGTAATACCGACAGATTTGATGACTTGCGACCTGTAAACGATGACGAAGTAAGTTCCGTTATTAAAGAATTGCTCGCAGATCCGGGATTCAAACATGCCATTGGCTACATTAATCCGGGAATGCCTTGGGCGGAATTCTGTGCAGTGATGAGTCGTTTCACAACTAAATTCGAATTTCAATCAAATATTATCGCCCCGGTTGTTGCCGGTCTAGCCAACAACACCTCTTTGGGCTTCACGGCCAGCGGATGGGAAAATTACGAGGGAGAGAAACCTTATACTTTTATTTCCAATCACCGTGATATTATTCTTGATGCCGGTCTATTAAACGTTCTAAGACATAATTACGGACAACAAACCACAGAGATAGCCATTGGGGACAACCTTTTTGTCTTTCCTTGGATAGAAAAGCTTGTTCGGCTCAACAAGAGTTTTGTTGTTCGCCGCGGTGTGTCGGTTCGTCAGATGTTGGAAGTTTCCAGACATTTGTCAGAATATATCCATTACACAATCACTGAAAAAAATGAATCCGTATGGATTGCCCAACGTCAGGGGCGTGCCAAGGATTCTGACGATCGCACTCAGGAAAGCTTGCTGAAAATGTTAGCTCTTGCACCTGAGAAAATCCCTATTGTAGCTTCTTTGCGAGAACTAAATATTGTGCCGCTCTCTATTTCTTACGAATACGACCCTTGCGATTACCTGAAAGCACAAGAATTCCAGCTCAAGAGAGACGATCCTGAATATAAAAAGTCCCAAGCCAATGATTTGAAAAATATGGAAACAGGCCTTTTGGGCTTCAAGGGACGCATTCATTTCAGATTCGCGAAACCCATCAATGACCGCCTCGATGAATATTGTGCCGGATGTGACAAGCAAGAAACCGTGCTGAGAATAGCATCGTTGATCGATAAGGAAATCCATTCCAATTACGAGATTTATCCTGTCAATTATATTGCCTATGATCTGGTGAATAATTCGCGCCGTTTCGAAGATAAATATAGCACTATTGAAAGGGAGAAATTCATCCGATATGTGGATGAGCAGATAGACAAAATTCGGATGGAAAACAAAGACTATGCCTTTTTGAAGAAAAAAATATGGGAAATGTATTCCAATATTTTGAAAAACTATTTGGCCGCACACGAGGCCTAATATTTCAAAAATTTGCCAACTAGCAGAAATGAAGCCCAAATTACCGATAATGTATTTTTACGCATTCCTGATTTCATTTTTCTCAGGAACAGCCATATCTTGCTCCGACGACGAGGCTGATGCTGGATATCTCTCAGGCAAATTTCGTCTCGATATCGCAACTGTGAGAATCGAAAATACAACCCCTGTCTTAGCACTCGACTCGAAGGATACATTAAGGGCTACGTCGATTTCGGACTTTAGCTTCACTCAAAAAGACGGCCAGCGGGTCCTTGTGAACCATTCGCCAGACGAAGGTAGCGGGATTGTGATACACTCGGTTTCGGATATCCTCACCTCCCGAATTTTCACCGCAAAATTGGACACGCTTCCCTCTGACCCAGTGAAAATCCAAAGCGTTTGGACCGGCGGCGGATACCTCAACGTGATTCTTTACATGAATTATTATTCAAAGAAACACATATTTGGGCTTTACCGATCGGCAGAGTCGCCCAATGATTTGTATCTGAGCCATGACAAACAAGGAGATAGCGAGGGATACCCTGTTCGGGTATATATGTCCTTTTACCTTAATGGATTGCAAAAGTCGTCAAACGATAGCACAAGCTTTTCGGTGACCATCCCCACCTCTTCGGGCGATGAAAACTACGATTTCGTTTTTCTTTAAACATGTTTCACTGCTATTCTTCAAATTTTTATTTACATTTGTCCTATTAATGACTTCTTAAAATTTGAATGCAAATGAAGTATATTTTCACACTTCTGGCTGTTTTTGCTTTCACCATCTCTTATGCTCAGGCCTCATCGGCGGAGGAGCAATCTTCCATCTTGGTGAAACAAGGGAAAGTTGTTCTCGAAAAAGAACTTGACTTGATTATTGATAGCAAGAGCGCCTACCAGATATTGCGGTTGTGGGCAAAAGACAATTATGGAAGAGATCCCTTCATTTCGAGTGTTCGCTACGACAATCAGGGAAAATTCATAACGGCAAAGTCCCGGATTGAACTTTTGTTGCCTCCCGATTCAAAAAACATCCGTGAAAAAATCGTGATGAGGTACCGCATAGATGCTTCTATTGCGAATGGAAAATGCGTTGTCACTTTCAGAGAAATAGCCTATTTGTATGAAAATCCGCAGAAACCTCATTTTTTGCCCAAAATAAGCAAAGCAGAAGAGTTGATAACGGATCAGGCTTTGTCGTTGAAGGATAGCCAATCCGAATTGCGCTCGAACGTTCGCAAAAGCACGCTCTATTTCATCAGTCAAACAACTCAAGAACTTGATCTGCGCCTCCATGGCAAATGATATATTTGGTATATTCGCTCAACAGATTCCCTATTCGGGCTTTAAATTATAATTCTTAGGGCTATGCGTATTTTATGGAAATGGGCAAAAAGAATTGCCATTTTCTTTTTTGCATTCAGCATTTTTCAGGTGGTTCTGCTCAAATTCGTACCTGTTTATTTCACTCCGTTGATGTTTATTCGGAGTGCGCAACATCTTTTTGTGGGCGAACCCACAGGTTGGAAACACAAATGGGTGTCGGGTGATCAAATCTCAAAATACCTTCCACAAGCAGTTACTGCCTCGGAGGACAATCTGTTTTTAGAACACATTGGTTTCGATTTCACTCAAATTGAAAAGGCGAGGGCAGATGCAGAAGCAGGGAAACGAGCCAGAGGAGCGAGCACCATTTCGCAACAAACCGCCAAGAATGTATTTCTTTGGCCGGGCCGTTCCTTTATCCGAAAGGGATTTGAAGCTTACTACACTTTGCTAATCGAGCTGATTTGGGGAAAAGAACGGATAATGACGGTGTATTTGAATTCCATTGAAATGGGAGATGGAATATATGGAGCTGAAGCGGTGGCCCAAGCGCATTTTGGCAAATCAGCCAAGAAACTTACACGCAAAGAGTGCGCACTGATTGCCGCCACATTGCCAAATCCAATCCGATTTAATTCAGCACATCCGTCTAAATATATTGTACGCCGATCGCACCGGATTATGGCGCTGATGCCAAAAGTGAAATCTGTGGATATCAGGCGAGATGAGTGAAGAAGGGTTTTGCCTGTGCAGAATTATTTATACAAAAGGAGGTGTTCCAATTGGGACACCTCCTTTTTGTACTAATATCCACACAGACCTTACTTGACAAGTACCTTCCGTGTTGTGCTTCCGACCTTCACAATATATAATTGTCCTGATGGCACGCTGATTGTACTAGTTCCTTCTGAAACAATCGTTGTCTTCACTAACATGCCAAGGGTGCTATACACTTGCACTGTTTCGCCGACATTTGCCGACACGATGATTTCTCCCTTTTGGGCAGAAATTTCAGGTGCATTTCCTCCCTTGCTGTTTGTCATTGAACTTGTAGATGAAACCGTAAAAGAATAAGTTGGAACTGTCAAAATCGTATTAGACTTCGTGTAGTTGTCCGTATTCGTAATAATTTCCAATACCTCTTCTTTTGTTCCTGACACCGTTGTGTTTGTGAGGTAGGCATTGTCGGTTTCTGTTGTGGAGGTGGTCATCGCAACAGATGCGCCAGACAATGCCGTCGGATAATCTGAGGAATTGCTATTGTCTGCATACGCAAAGCTTTCCGTTGAAAAGGCAAACAGCCAAGCGGCATCTTCGTTTGTGGTAGGGCTCGTGGTTCCTTCATAGGCCAATACTTGGTCTCCAGATGTAGATAGGTTGAAGCTGCCGTTTGTTGTGACGCTTCCTGTTGTTGAGCTATAAGTTCCCTCTAATGTCAATGTGATTACTGTCCCTGCCGGTGTGGCATCCGTGTTTGTCCACTGGATTGTTCCTTCTCCAGTTCTCCACGCCGGTGTTGTTGCATCCCACCCATTATCAGTGAAGCTTACAACTGTGTTTGCCGGTATGTCAGCGAGAGCGACAAATGTTAAAGTTTTTGTGGCATCTGCATTCACTCCAATGACTGCGATATCACCGGCAGTTAAAGCGTAAGAAGAAAAGCCATAGGTGAACATTGTAACAGCCAAAAACATGGTTTTCAAAAAGTAATTTTTTTTCATAATTGTAAAATTTGAGTTATACATAAAGTTAAAAAAAGTCAGAGTTAGCAAATTCAAAATAGAAATATATTTCGTCTCTGTTTTCACAAGAGACAAAATGCCATTGAAAATTCACAGTTGGTGAAAATTAAGATATAAAGTGTATTAAGATTCGAAAGATGTGCTAATGTGCGACCCAATTGGTCGCAGAATAAAATATCTGAGTGAGATTATCTTGCTCATGCAGGCTAACCTCACTCAGATGATTAAAGTTTATTTTACAAGGATTTTTCCTGTAGCCGTTCCAGCTTTAACGATGTACAAGCCTTTGCTTAAGCCAGTTAATGATGCTTCTCCGCTTTCGATCGTCAAAATTTTGATTTGTTGGCCAACAGTGTTGTACAATATTGCTACTGTGCCATCAACAGCGTCGCTGTAAAATAATGTCTTTCCAGATGCATAGATAGCATTGGTTGTTGCACCTGTATTGTTTGTGATACCAGCGCTACTGTCTTCCACAAGAGAAAATTTATCCCAGTAAACAGTTGCTTTGTTATATGTTCTAACTTGCAATGAAAGAATAGGATAATTGCTGGGGACCGTAAAGCTTATGCTATAAGTTTTCCACACCCCCATTGTTTCTTTTGCAGATAAATATGCCGTAGTTGTATTTCCACCGGGTCCCTTCATCGTTAATGAGTCAGCAAGGGTCATAGACCAATACTGACTACTATCGCTAGTCATAAAATTAGACCAGATGCGTGCATCATATCCGTCACCAGCTTCAATATAATACGCAAAGCTCAAAGTGTACGTTTTGCCTTCTGTCAAAGTGATCATCTGGCCAAGAGAACTTGTTCCTGTTGCAACAAATTTTGCAGAACTTGAACCATCATAGACTGTTGTTGAATCTTGAGCCATAGTCCCATTAACACTAACAGTCCAGCTATCTGGTGTTCCATCCGTCCAATTTTCCAAGCTTGGATTCACCACTAAATTTGTTTGCGCATTAATCAAAATAGTGCAAAATGTAAAAAAAAATAATAGAGTAATTTTTTTCATATAAAAAAAGTTAAGTTAAATGTATCAGGATTGATTTTATTGTTGCAAATGTAATATTTTCTCTTTTACAAATTATTGCATGAATAAATTGTAACCAAAGATTTATATTCTACTTAATGAATCTAAAATAGCAGATCTTAGCGATCCCCGACAAACAATCTTTATCTCTAAATTTCAAAAATAGTAAATGTATTTGAAATATCCAAAAGGAAAAAATAATTTGTTTTTTCGGAGGCCTTTTTTATTCGTTTTGTTTACAATGAAAGAGGAATCTTTAACCTATGAAAAAAACTATTCATGTAGAATATTCCTAAAATAGCTCAAAATCTCAGATTAAAATACCCCTTTTATGCGAAATAGCTTATTTTTGCATCATTGATTGAAATTAAAAAAAGAGAGTAACAAATAATATTTAATAATACTAATCAAATGAAAAAAGCTATTTTGTCCCTTTCGTTCTTGTTTGTTTTCGCATTGGCGTATTCGCAAGATTATTCATTCCGTTTTGGAGCGAAAGCTGGGTTGAATTATTCGGATTTGAAGTCGGGTGGTGGCTATGATTATTCTCTTTATCATGGATATACAGTGGGAGCATTCACCGAAATGAGAAAGGCGAGCCTGAAAGATTTTTTTCTGAGAGGAGGGGTCAATTTCTCCCAAAGAGGAGTGACTTACAGCAAAGAAGAGACTGTAAATAAATATCTCGAAGTTCCTATCCAGTTGGGATATAAATATAAAGCAACATCATTCTTGAATATCTATGCGCTTGCCGGCCCCTCCGTTCAGTTCAGGATGTATGGTAATGCCTACATGAAAGGGTTTAGCGATCACGAAATAGAAACTCAAAAGTTTATTGCGGCAGGTGAGGCTAATATTGGGTTCGAATTTTTGAAACACATCCAATTGGAAGGTGGCTATCAATATGGATTTACTCCTGATTACAAATCTTCAAGTTTTTCTGGAAATAACAGCACATTTAACCTAACTGTTGGTTTGGCTTTCTAAGAATTATTCCTTCACGATCAAATCCAAAACGATGGGGAAATGGTCGCTGAATCCGCCGAGATAGTTTGGCCCGGAGTTTGTGCGGAAAGGCTTGAATCCGCCATAAGTGGTGTCTTTCTCCCGAAGAAATCCGGGGTCGAAAATGCGGGGAGAATCTTTTACCAACGAAATGGAAGGCGAATCCGAGAGGAGGTTTCCGCTGATAATAAATTGGTCGATCAAGTCCCATTCCCCTTGAAATTTGTAGGTGCCGAAGTCGTTTTCGCCCAAGCGATGAAAAAAAGTGTTTACCAATTGCCGCTTTGAAATGTTTTCACCAATCATCGAAGTTGCACCCAGGACACCCGACAGGCTTTTGTCTGTGGGTTGGTCGTTGAAATCTCCCATAATCAGAATATTTGCAGAAGAACGGATAGCGAGAAGGCTGTCCGTTTTTGTTTTTAAAGTTCTTGCGGCTGCAAGCCGGTAGGGTTCGGAAGCCATTTGTCCATCCCGTCGGGAAGGGAAATGGCAAACAAAAACATCCAGTGTGTCTCCACTGATTACCCGTCCGCTTACATGCAGGATATTTCGCGTGGGACGACCATTTTTTTCGGGTGATACCACAGCGTACTCATTTTTAGCCAGCAATTTGAACTTGTCGCGCTGGTAGAGAAAACCCACATTTACTCCCCTCACGTCGGGAGAATTGGTGCATACGTATTCGTATTTTTGGCCTCTCAGGGGAGAGCGTTTGGTGAGGTCATACAGCACGGAGTCGTTCTCCACTTCCACCAGGCCGACGAGTGCCGGCGATTCCATTTCGCCAATGGCCGTGAGTACACGGGTGATGTTGCGGAGCTTTGTCCAATACTTGTAGTCGTTCCATTTCATCATCCCTTTCGGGAGGAATTCATCGTCGTCTTTTTCGGGATTGTCTTTTGTGTCAAAAAGATTCTCCACGTTGTAGGATACTACACGAAGCCTGTCTTGCGCATCGATAGACGCACAAGGAAATGTGGAGAAAATGAGGAACAAGATCCCACACTTAGTTAGAAGATTTCTTTTGCCATTCATAACATCCTATGTCAGGACCGTCATCGCTGATCCGCGATATACCTTTCAAATCGAGCGGTAAATTTACGGAATAGGTGCTTGCAGCCGCATTTATTGCCACTGATGCAGAATCCAGTTCAAAGCTAAATACGTAGTCCCCGTTTGTGTTTAGGTTTTCAAATCCTGGGTCTTTGTCCCATATTATGTTCACAAAATTTTCATCATCTTCGCCTTCCACCCGGATCAAGCAGCTTGTAAACAGATGATTAAATGGCGTTTGCTCATTTCCATCCAATGTGTTGTATAGCTCAACATCGGAGCTGCTTGATCCGGATATAATGCAATTCGTAAAATTACATGTTTCCAAAGGCAAAACGGCATTGTTGAATATATTGCTGATATATAGTGTTTTTGAGCCTGAAGCCCGGGATTCATTGACCGCATTGAAGTAATTGGCGATGGTGCAATGCAGGAAAGTATATTGTCCGCCAATTAACTGCACGCACATTTCTTTGGCATTCGTGATTTGGCAATTGAAGAAGTTGATGATACAATTCGTAGCCGTCACTCCGTTCTCATAGACATTGTGTATAATCACATTGGTAAGAGTCGCTTTTGTTTCGTCCGATAGTGATTGTTTAAAGTTGATGCCATGGAAAGAATTTCGAATCCGTACATTTTCAAAAACATTGTTGAAACTTAAGGAATCCACCGTGATGCCGCTCCACTGTCCCGTCACACCATTATCGTACAGCACGTTCGAGAATAATCTATCGGTGCGGTCACCTCGAAACACTACCGGGTTGTCAATAGACCCGACAACCGACAGCTGACCTTTCACATAGAGCCCAGCTCCTTTGTGGAAAAAGAGTTTTGTTCCGGATTCTATCGTGACATGGGCTCCTTCGGCAATCGTCAAGGTATCGTAGATTAGCAACGGGCGTTCGCCGAGGATGGTGGTGTCGTTAGCTAAAGTCTTTTTGTCCCATATATAAACATCCTGGCCGTAAGCTTCAAGGTGTAGATATTGGACGTTTCCGTTGGTGACAAAACGGATCGAATCTTCGATGAATATCGGATTGTCGCTGTTTTGGGGATCAACGGTTAACTCAATAAAGACATACATGCTATCTTGTCCTCTCAACTCTACATTCGTCTGATCTCCTGAATATCCATCCACATTCATACGGAAAAAACTTCCGCTTCCTCCCATCAACTGAATGGATTCGATGTTGACTGCATTTTTGTTTTTATTGTGAATCAATATACGTTTGGTGGACGTTTTTATGGATGTGAATACAGTATCAAAACTAACCGTATCTGTCGAAAAAGTCAGCTTTAAGGAACTGTCTGTCGAAATCACATCGTTGTCTTCTTTGCATGAAAAAAACAAGCATCCCGAAAGAAATGTCAAGAGAATATAGCAGTAAACGAGTGATCGAGTGACCGGATACCCCACTGATTCAGTGATTCTATCATTCATCATTTTACATTGTCATTCAGCTACAAACACCATCGATCGAGCAGGATTGCCCGCTGAAGTTTATGGATTCGTCATTCCCATTCACCGCCGCTTCCAATGCTTTCACATATTCTTCGATGGCAAGCGACCCTTCGATCGTGATTTTTTCATCGATTTGATAAAATGGGATGTACTCCAAATTCAATTCGTTTTCGCTGTAAGCAATATCATCCTTGATCTCTTGCAGGAAACGTTCGCTGTCCAGTACCTCTTCTATTTCATCCTTCGGAAGTCCGATCGAAGTTCCAGCTTCGATCAAGACCTGCTTGTCGCTTACATTTTTGCCATCTGTGAAATAAGCTTTGAAAAGAACTTCTTCGGCTTCGGTTGCCAGTCCTTTCTCCTTGGCCAATTTTACAAGGCGCAGAGCGTCCGATGTGTTGGCATACACCAGCTTGTCGAGGTTGTATTCCAATCCCACTTCGGCAGCCAATGCCTCCATCTTTTTGTTGCTCCTGCTGTTGTAATGCGCGCTTTTACCGCTTTCGGAATGAATTCCTTTGGGCAGGTCAGGGTTTAGTTCATAACTATGCCAGATCAATTCCACATCTTTGGCACGAGGAAATTGCTCCAGGGCTTTCTCGAATTTACGTTTTCCTATATAACAATACGGACAAGCGATGTCCGACCAAATTTCAACTTTAATCTTGCTCATACTCTTTTGTAATAATGAAACGAGCAACTGGCGACAATTCCTACTCTTTTATCTGCCAGTCACTCGTTATACTATAAAACGGTTTTCGTATCGAATTATTTCTTTTCAGGAATATTTTTCAAAATGTCCAAAAGGAATTTCCACCATTTGTCCACCGTTGCGATCTCTATTTTTTCATCAGGAGAGTGTGCGCCAGTGATTGTTGGCCCACAAGAAACCATGTCCAGATGAGGATATTTGTCAAGGAATAAGCCACATTCCAAACCTGCATGGATAGCCTTGATTTGTGGTTCAACGTCAAATAACCGCTTGTAAGATTTTGCCGACACTTGCAGGATCGGAGAATTTGGATTGGGCTTCCATCCTGGATAACCATCGCCATGTTCTACTTCGGCTCCGGCCAACGTAAACACGGCGTTTATCTTGTTGGCAACATCTACTTTCAACGATTCGGTGGAGCTGCGTTGACTGGTGTTGATGACAACCGTGTTGTTTTCTCCCATTTTCACCGCGGCAAGATTCGTGGAAGTTTCCACCAGCCCGGGAACATCGAAGCTCATCCCTATAACGCCATGAGGGCAAGCATAAATGCCGTTCAATAAGTTTTTAGTGGTTATGGAATCAATGACGTGAGAAGGTGCTTCGGCGGATTGAAGCGAAATCTTCACCTTGGGGTCGGCATGGCGAAGTTCGTCTTCGATGACGGGGATAAAGTGGTTCAATTCCACAATCACGGACTCCTTCTTGTCGAAAGGAACTCCGGCCTTGGCATGTGCTTCGCGGGCAATAGCGTTGTGGAGATTTCCGCCCGATATTTCAGCAAGAGCCAAACCGTATTTCCTGTCCAATGACCACAAGAAGCGGTTCAATATTTTGTTGGCGTTGCCAAGTCCCTTGTCGATATCACCGCCCGAATGCCCGCCGTTCAATCCATTCACTTCCACATCAAACCAGTAGTAATGCTGTGGTGTAGGCTCTTGTTTGTAGTGGAAGGTAATCTTTGTTCCCTTTCCACCCGCACAACCGATATAAAGCTCTCCCTCTTCTTCCGAATCAAGATTTAAAAGGATCGTTCCCGATAGAAAATTCTTTTGCACGGCCTTAGCTCCGGTGAGTCCAGTTTCCTCATCCACGGTGAATAGAGCTTCGATAGGGCCGTGCTCGATGTCGTCCGATGCCAGGATTGCCAGTGAAGCTGCCACGCCAATTCCATCGTCCGCACCCAGTGTCGTGCCATTGGCTTTCAACCAACCGCCCTCAACAATGGTTTCGATAGGGTCGGTTTCAAAGTTGTGGACTTTGCCCCTATTCTTCTCACAAACCATATCGACATGCGATTGCAATATCACCTTGTCCCGGTTTTCGTAGCCTTTGGAGGCTGCTTTCTGAATCAAAATATTACCGGCATCGTCTTTTTGGGCTTCAAGCTGATGTTTTTGAGCAAAGTCAAGAAGGAATGCGATTATTTTTTCTTCTTTTTTCGAAGGACGAGGCACTTGCGTGATTTCGTCAAAGTATTTCCAAACAATTTTCGGGTTTAAATCTTTTATAGTCATATTTTAAATTTTAATATTTGTTCTCCAAAATAACAGCCCAAACTGGGTTTTGTCACGAAGAACTTATTCCAATAGTGCTAAATTATCAATTTTAATGAGCTTAGTCAAGATTTTCACATCTTTTATGCATTAAATCATGGTCGAATATTAAGTATAAAAATTACCTTTGCACCGGTTCTCACTAATTATAGTGAGTAATATGATTTTAAAGAATACGTAAACTATAATTTGATTGAAATGAAGAGAATTTCCTATATTATCAATGGAGTGCTTGCGGTGTCTGTCATGGTTTTGTCTGTAACAGGGTTCAGTTCTTGCAGTCCAAAAGAAGAAAAAGGGAAAGTCATTAAATTTGATGCTGCCGACACAACTGCAACTTTACCACTTGCGTATGTAAATGTGGACACGATTTTGTCAAACTACAATTTTGCAAAAGAAGCAAATGAAAATTTGATGCGCAAGCTTGAAAGTTCGAATGCTACCATGAAAGAAAAGCAGACAAGATTCCAAAATGAGTATGCAGAATTTCAACGCAAAGTGCAGCAAAACGCATTTTTAAGCGAAGAAAGGGCACAGCAAGAATATTCGAGACTTCAAAACATGGATAAGGAGCTGAAAGCTACAGGTTCCCGCTTGGACGATGAATTTAGACGTGAACAACAAAAATTGAATAACCAATTGGCCGATTCTGTTCGTGTGGTGATTAAAGATTACAACAAGAAAGCGAATTTCCAAATGGTATTGAGCAATTCGGGAATGGATAACGTGTTGTATGCAAAAGAAAAATACGACATAACCAATGAAATTTTGACTCTGCTCAACAAAAGATATAAAGCAGCAAAGAAATAATTGGCTTAACCGAATAAAGAGGCATAAAGCCGGGCGGAAGTTAGTTCTTCTGTTCGGCTTTTTTCTTTTTACCAGCAATATAACTCTGTGCTTTTTTGTGGAATCGTATTATTTCACGCAGAATGCCTTCGCCGGAATATCTCTGCAAGTTTGTTTTGTTTCGTTTAAACAAGTATTTTTGTCCACAAACTTGAATCGTATGAAATTTACCGCTATTATTCCCGCCCGATACGCCTCCAGCCGTTTTCCAGGCAAACCTTTGGCCGACATGAAAGGCAAACCGATGATCCAGCGCGTGTATGAACAGGTGAAACAGGCCATCGACGATGTGTGGGTGGCTACGGACGACGAACGAATTTTGGAAGCTGTGGAGGCTTTTGGTGGCAAAGCTGTGATGACATCTGCCGAACACAAGAGCGGGACTGACCGTTGCCACGAGGCTTTCAGCAAGATTGCAAAAGGTTCGGACGTTATCGTCAATGTGCAAGGGGATGAACCTTTTATCCATCCATCGCAAATACAGACGCTGATGCAATGCTTCACGGAGGCATCGGTGCAGATCGCCACTTTGGTAAAGCCTTTCCGCAGGGAAGACGGGTTTGAGGTGTTGTTCAACCCCAATTCGCCCAAAGTAATTTTCAATAAGCAGCAGGAGGCCATCTACTTCAGCCGGTCGGTTATCCCTTATGTCCGTGATTTCAAACACACCGAGTGGCTCGACAACCAAACTTTCTACAAACACATCGGGATGTATGCCTACCGCAGCGATGTGCTGTCCGAAATAACACAGCTTCCGCAGTCCACACTCGAAAAGGCAGAATCGTTGGAGCAGCTTCGCTGGATTGAAAACGGATACAGGATCAAAATAGGATTCACGCAGGTGGAAACAATTGGGATAGATACTCCCGAGGACATGCAAAAAGCGTTGCAATTGTTAGATTAAGTTAATCGGAGTAACAAATCTCTTGTTCTAAACGTCTATTGTTTTAGATAAGGATAAACATTAAAAAAATAACCTTCTAAATTTTACACGATACATTATTAACTCATTTATCCCCCCAATTTTATGAAAAGAATATTCCCCCTTATTCTGATAGCTTCTTTGAGCTTGTTTCTGTCTTCCTGTACTGAAGATAGCTGGACAACAGGAACGTTGGATTATACTTTTAGACCGCAAACCTCGTCTTCTGGTTATTTTGAAGCTGGAAGCGTTTATTACCCTGCTGATATTAGCATAAACGATTATGCCAATTCTATCAATGATTTCTATATGGTGCGCTCTGTTGTAAAGATTACAGGAGATTTTTATCGTGGAGATGTTATTCACGGACTGCGCATAGATATTGCCGGAGTTGGAAAATACGATTTCAACGACATTCCTATCTACGAAGATAATGAATACTTCGTGTTAATAGACTCCAGTAAGGATCAGTATTTCTATAATTTTATGTACAATGCATTTGATCAAATGAAATTTTCAGGAAAACACGATGTCATCGTAAGTGGATTCCTCTACGATAAGAATGGATACACAGTGTCTGGAACTAAAGTCCAGATAGAATTTTATAACGACTTGGATGTGAATGTCACAAACTGATTCTATTGATTCATACAAAGAAAAAATTTCCGAAATAGGAGAACTGTCAGAATTGGTTCTGCCTGTTCGGGAAAAATACATTGCCTTAAAATACATTTTGGAAAGGAGTTGCTACGAGTTCACACAGGACGAACCGTTGCAATTCCCTTCTTGTTTTTCGCGTTTGGTATTTCTCTGCCAGAAGCACGAGCTGAGCCAGAAATTGGAGCGGCAGCTCCACCGCTTGCGCATCAAGGGACGTTTCCTCCAGAAGGACGATAAAAATATCCTTTATCAAAAAGATTGGGAAGCCGCAGCGCATTCGCTGAAGGAATTTTTCGCAGTCATTTACCTAAACAGGAAGGAAGACAACGAATCCGAAATCGATATTCAACAGACGAATGCCGAAGCGCTACCCAAACTGTTGCGGGTGCAAATCATCAGGAACGACATTGGGAACAAGCTCTTGACCTGCATTCCCGATCTGGAGGCATGGGGCGAGCTGCTTGTTCGTTACGATGTGCCGGGAGTGAACGACGTTTTCACCCCTTCTGCCGAATTGTTTTGGGAGGGTGCGCAACTCAACCTGATAGATTCGAAAAAAGACGAAGCAAACGGCTGGATAGTTCCTCAATGTTTGGTGCTGGAACCTGATTACCTTTTGGATGTGTCGGCCCTGGCGGAATGCTTTCCAAACTACGGTGCCAACCACCTGCACTATTTCAAACGGAAATTTGAACAAAGTTCTCTCACGCATTACATTTTGTTGGGGAACTTGGCCAATTTCTTTTTGGACGAGCTGATTTATGCCGAAAATCCCCAACAATTATCTTTCCGGGATACCTTTCTGAAAGCCTTCAAGCACATGCCTTTCGAATTCACGGGCTGCGAGGCCATTCTGCATCGGGAAGATTTTATGGCATTTATGGTCAAAGCCGAAAGCCATTTCGAACATATCCGCCGGGTGGTGACTGAGGATTTCAAAAAGGCAGGGATTGGCATCAAGCAATGCACGCTGGAGCCTTCGTTTTTTTGCGAGAAATATGGTTTTCAAGGCAGGCTCGACTTGCTTCAGCCCGCTGAAAACGAACATGGATTGCACCACATTATTGAACTCAAATCGGGAGGATTACCTTATCCCACTTCCGACCACGCCCGCATTTCAACGAATCACGAAGTGCAGACCGTCATCTACCGGATGATTATCGAAACGGCTTTTGCCTGCGACAACCGGCAGATTTTTCCCGCCATCCTCTATTCCGCAGCCGACATTCCCGGCACCAATATGCGTATGGCAGCTCCTTCCCGTAAGATGGAAAAGCATATTTTGGAGCTTCGCAACCGCATCGTGGCGATGGAGCATGATCTGTTTATGGAAGAGGAAAACGGCGTGCTGTCCTACTTGAAAGATTGGCTCGACATAGGCAATTATCCTCGCGCCCCGAAGTTTGTGGAAGAACAATTGTCGGATTACCACAAGATTTTCAGCCATGCCTCTCCGCTGGAAATGGACTATTTTGTGCGATTCGTAAGCTTTATTTCCCGGGAATTGTATATCCTGAAAGCTGGAGACTTGGGTCCCGACACCAAACCCGGCATTTCCGACCTGTGGAAAAGCGAATTCAGGCAACGGCAAACGAATTATGAATTAATAAGCGAACTCTCGATTCGTGACATTCAGGAATATGAGCGGGGAATGGTGATTTATTTCACGAAACACCAAGCGCAACCGTTTGTTAATTTCAGGGAAGGAGATATTTGCGTGGTTTATCCCCACGACTCGGACGAAGATTCCGTCTTGAACAAACAAATCCTGAAGGGAACAATTGCTCAAATCGACTCGAAAGAAGTGGTGGTGAAGTTCCGCTACAAACAGCGAAACGAAGAATACTTCCGCATTCATCAGAATTGGGCCATTGAGCATGACGTGATGGATCACAGCTACAACCAGATGTTCCGCAACCTGTTTGCCTTCCTCACTTCGCCACCCGAGAAGAGAGACTTGCTGCTGGGCATTCGCCCTCCAAAGTCAAGCTTTCAGGGCATCGGACAGGAAGCATTTTCCAAAGACGAAAAGCAGGAACAAGTGATCGAAAAAGCCATAGCAGCAAGCGATTACTTTCTGATTGTAGGTCCTCCCGGCACAGGGAAAACCTCGATATATGCCCGCAGGCTGATTGAAAAATATTTTTCCAAACCAGACACGAACATCCTGATCCTGGCCTATACCAACCGGGCTGTGGACGAACTTTGCGAAGCCATCGAAGCTGCTGTTGGAAGCCCCGAGGAATACATCCGTATTGGCTCGGAATTGTCTTGCGGAGCAGCCTACCGGGACCGCCTGCTGCAAAATATTTCGGGGAAAGCCACTTCCCGCAACGAATTACTCCAGATACTCCAATCGAAACGGATCTATGTGGGCACGTTGGCCGCCATCTTGGGACGGCAGGAGATTTTTTCGATGAAGAAATTTCAAGTGGGCATCATCGACGAAGCTTCCCAAATTCTCGAACCGCAGATCATCGGGCTTCTTCCGTTATTCGACAAGTTTATCCTGATTGGCGACCACAAGCAACTATCGACGATCACTTTGCAGGAAGAATCGAAGTCAAGGGTGACGAATCCCAACCTGAATGAAATCGGCCTTTTGAATTGCCGCGATTCGTTTTTTGAACGGCTTTTCCGTCTTTGCCAAACGCGTGGTTGGACAAGTGCTTACGACACGCTTACCTACCAGGGGCGGATGCACGAATCCTTGTCGGGATTTGTGAACACCCATTTTTACGAAAACATGTTGTGCCCAGCCAACGACTGGCAGCTTGAAAAACATACGCTTACTATTCGTGATGCCAGCAATCGTTTCCAACAACTTATTGTTTCCCACCGGGCGGCTTTTATCTCTTCGCCCAAGGAGTACGATTTGTCTTCTTCCGGCAAGGTGAACGAACAGGAAGCCGAACTGGTGGCGTTTCTTGCCAAAGCCTTGGTGGAAGTATATCAGGCGAGCCAGATTGCTTTCGAACCCCAAAAATCGCTGGGAGTCATTGCTCCCTACCGCAACCAGATTGCCATGATAAGGCACAAGCTGGAGATGCTTGGCATTCCCGTTCTGAACGAGATCATGGTGGATACCGTGGAGCGTTTTCAAGGCAGCCAGCGGAATGTGATTATCCTTTCGTTTTGCATGAACAAACCGAGCCAGTTGCAATTCTTCTGCAACATGAATAGTGAAAAGACGGTTGACCGGAAGCTAAATGTGGCGCTAACCCGTGCCAGGAAGCAGCTGTTCCTAATCGGCAACAAAGAAATACTGAAACGCAACCCGATCTACAAGAAGCTTATCGAGTGGATGGAAGAAGAACATGTTTGCTACGAAGCAAAGTGAATAGAGGGAGCGGTTCGGAAAGAAACAATATCATTTAGACGGATGTGGGAGCGATAGGAGTTCAAGCAGGCACAGCGGGAATTCAGGCAGTCACGGTACGAGTTCAAGCAAACACTGCAGGAGTCCAAGCAGTCACGGCGTGAATTCAAGCAAACACGGCGCGAGTCCAAGCAAACACAGCGGGAGGTCAAGCAGACACGGTGCGAGTCCAAGAAGACACAGCGGGAGGTCAAGCAGATACGGTGCGAATCCAAGCAGTCACGATGCGAGTTCAAGTAAACACGGTGTAAACAAGTAGATTTCCAGATGACGAGGTTGGTTTGGAATAGGGCGAAGGTGGCAAAATCTTCGCCCTGATTGTTTTGGAGGCAGCTTATTTTCTTCGGAATTCGAGCGAAAGGATGGTTTTGGCGACTTGATTTTGAGTTAAGTTTAGCACCCTTACATATTTCTTTACCAGCAAGGCAATGTCCACGAGCCCCGTAGTTTCAGCATACAGAATGCTGTCGCGCCGGGTAAGCGAAGCCTCGACCTGGCTGTCGGCATCGATGACACGATTGTGAGCCAGGTTGAGTTCGGAATAGTAAGCGTTGAGCCCCGCAACCTGCATTTCAGGTTCATTGGAAGAATAAGCGGGTTGCGCCTCGGCCAAGCCCACAAGCAAGGCAAAGTTTGCCAAGCGGTTGGCGTAGCTTTGCTGCGAGGTGGAGATCGTGGCCTTGGCCGTTTCCGGAGGGTTGGCAGCATCGGCAATGGGCTTGGGTGATGCACGTATTCCCTGGATCTTTTTCACCAACGCCTTTGCATCAGCGCAAATTTTGTCATCGAGACCCGAAAGCTCCATGACGGATAGAATGCGGCTGGCTTTGCTGTTCATCGATTCGAAAAGGGTAGCCCGGTTGTTGGTGGCCTCGTCGAATTGGCGGCGTGCTCCAGCCAGCTCTTCGGAGGAGGCTACGGCTGAAGCCAACAGTGCATTGAGTGCGGGGATCTGGATAGAGGCTTGCGCAGGATTGTAGGCGGCACCCAACTGGGTTACGGACGAAATAAGGATTCTGAAATTGTCGATGTTTTTGGCATGACCTGTTTCTGAAGTTGAAACCATAATTGTGTCGTTTTTTTAATGTTAAGTATTATGTTTTATCGGCGATAAAGTTATGTTTTTGTGCGGGATATGCAAGGGAAGAGATTACTTTTTTTTGCTGGAAGAGTTATTTTTTGGGGGCGGGGAAATATGTATCGGCTGCACGCATAGCGGACCTCCAAACAACAGCTGTAAAAAAAAGTAAAACAGAAGCTGCAAAATAAGAAAAGTTTGTTAATTTTACGGCTGGAGATGAAGGAATGTAAGGGAGAAAAGAGTACGACAGCGAACGCTCCCGCAAAC
>DBTT01000021.1:72138-73139 GCA_002307185.1 Bacteroidales bacterium UBA1309
CCATAGCCTCGGTCGTTATGGGCAACAGCAAAAAAAAAATAAAACGACTTTACTTTTCGGTTATTTGACAACAAAATATCAAATAATTTAATGTAAATATATAACAAATGGATAAACGTGAAATTGAAATATTGGAAGAAATAAATCAGTCAATGAAATCATTATCGTCTCATTTTGAGACAAAAGAACTTTTTTCAGAGACAGATAAACTCTTTTCAAAAGCTGAAAATAGAGTTGAAAACGCTCTTAATCAAATACAAAATACTTTTGACAGAATCCACGACAAGGTTTTCAATTTTAACAACATATTGATTGGAGTTTATTTGGTTTTGGGTACGTTTCCAGACAAATTGCCAATATTGAAACTGTGGACTGCGATATTTCCAATTTTAAACTTAATATTTATGGTTTATATTGACATAAGACAAATGGAAATTCACCGGTTTGCTTCTCGACAATTAGACTGGTCAGCTCATGATCGTGAAAAATATGGTGAGAAAATCAGAAAACAAACAAATTTATCTCTCATTGCTTTGACAACTTCTATTGGGTGTTTAGTATATTTAATAATAGAATTAATTAGAAAAGGATGAAAATATATTTGGTTCTCATTATTACGATATTGCTTAACTCCTGTAATTATAGGACTCCAAGTAAAGATAGATTTGAAAAGATTACAGGAGTTGAGTTATCTGATTCTATAAAAGTTATTGAAGACAGATTCGAAGAATCGGGTCCAGATTATGGACTATCTTACAAAATTTCAATAAGCGAAAAGGACTGTGTTAAACTAACTGAAAATATTGAGAAATCAAAAGATTGGACAAAGGACGGTAATATGTGGCGATTTCATAAAGTTATCAATGGAATAACGTATGACATTGTTTTTTTTATAGTTGAACACCAGATTTTATATAGTGAAGAATTGATATGAAAACTATACACAACAAGCTGCTAGCCCATAACACACGCCTATGTCCATTGGCTGGCTGACGTGCATT
>DBTT01000021.1:73464-74309 GCA_002307185.1 Bacteroidales bacterium UBA1309
ATAGCCTCGGTCGTTAGGCGGCATTATAAAAAAAATAAACCATGTCAAAAAAGATTGAAGAATTATCTATCGAAGAAGCTCAAGAAGTGATCTCGAAAATATCATTAACAAATAAACAGTTAGATTTTGAAAAAGTCCAGCTAAGAAAGATGCGTGATAGATTAAGCGATGTAAAAAAATCACTAAAAGAATCTAAATCAAAAAAGATCACGTCAATTCGAAATGACATTGCAAAAACTGAGAATAAAATTCTCAAAGTCCGAAAGAAAGCTGATATGCAAAGAGAAGCAGAATCGTTTGACAATCGAATTAAATCCAAAGCCAAGGAAATTGATGCTTTGAGAGACAAGATTAATGACATTGATGAAAAGAAAACACGGAACAATGTTATTGCAGCTCGAATCAAACAACAAATAAACAATCTAAAGAAATAAATTATGGCAGTATTTGGAGTTGGGGCATATTATGACAGAGATGTTAGTTCTGATTTTATAACTAATGAAGTTGTTGGAGTTGGTTGGGATGACAATGATGCCCCTGAATTACGAGAGTATTTTCAAAGTCTAAAAGTTGGTGATATTGTATATATTAAAGCAGCTTTTGGAGGAAATGATATTACAGTAAAAGGAATCGGAATAATTAAAGATAATGTTATTTTGAGGAATACAGGTCTTGTAAGTACAGGCCGAAACGTCAAATGGCTTTACACAAATAAGTTTGTTATAAAAAGACCACAAGAAAAGAACAATGTTCGTTCAAATACAGTTTATGAGGAATTTCATCCAATGGTTTTAAACGAAATTATCTCAAAAATAAATTCAAAATAACGACCGCCTAACACACGC
>DBTT01000021.1:74656-76758 GCA_002307185.1 Bacteroidales bacterium UBA1309
TGCCCATAGCCTCGGTCGTTATGGGGCATTTTAGAAAAAAAAGACAGACATACAGAAAACTAATTTAAAACTTAAAAATATGTTCGGAATACAACACATTAAATTTGATTCAATGACTTATGTTCTTCATTTCACGAATGGAAACATAAAAAGAGAAGGACGTGGACTTTCATTCTTCTATTTTGCCCCAAGTAGCTCAATTGCAGCAATACCAATGGGAAGTAACGACTTGCCGTTTATCTTTAACGAGTCAACTTACGACTATCAAACAGTCGCAATTCAGGGACAAATTAGCTATAAAATCAGTAATCCAAAAACACTTGCTGATGTTCTTGACTTCACAGTAAACGACAACGGACAATACAAGAAAAATGACATTGAGAAACTCAACCAAAGAATTGTAAATGAAGCTCAAACAACGACTTCGTCTTACATTCATAGTATCAAACTAAAAGATGCTATTCGTTCCGCAAAAGCCATAGAAGAAAAGATTTTGGAAGGACTTAAAGCTTCACAGGCAATCGGAATGTTAGGAATTGAGATTTTAGGCGCAAATATCTTAGCTATTCAGGCTACGCCTGAAATGGCAAGAGCGTTGGAAACAGAAACGAGAGAGAAATTACAACAAGAAGCTGACCAGGCAATTTATGAACGCAGAAACTTTGCAGTAGAACAAGAAAGAAAAATCAAAGAAACTGAATTGAATACTGAAATTGCAGTTGAAGAAAAGCAAAAGCAAATTGCCGAAAAAAAAATGGAATCAAATGTTCAAAAAGCAGAGAACGACCGCAAACTCCGTGAAATGAAATTGGAAGCCGACATTGCAGTTGAAAATCAGAGGAAACAACTTATTGAACAAAAGACAGCTAACGACAAGAAAGAAGCTGAAACACAAGGTTACGTTATTGAAACCACGCTAAAACCATACAAGGACATTGACTGGAAGACATTGACTGCCTTAAATAACAATCCTGACCCAAAATTCAATATCTCTTTGGCGTTTAGAGAACTTGCGGAAAATGCAGGTAAAATCGGCAATCTGAATATTAGCCCAGAATTATTGGATTCAATTTTAAGCGACAAGAAAGACAGTAAAAAATGAGTGTAGAATATGCAATCATTGTAAAAAACAAAACAAGGCTTGAGTCTTTAATTGAACGTTTCAATACAAAGGCACAAGCCAAATTTTACATTGAAAGACTTGGTGGAAATTTTGAAGATTATGTAGAAGAACACGAAACTTTTCAAGATTCTTTAAACTCGCTTCAAACTCAGCTTTCAGAAGTAATTAAGCACAAAACTCTTGAAAGGACTTTTATGCCTTCATTCATTTTTTCTGAGAACAATTTAATCGTTGTTATTGGACAAGATGGATTAGTCGCTAACACCGCAAAATACTCAAAAGGAATTCCAATGGTGGCTGTAAACCCTGACAAACAAAGGTATGACGGAGTTCTATTGCCATTTGACACTTCTAACTTTATTGGTGGTGTCGAAAGTGTGATTTCGAACAATTACCAATCGAAAACGATGCGATTTGCCGAAGCGAAACTAAATGACGGACAAAGGATCTTAGCTTTTAATGACTTGTTTATAGGAGCTTCTTCACATGTTTCTGCAAGATACAAAATATCATATAACAACAACCATGAAGAACAATCGTCAAGCGGACTTATCGTTTCAACTCCAGCAGGTTCGACTGGTTGGTTAAGTTCTATTTTCAACATGGCTTATGGCGTGACAAGTCTGTTTGAGAAAGATTTAAAACTGAAAAGACCAAAATTAAAAGACAATGAATTGCTTTTTGCGGTTAGAGAACCTTTTCAAAGTATGAGGACGCAAACAGGAATAACAGCGGGAGTAATAAAGAACCAAAACGTTTTGACAATTGAATCATTAATGCCGACAAATGGCGTAATTTTCAGTGACGGTATTGAGACTGACTTCCTGAAATTTAATAGCGGTTCTATTGCGACAATTGGAATAGCACCTGAAACAGCGAAAATAGTAACTAAATGACAAAAAAACGACCCCATAACACACGCCTATGTTCACAGGCTGGCTGACGTGCATTCAGCAGGTTTTGCTCCCGCATTCACCTT
>DBTT01000021.1:77041-78143 GCA_002307185.1 Bacteroidales bacterium UBA1309
GAACGCTCCCGCAAACCGCCAATGCCCATAGCCTCGGTCGTTATGTGTCATGTTAAAAAAATAAAAAAGACACAACCACCTAAAAAATAGAAACGATGAAAATAGAAGACATTTCGATATTTGGTGAATACAAACAAGCCGAAAATAGAGTTACAGCAGCATTCTTACAAATTTGCAAAGTTGGTGGTGAAGATTTTATTCGGTTCTTGACAACTCAACTAAACATTCAATTACCAAGTAGTGAAATTAATATTCAGTCACAAGTAAAAGGAGAAGGAAGTGTTCCTGACGGACTTCTTGAAAGTAATTTTTCTTTTAAACTATTTGTTGAGAGCAAAATAAAACAAAACTCAGTTAATGCGACACAGCTTACTGGACATAAAAAACAAATTATCAACAATAATGATTTCCTACTTTACTTGACTCCTGACACAAATAAACCAGCACTTCTTGAACAAACTTCCTGGGCAAACTGGTTGACAATAATAAATACGTTTAACGACTACTTACAAACAACCCAATCAGACAACAAACAATTATTAGAATTCTTAGTTGGACATTTCAATACACTCTTGGACAACCTCAATCTTCTTGGTTACTCTTGGGATTTAAATAACGACAATGTCATTGTTGTTGCTGGTTCTTGGGCTGAAGGAATAGCAATAAACTACAATTACTATATCTGTCAGAACAAACGTTCATTTAAAGCCGCAAAATATCTTGCATTTTACAACAACAATCAGATTAGACACATATTTGAGATATTAAAAGCCCCTGAAAATGACGTTGATTTACTAAAGAGGAATGAATTCTCAACTTATATTCAACAAGCTGAACCAAACTATTCTGGTTTGAGAAAAGTATTTACGTTGAAACATGTTGAAAGTATTGGACCAGTCATAAACGACAACATTGACAAAAATGGAAATCCTTGCCCATATACATATGGACAACCAAGATACACGAAATTAAAGACTTTGCAAACAGCTTTAAGAACTTCGCAATTATGACGAAAAGAAAACAACAAACCGCTAACACACGCCTATGGGTCATTGGCTGGCTGACGTGCATTTAGCAGGCTTTGCTCCCGCATTCACCTTGT
>DBTT01000021.1:78423-79247 GCA_002307185.1 Bacteroidales bacterium UBA1309
CGAACGCTCCCGCAAACCGCCCGTGTCCATAGCCTCGGTCGTTAGCGGTCAGGCTAAAAAAAACAAAGACAAGACTATGAATGAACATATTGACATAGAATATTTGATTAGATTAGTTAGCGAACAAGAACCAGAAAGACAAGACGTAGTTTCTGCTTTACAAAATTGTAAAGGAGGATATTGGTCAGAAAATGGATATTATAGTTTTGTCAACTCTAAGAATCCAAACCTACCTAATTCAGACTGGCAACATGAGGAATGCATTGTTTTAGACCAACATGAAAAAGGTGATATTGTAATTGACCTGCTTAAAGATGGACGAATTGGTGGTATTGAATTTATTGACCTAATAGATAAATGAAATTGAGACAAGAAATTAAAATTGAGATACTTGAAATTGAGGACGAAGAAACACAATTCCAAATTACGTTGACTAATGGCATAAACTTGACAACTATTGACTTTTATGGCTATATAAATGAGTTTGAAAGTTTCGCAAATGGACTACTTGATTTTCCTAAGAACATTCATGACGAAGTAAAATACGAACTTGGTGAAATTGGAGACAAATGGGCTTATTACATTTTAATGAAGGTGTTCTGCTACGAGACAAATGGTTATTCAGCAATTCATGTCAAAGTTGACAATAACTCAAAGGAACCATATACAAATAAAAGTGAATTTTATATCAAGACATATCCTGCTTCCTTGAACAAATTTGGACAACTTTTAAAAGACTGGAATCCGAAAATTGAAAAAGAAATTGTATGGACAGCAGAATGTATAAATTGAAAGCCCGAACCGCTAACACACGCCTATGTTCA
>DBTT01000021.1:79567-95119 GCA_002307185.1 Bacteroidales bacterium UBA1309
CGAACGCTCCCGCAAACCGCCCGTGCCCATAGCCTCGGTCGTTATGGCTCATTATAAAAAAAAATAAAGCTCGAAAGCTGTGAGAATTGAGCCGTATTTCATATATTTGTGAGCTAAAACATAAAATTATGGCAGAAACGAAACAACTAGAAATTTTAAATTTCATTCAGAACCACGCAAACTGCTCCTCGGGCGAGATTCACAAAGAATTTGCTACTTCGATTAGCTTTGCGACAGTTAAACGAGTTCTAACTCAACTACTGACAGAGAAATACATAATCTCAGAAGGAAAAGGAAAAGGAACAAAATACTTTATTTCACCTTCCTATGAATTGTTATATTCGATTGACTTAGACAGCTATTACGAAAAGGAAATTGACCAAAGGCAGATTAAAGAAGAATTCAACTTAGAAATTTTTGAATTATTAGACAGGACTGAGATTCTGAATAAAACTGAGCTTGCAAAACTAGCTGACCTACAAGCAAAATACACAGAGAATATTTCACAACTGTCAGATTTCGAATATAAAAAAGAACTGGAACGACTCGCTATTGATTTAAGCTGGAAATCGTCTCAAATTGAAGGAAATACTTATTCTTTACTTGAGACAGAAAGACTACTTAAAGATAAAGAAACTGCCGCTGGAAAGACGAAAGAAGAAGCAATTATGCTTCTGAATCACAAAGATGCACTAGATTTCCTTGTTGAAAATCAGGATTATTTAATCCCATTATCGATTATGAAAATTGAAGACATACACAGTTTACTTATAAAAGATCTAGCTGTTGACAAGCATTTGAGAAGACGTCGAGTTGGTATTTCAGGAACGAATTATCGCCCATTAGATAATGAATTTCAAATTCGAGAAGCATTGGAATCTGCTTGTGAACTAGTGGACAAGAAAGAAAATATATTTGAAAAGGCACTGTTGATTTTAGTGTTGATTTCATACATTCAACCATTTATGGACGGAAACAAAAGAACAGCAAGAATAGTAAGTAATGCAATTCTAATGAATTATAAACATTGTCCGATTTCATTCAGAACAGTTGACTCTGTAGATTACAAGAAAGCAATGTTACTCTTTTACGAGCAAAACAACATATCGAGATTTAAAGAGATATTTATCAACCAGTTTGAATTTGCGGTTAAGACATACTTTTGAACTGAAAAACTGAAAAAAATAACGAAGCCATAACACACGCCTATGTTCATTGGCTGGCTGACGTGCATTCCGGTAGTTTTGCTCCCGCATTAGCTTCGCTGATTTTCAATTCACTTGTCGTTCCACGACAGCGAACGCTCCCGCAAACCGCAGGATGTCCAGAGTCTTGGTCATTACCTGCAAGCATAAAAAATAAGATTTGCAACGAATAAAGCACTTAATCGTTGCAAATAATACAACGAGAAATACTATATGCGGAGAATAATGTGTATGTTTGTTGCAAAATTTGCGACGAATGAGTAATTACATACATGAAAAAGAGAATTGGCCAAACTTTACTTGGAAAAGTGACGAATTTATTGGCCTACTGAGCGAGGCAAGAAATCTTCAAGGTCGTTTAATTGGTAAAATGGAATCATTAGGCTTCGACTTGAGAGATGAAGCTTTACTCGAAACATTAACATTAGATGTTCTCAAATCAGCAGAAATTGAAGGAGAACTTTTGAACCCAGAACAGGTAAGGTCATCAATTGCAAGAATTTTAGGGTTAGAATTCGCAGGTTCAATTGCATCAGACAGAAATGTTGAGGGAATGGTTCAGATGATGATTGATGCCACACAAAACTGTTTTAAACCTTTAACGGCAGAAAGACTCTTTGACTGGCATGCTGCATTGTTCCCCATGGGTAGAAGTGGGATATTCAAAATTTCAGTAGCTGATTGGCGAAAAGATACTGCCGGAACAATGCAAGTTGTTTCAGGTGCCACAGGACGAGAAAAAGTCCATTTTCAGGCTCCAGATGCCAATTTAATTGAAAAAGAAATGATTCGTTTTCTTGAATGGTTTAACGGAGAAGAAAAACTAGATTTAGTTATTAAGGCAGCGGTAGCGCATCTCTGGTTTGTTACTATTCACCCTTTTCAGGATGGCAACGGTCGAATAACAAGAGCATTAACTGACATGTTGTTAGCACGGTCAGATAAAAGCACACAACGATTTTATAGTATGTCAGCTCAAATTAGAATAGAAAGAAAGCAATATTATGAAAAACTTGAAAGCACACAAAAGGGCGACCTTGACATAACCGAATGGATAGAATGGTTTTTAGGTTGCTTGATAAATGCCTTAAAATCAACAAACGGAATTTTAAACCGTGTTTTATATAAAGCTGATTTTTGGAGTAAGCATTCAAAAACAATCATGAACGAAAGGCAAAAAAAGGTCTTGAACAAGCTGCTGGATGGATTTGAAGGAAAATTGACTTCAATGAAATGGGCGAAAATTGCAAAATGCTCAAAAGATACGGCAATTAGAGACATTAACGATTTAATACATAAAAAAGTATTGCAAAAAGAGAATGCTGGAGGGCGAAGTACAAATTACGAATTGGTACATTGAGCACTTCATAGGTCGATGCCCTATATTAGCAGATAACGCCCTTTCAGGGCTTCGGGTTTACCAAGCCCCGAAGGGGCAGCATATATGAATGATGGGTGAAGCCCATCGGATAGAACAACACTATACATAACCAGCCCCGAAGGGGTGTAATAACCATACATAATGGGACAGTCTTTAGTGAAAAACTATATCCACATCGTGTTCAGTACAAAATACCGCACACCGATGATATACCCACCCTACGAAAGTGAGTTGCATCATTATTTGGGGGGTGTTTGTAAAAACTTAGAATGCCCACCTATCAAGATTGGTGGTTATACCGACCATATTCATATCCTCTGTATGTTGTCGAAAAAGATAAGCCTGATGAAACTGGTAGAAGAAATTAAATCGCATTCGTCGAAGTGGTATAAAACAAAAGACGAATCGTTGAGAAATTTCTATTGGCAGGATGGATATGGTGCATTTTCGGTGAATCCTTCCGAAGTAGATACCGTTATCGCATACATAGAAAATCAGCACGAACACCATAGTAAGAAAACATTTCAAGATGAATACCGTGCATTTTTAAAGAAATATCAGGTGGAATATGATGAGAAGTATGTTTGGGAATAGGTATTTCGTCCTTTCAGGGCAACAAAAAGGGAAATGCTTAAAATATAACGACTAATATGAACGAACCCGAAACAAGAGTAGAATTAATCGACCCAGCGTTAAAAGCAGCAGGTTGGAGTGTTGTGGAAGGCAGTCGCATTCGCATGGAGTTTCCTATCAAAAATGAATTAATTGAAGCAGAATAATGGAAGAAAATAAAAACACGGATAAGAAATCGCTGAAGTTCCTGAAAGGTAGAAGCACCGACTGGGACGAATTGGCAAAAGACTGTGTGAGTTTTGCCAATGCTCAAGGAGGTTCTATCTTAATAGGAATTGAGGATAAAGACAACCAGCCACCTGCAAATCAGAAAATAAGTGACCGGAACTTGCCCGACCTGATACAGAAAAATATAGCTAACCGCACAGTAAATATTGCGGTAGCCATTACCATTGAAATAGCCCAAAATAAAGCCGAGTTCTTAAAAATTCAGATTTTTCGCAACGCTCAAACCATTGCCTGCACCACTGATGGAAAGTACTATATACGTGTTCATGATGAGTGCAAACCAATTCCCCCTGATGAAATGGCTCGTTTAGCTGCAGATAAAAACGCATTTGTTTGGGAAGAGCAAATCTCAAAAAAAGTTCCTGCGACTCAATTTGATGAACAAAAACGTAGAACCTTTCTGGTTGACGTTAGAAATTCAAAAAGAGTCAGCTCATTTATTAAAGAGATGAGCGATGACGAAATTCTAGACTTTTATTTCTTTCAGAAAAGTGGCTATCTCACCAACTTGGGTATTTTATGGTTAGGCAAAAGAAACGACCGAGCTACTTTATTGTATCCACCTGCTATACAAATAATTCGCTACGACGACAAAGATGAAAAAATATGGAAGTTACTACTCGATGATTATTTTTCGAATCCTAAGGAACTATTAGAGAGAGTGCTGAACGATGTTCCTGATTGGCAGGAAAGTATTGAGATTTCAGAAGGTATGTTCAGAAAAAACATTCCATTCTTTCCTATTGAAGTGGTTCGGGAGTTAGTGGTAAACGCTTTAGTTCACCGCACATACACCACAAGGGGGGATATTTTTATTAATATCTATCCTGACCGGTTGGAAATTCATAGCCCGGGAAGACTACCTTATGGTGTAACCCCAAAAAATATTCTGAATCAATCAATCAGAAGGAACGAGCATATATCAAAAGTATTTTACGATCTTGGCTTAATGGAAAGAGAAGGTAGCGGATACGATTTGGTTTACGCTCTCTTATTGGGTAGTGGAAAGCCATTACCAATTGTAAATGAAACAGATGAAAGAGTTACGGTTATTGTCAAAAAACAATTTGTCAGTAAAGAAGTAGTTCGCTTAATGGATAAAGCCAGTTCTGAATTTACATTGAAGCAGAAGGAAGTTATTTCTTTGGGATTATTGGCTCAACAACAATCTTATACCGCTATCGAAATTTCCAGTATTCTCAATCAGAATGAAGAAGCCGGACTTAGAAACTGGTTGGGCAGATTGGTTGAATTAGAATTAATTGTCAAAACAGGGAAAGGCAAGGGCACTCAATACGCGGTTAACCCCGAGTTCGTCCGTAAAATAAACTTTAAAGGCAAAACTAATTTGAAAAATATTGAAGATTATCGGTTGGAAGAACTGATTTATAAAGATTTAAAAGCATATCCGAATAGTGGTTTTAGTGAAATACATAGTCGTATAGGATTGGAAATCAATCAGTTCAAAATAAAGAGAATGTTGAAAAGTATGGTTGAAAAGAAAGTTTTAGAAAGTTCAGGCGGTACACGAGGTATGAAATACCAATTAAAGCAAAGTCTGTAAGAAAAAGAGCATTTGCTTTAATAGCCTGCTTAATAAAACTTGGGAGATATTCACTAATCTATTAATTTTCAATGTACTATTTTAAAGTATCACTTGTAAGAAAAACAAAGTTATGCTTAATAAAAAAATAATATGAACGAACCCGAAACAAGAGTAGAATTAATCGACCCAGCGTTAAAAGCAGCAGGTTGGAGTGTTGTGGAAGGCAGTCGCATTCGCATGGAGTTTCCCATCAACAAAGGTCGTTTAATCGGACATGGTTAGCGTAGCAAGCCCGACAAGGCAGATTATGTATTGCAATACAAAAACAGAAACCTTGCAGTAATTGAAGCCAAAGCAAGAGATAAATATTATACAGAAGGTGTTGGGCAAGCCAAAGACTATGCAGGAAAATTGCAGGTTCGGTTTACATACAGCACCAACGGCTTACAGATTTACCGCATTGATATGCAGGAAGGAACTGAAGGATATAACACATGGTTAGCACCTCATTTTGGAGTCCGGACGGAAGACCGATCTCAGCAGAAGAATTTTTGCGCTCGCTTTTCGGAACATTGCCCGAACTTTTTAAAAGCGAAGATGAACTAAGAATGATTTGGAGCAAACCCGACACAAGAAAGAAGCTATTGGAAGAACTTTCAGAAAAGGGGTTTGCCAAACAACAGTTGACAGAGTTTCAAAAAATATTGAACGCTGAAAACAGCGACCTGTATGATGTTTTTTTCGCTCGACTTATTCAAATTGATTAAGATCTAACCTGGAGCAATGCTGGTAGCGACAATCCCAGCGGAGCTGAAATCTTCTCTCCCCATCCCTCCATTTTTCCACTCAAATTTCCTACCTTAGACCTCTCTTTTGAAAAACAGATCATCGAATGAAAATATTCCATACAGCCGACTGGCATATCGGGCAGAACTTTTACGGATACGAACGCAGGGAGGAACACCAACATTTTCTCCATTGGCTGAAAATGCAGCTTTCCGAACAGGAGGCAGATGTGTTGCTGATTGCCGGAGATGTGTTTGACAGCCCCAATCCTTCTGCCGAATCGCAACGGATGTTTTACGCTTTTCTGCACGATGTGACCACTGAAAACCCCAACCTCCAGGTGGTGGTGACTGCCGGCAATCACGATTCGGCAGCCCGTCTGGAAGCTCCGCATGACCTGCTGACGGCGATGCGGGTGGAGGTGCGCGGGGTGATTCACCGGACGGTGGAAGGCGAAATAAATTTTAGGCATCTGGTTGTTCCGCTTCAGGAGAAGGGGCAGGCAAAAGCTTGGTGCTTGGCGGTGCCTTATCTTCGGCAAGGCGATTATCCCGAAAGCAGCCAATATGGAACGGGCGTGGTGGCGATGTATGGAGCGTTGACTGACTATTTGAAAGAAATCAATCGGGACAACCTGCCTGTTGTAGCAATGGGACACTTGCATGTGTTTGGCTCGGAATTGTCTGATAACGACCGCTCGGAACGAATTGTGGTGGGTGGATTGGAATGCGTGGCAGCTGAAGCTTTCGGTTCCAACTTGGCCTACGTGGCATTGGGGCATTTGCACAAGCCGCAACGAGTGGGTGGACGGGAAAACGTCCGTTATTCGGGAAGTCCGTTGCCGATGTCTTTTTCCGAGAAGTTCTACAAGCAGGGTGTCAATCTGATAGAGCTGGATGAGACCGGATTGAGGGGTATCCAGCGGTTGGATTTTCAACCCTTGGCATCGCTGTTGAGCGTTCCGAAGCAGCCTTTGCCTTTGGGGGAGGTATTGGGCGAATTGCTCCAACTGCCCGATGGCGAAATAGGCGTAGATTCTCCTTATCTTGAAATCAAAGTGCTGGAAACCGAACCTGAGCCTTCGAAACGGCATCAAATAGAAGAGGCAATCAAAGGAAAGGCTGTCCGGCTGGCCCGAATCGTGGCAGTAACTCCGAAAGTGGAACGGGAGCAACAAACGGTGTCTTTGGAGACTTGGCAAAATATCCAACCGATGGAAATGGCACAGGATGTATTCCGACAAAAATACGGGACGGATATGCCGGAGCATATTGAAAAGTTATTGTTGGAGGTGATTCGGGAAACGGAGGGTGAATAGTTCGCTTCAACGAAAGAAAATGCAATTTCACGCAAAGGCGCCAAGGAAAAACACGCAAAGCCCGCAAAGAGGAAACTTGGGATCTGTGCGTTCTCTGCGTGGAAAAAACGATCTCGCGCAAAGAAAAAAACAATTAAGTGAATTATGAAAATTCTCTCTCTCAAAGGAAAAAACTTAGCTTCGCTGGAAGGCGAATTCGCCATAGATTTTAGAGCTGAACCACTCGTTTCGTCGGGCATTTTTGCCATTACGGGAAATACGGGAGCCGGAAAATCCACCTTGCTCGATGCCATCTGCCTGGCCTTGTTTGACGATGCACCCCGCACGCACAAAGCCGGGGAAAACATTTCCGTGGCCGACGTACAGGACAAAACCATCAACCAAAAAGATTCCCGGAGCATCCTTCGTCGGGGCGCAACGGACGGGTATGCCCAACTGGAATTCGTGGCATTGGATGGCAAATCGTATCGCTCGTCCTGGTCGGTGAAGCGGGCACGTGGTAAAGCTGAAGGCGCTTTGCAATCGGTGGAGATGCGCCTGGAAAACCTATCCGACGAGCGAGAAGAACAAGGGCGGAAAACTGAAATACTTGCCCGAATTGTGGAACTGATCGGACTTAATTTTGAGCAATTCACCCGGGCCGTGTTGTTGGCACAAGGCGATTTTGCCACTTTCCTGAAAGCCAAGCAAGGGGAAAAAGCCGAGCTGCTGGAGAAGTTGACGGGAACACAGGTTTATTCCTTGATCTCCACCCGTATTTATGAAAAAACGCAGGAAGCCAAGCAGGACTTGCAGACCTTAGCCGAGCGGATGAAGGACATCAAGCTTCTTTCGGAAGAGGAATTGGTGCTGTTGGAGGCCGATAAAAAGGAGCAGGCCGAAGAACTGACAAAGATAAAGCTGCAGATAAACAGCCTGCACAAGCAGTTGGAATGGATCGGTCAGGAGAAACAGCTTCGGCAAGATGCAACTTTGGCCGAAAATGAATTTGTTGCCTTGAAGATGAAGTTGGAAGAGTCGGCTTCCCGTTTTCAATACATAGAAAAAGTGGAGGCTGCGCAGGAAATCCGGGGCGTTTACCTTGATTTGAAGAATAAAGAGAAGCAACTACAAGATTCGAAGGAACATCTAGAAAACCAACAACTAAAGCTGGCTCAACTTTCCGAAAACCTTGCATTAATCAAAAAAGAGGTATCCGGTATCCAAGCGGAAATAGATCAACACGAATCGGAATATCAACGTGTTTCCCCCCAGATAGAGAAAGCCAAGGCTTTGGATGTGGAACTGAAATCGGCTCACCTGCGGAACGCAGAACTTCAAACGGAACTGGCGAAGCAAAAGAAAACCCTCGAAGGCCTTCTTTCGCAACACAACATATTCGAGAAGGACAAAAAGTCTGCCTCGGAGAAGGTGGTTTCGCTCACCCAATGGTTTCAGGAAAAGGAATACATTGGGCGTGTGATTCCTTCCATCGACCGGGTTGTTAGCCAACTGAAAGACTATGGCATAGCCAAAAATCAAATCTCGACAATTCAAAAAAACGTTTTGAACAACGAAGCTTTGCTAAAGACAAGGCTGGAAGCGTTAGCCTTGAGTGAATCGGAACTCGAAAGATTGCAAAACGAACTTTCGTCGGAGGTAGTCCTATTGCGTGAAAAACTGGAAGAAGGAAAACCTTGTCCGGTGTGTGGAAGCGTGCATCATCCTTCGAAAGATGAGGTTCAGAGCGCAAGCCGTTTGCAAGAGGAACAGCTTGAAAAAGAGAAGAATAAGCTGATAGCAACAATTGAAAGCAAGAAGAAAGAAATAGAGCTTGGAAAAGAAGAAATCACTCGGCTGAAGGCGACATTAGTCTCGTACCAGGAGCGTGTGGAGAGCATTTTGGAAGATGTGGGACCATCCTTGTCCTTCATTTCAGATTGGAAAGAACGTTTGGAGGCAAATTCACTGACCGAACAGTTGTTGAAAACACAAAAGATTTGGAACGACAATAACGAACTTTTGCAAAAAAGCAAAGAGCAGGAAACGACTTTGCTAATGCAAATAACCAACTCTACGCAACATATAGAAACCGTTCAAACAACCGTGGTGGAGCAAACCGAAAAATTCACACAGGCGACACACGCTTTTTCGGAATTACAAGAACAACGGAATCAGTTGCTGGGCGGAAAATCGGCTACGGAAGTGCAAGAATATTTTGAGAAAAAGCGGAAACAACTTGCCGTACAACTCACAGAAATCCAATCTAAGAACGAGATGGCCACGAAGGAACACGCTTTGCTGTCGGGTGAACTGGAGCAGTTAAGGAAAAATATGTTGACTCTGGATGCTGCCATCAACGACTTGCGCAAATTGATCTCCGGATGGATTTCCTCCAATGAATATCGGGTTGACTCGTTGCTCTTGGCAGAAATTGCGCAAAGATCCTCCGATTGGATCAGGTCGGAAAAGGCATCTCTTCAACAGTTGAAAGATGCCGAAATCTCCATTTCGGCTAAGCTCAGGGAACGGCGAGACCGCCTGACCGCCCATCTGCAATCACCCTTGGCAAAAGACATTCCCGAAGAGGAAGAATTAAAAAATCACTTGGTGGAACAAGAAGCCGTGAATGAATCCGTAATTCGACGGATCAACGAAATAGACTTTGTGCAGCAAGAACAAATCGAAAACCAGAAGCGCATCCAATCGTTTGAAAAGGAACTCAACGCAAAAGAAGAGTTTTTCAACAACTGGGCAAAGCTGAACGAGCTGCTCGGTTCGGCAAACGGTTCCAAATTCAAGGAAATTGCGCAAGGCTACACGCTGGATGTGCTTTTGCTGTATGCCAACAAACAGTTGTACGAACTTACCCGCCGCTACCGATTGCAACGGATTCCCGACACCTTGGCCTTGCAGGTGGTGGACGAAGATATGATGGGCGAAGTGCGCAGTGTCCATTCCCTTTCGGGAGGAGAATCTTTTCTTATTTCCTTGTCGCTGGCATTGGGATTGTCGTCCCTTTCGTCCAACCGAATGAAAATCGAATCACTCTTCATCGACGAAGGCTTTGGTTCGCTCGACATCGATACCCTCAGCGTGGCTACGGATGCACTCGAAAACCTACAAACCCAAGGACGTAAAATCGGTGTGATTTCCCATGTTGCCGAGATGACTGAGCGGATAAAAACACAGATCCGGGTCATTAAATCGGCCAACGGACGGAGCCGGGTGGAGGTTGTCGGGTGAAAACGTGCAAACCCAGAAAGAGTTAAACCGGTTACTCCTTCACCAATACGATCATATCCGAAAACTTTTTGATAAGATCAATGAAAGAGGCTTTTAGCCCGATATAATTTTCAGCGGCATAGATGTTTTTCTTGAGACGGTAACTTGCTGTCACCTGAATCTTATCTTCGTGCTGTTCGGCATTGTAAGTCACTGCGAGAAGAGCATCATCCGTGTGGGTATTTTCCGGTAAATATTCTATCTTGTATCCTTTAGGAATTGCGATGCTTGCAGAATAGATTTCCCCCTTGATAAAAACCATATCTAATGGTAATGTCCGCTTTGTTTGTTTGAAAGGATTTTGATGGATATTCAAGTAACAAAAAGGTTGAACAAACAATTTGTTGCCATTCTTTTCCACTCCATTCGAATAATTGAAAGAAAACGAAAAAGGTTTGTCCATTCCCTTGTCCTCGATTTGCTTCACTTCCGAGACATTTATTTTGTATTTGTCTTTCAAGTATTCAATAAGATTTTCTGGTTTGTCTTGATAATTTGTTCTCAATTTGTAGCTCTCGTTGCCAACGCCGGCAAAGGAGATGTCAGCATTGAATTTTCCAGTGGAAGGGTCAATGGTGATGTCAAATTTCTTTTGTGAGACCGAGGTTGTTTTTTGCCGGATGATAGCCCATTCTTCTGTTTTGGGCTTGATGACCAATCCTCTCACATTGATGCAGCGTTCGGGCAAATCGCTGTAGAAGAGAAAAGGCTCTGTTCCGTCAATGAAGAGGGTTTTGTCACCTACTTTCACCATGGCAATCACGTAGTTGAAAAATTGTCGGAACGGATGTGCTTGGCTGATAGCCCCATTGCCTCGTGTGCTCAGTATCACTGGGTAGGTTTCAATTCCTGCCGCTTTCAACAGCCCAATAAGGAACAAGTTGATGTTGCCTACATTTCCTTTTTGCTGTTTCATGAACTCGGATAAAGTTACATTCGCAAATTCTCCATAATGTTCGTTCCAACTATACTTGGATTTCACATATTCGGTGATGGCCTCCACTTGTTCTTCAGGTGATTTCCCTGTTAGCTTGAGCTCCGGCACGATTTTTTTTGCTTCTTTTTCAACATTCTTGAGGTATTTCCCAAAATCGTCATCTTTCAGGAAATCATCGCACATGGCGGGCCAAGTTGTCATAATGTCTTTTTTTCCGCCAGCGGGAAAAAAGATGGTAGATAATTGGAAATTGAGATTCACCATGTAGTCATCGGGGGAGGTGATGTATTCCTCGTCTTTGAATGCAGGTAGATCGGCCATTCCAAAATTGTAAATCATTTCTCTGTAAAGCAAATTGCCGAATCTGCGTTCTTCCGTAGCAGCCTCCGAATTAAATACGTCTAATTTCGTTATTCCCTTTGCAATGTACGCATAGGCATAGTAAGGAATTGCCCGGTATCTCAAATTGCTCATCACCACAGGTATTTTCCGTTGAAAGTTCCATTCTCTCATGTTGAAATAGTAAGGAGTCTGGATGGTATAGGTGATTTCAACGATGGAACCGACGCGGACATTTGACAGGGCTATTTTCTTTAGCCGAACCCTGTCGTTCACTTTTTCGTCATACACGTTTTTGGAATCCAAGTTTGTTTTTGTCAGGTTGCTTCCTTCCATATTGTAGGTCGTTGCGTCTATCCGATATACCGATTCCCAACTCTGATCTCCAGTATAATAAGGTATTTGAAAGGTAGCATAAGAAATTCCCGCTTCTTTCAATATCTTTATTTTGGTTTTTCTTGTCATATACAACATAAACCTTCCAGTGTTGTCGTCTCCCTGAAAAAAATATTCCCCAAGATCATATAAAACCACCGCTTCGGCATCCGGGTCCTGTGGGTATTCTTTCATATCCATTTCGTATTGGGTGATTTTCCCATATTCCGTTGAATAGTTTTTCTGAGCGTATCCTAAATAGCTTATTGCAAATAAAATAAAGGCAAGGAAGGCTGTTTTCATAAAATTTCGGTATAAATGGTTCGGTATTCTATGTTTCTGATTGATTGTATAAATTCATAAAAACTTTTGTAGTCTTTCAAGTCAACCTTTCCAGATGGTATGGACAAGGCTTTTGTGCATGTCAGGGTGTTCTGGCCAATGGTGTACGAAATAGAATAGGACCCGTATTTAGACTGTATGCTAACATTCGAGGGCGCTTTGGGTATGCTTTGGTTGCCAAGATGATAGACAATAGTATCCGAATAGCATTCTGGATAATCGAATTGAAGTCCTGATTTCCTTTTGCCAGGTGTTTCGTACAAAGGCAAGCTGATGGGGAAGGGTTTAATTCGAAGGTTTTTCCCATATGCTTGAAATATATTTTCAACGCGGACTTTTGCATTGAATCGTATTTCGGCTATGTTCCTGTCATTCTTTAAAATAGAATATTCCAATAATTCCGATGAAGAGGGCATAACGCCATTGCGAATGTAAATATCCATCTGGTTACGGCTTATGTAGCTCTCCATTGAATTGAAATACTCGTATTTTTTCCCCCTGAGTACAGATTTGAAGGTCACTTCCGATTGCTCTGGATTCACATTGAACGTAGTGGAACATCTTACATCTTTTTCTTTCAAGGCAGGAGTGTGTGTGATGTGGCTGCTGTTTTCTTCAACAATCAGCACGGGACGGTCTTGGGTGAAAGTGCCTAAATATCCGAACGGAATATTTTTTGCAGTGCATTCCAAGAAAACCGTGTCCTTCTCAAAAGGAACACAGAGAATCACATGGTTGAATTCTGGAAAAGGGAAGCTCGTGTCTGTTTTTGGTAAATCTTCTCCCGCCAGAACGAGGGTGGGAAAAGAGGTGATGCCCGCATGTTTCAACATTGCCTGCATAAAGTAGGTCAACGCCTTGCAGTCTCCGTATTTGTTTTCACTCACATAACTTGCCGGATAGCTTTGGAAACCGCCTAGTTTCAGGCTTACGTTGATGTATCTCGTGTAATCCTGCAAATACCGGTATAGGATTTTTGCTTTTGTTTTTGCATCTGGCACTCCATTTATCAGCGATGTAATCTTGCTTTGTTCGGCAAGCGGAAGTTCGTCCCGGCCCTTGTTGAGCCGATATACCCAGTTGCCATAGCTTTGCCAGCTATCAAAACTACCCGCTACGCCATACTTGAATTTGGTTGGCAACATACGGACAATTGGCTCGTCTCCTATTGTTTTTTGCTGGTTTAGTTCCTTGTTATCCAATGGAGTGTAGCTGTATCTCCAAGTATATTTTTGGAGGATTCCATCGCTTACGATTTCAGGCGATTTTACGTTCATCTCCTTGTGCTTGATAGTTTCGTCCCCTGGAAGTTCCACGACCAAGATTCCCGAATGTACGGGTTTATCTTCCACCCTGCAATCCACCCTGCATGCCCCAAAAGATTTCGAATAGCTTATTCGGTAGCAGTAGATGATTTTATAGGGGTAAGCATGGTGCTTCAGAGAAAAATATTTGATAAAATAATCTCCAAAAAAAACAGATTCGGAGTTGTAGTTTCTGTCCTTGATGTCTTTCATGCTCAGTTTGCGAACGACATTTCCCTCCATGTCTTCAATCCACGCTCCGTCAATCGACAATTTATCTCCCTTTGTGTATCCGATGCAAATGTCTTCTTCACCCTGCCTGTTGTTGATCTGGATCACCAATGTGTCCGTTTCTGTGACTTTGTCTCCTTTGATTTGATAATACTCCACCTTTTTCACAATTTCCCTGTCAAAGGTTTGGCCGTAGCATGAGAGCGAGAAGAGCAACAGAAATAAGGTAAGTAAAAGATTGTTCATAAAGCCACGCAGTTGAATTTATGTGTAAATATATTAATAAATATAGAAACCCCAAGCTTGCCCCAATAAAAAAGGCAAATGATGCAAATCATCTGCCTTTTCCTTAATAGATAGGTATTGGTTTTTCTTTTTATGAAAAAAGGATTGTTCGGTTGCCGTAAACCAGTATCCTTCGGTTGATATGGCTTTCAATAGCTCTCGAAAGGACAATTTTTTCCAAGTCTTTTCCCCGTTGCACTAAATCCTCCACTGTGTTTTTATGGCTGATCCGGGTCACGTCTTGTTCGATAATAGGTCCCGCATCCAGATCAGTAGTCACATAGTGGCTTGTTGCCCCAATGATTTTCACCCCTCGCTCATAAGCCGCATGGTAAGGTTTTGCCCCCACAAAGGCTGGAAGAAAGGAATGATGGATATTGATGATCTTATTGGGGTATTGATTGATAAAGTTTTCCGATACAATCTGCATATAGCGTGCAAGCACGATGAAGTCGATCTTCTTCTCTTTCAGCAAAGCTATTTGTTGTGCCTCTATTTCGGCCTTGTTGTCTTTTTTCACATCGAATACATGGAAATCTATTCCGAACTTTTCGGCAACCCAACGCAAGTCTTCGTGATTGCTTATAATGATAGGAAGTTCCACGTTCCATTCTCCTGCGGTGTATCGTGCGAGAATGTCGAACAAGCAATGCGAATGCTTTGACACGAAAAGAGCCATTCTTGGAATGTCGTCGCTGAAATAAAGCCGGAAAGTCAATTGCAGCTTCTGTGCATACAAGGTTTGGAAATAATCCTCGATTTTTTCTCTTGGAATCAGAAAGTTTTCCAAATCCCATTCCACCCGCATGAAAAAAATATGGTTTTGTCGGTCAACGTGTTGTTCAAGATACAAAATATTACCATGGTTGATGCTGATAAAATCTGATACGGCAGCCACTAATCCCGGTTGATCCGGTGAATATATCAATATAATAGCTCTTGTTTGACCTAAATTTTGTTTCGAAGTCATTTTGTGGATTCTTGATATTTTGTTCTCCGCAAAGGTAAAAATAAATTTTTATATTACTTGGAGTCCAAATATTCATTCGTATTATTGTTTTTAGGTGCTCCTATAAAGAATGCATTTATTTATTGTTTATCAAGTCAAATATTACTCAAACCATTTCTAATACTTGATTTCAAATAAATCTTATCCCCAATCTTCTTTTTTTTTGTGATACATTCGATTGGTGATTAGCCTGTTAATTTGAAAGGCTAGATGCGTCAGGAAAAAAACACTTGACGATGTTTGCGATATTCAAAAATAGTTGTACCTTTGCATCCGCAATCGGGAAAAGGGTTTCCTGCTTAGGCCAGGGTGAAGCGGCCTTTTGGTTGCAGAGATGATTAAAACAGGGGGAGCTGCTTGGGCCTTTTA
>DBTT01000001.1 GCA_002307185.1 Bacteroidales bacterium UBA1309
TTTCGACGACCGTGAAGTTCGTGCTGTTTGGGACGAAGAAAACAACAAATGGTGGTTTTCCGTTTTAGATATTGTCGCTGTTCTTACAGACCAAGACGACTACACTAAAACACGAAACTATTGGAAATATCTCAAAGCCAAGTTAAAAAAAGAAGGAAGCGAACTGGGTAGTGTCACTACCCAGTTGAAATTAAAATCACCTGACGGAAAAATGCGGCTTTCAAACGTGCTTGATTATGACGGAATTATTGCACTCGGCAAACAATTCCCCGGCAAAAAGGCAAACCGGTTTATAGAATGGTTTACTTACGGCGATGAAAGTATCGACGGAAAAAGCAAAACAAAAGCATACGCCTTGTTTGAAAGTTCTTTTATCGACAACATAGAAGTGGGAACTGCAAAAGGCTTGCAACAAATCCACGCCTATCTGTTCGGTGGACTTTACGATTTTGCCGGACAGATAAGGCAAAAAAACATTTCAAAAGGTGGTTTCCAATTTGCCGTGTCGCACTTTTTAGGCAACACGTTAAAACAAATAGAACAAATGCCTGAAAACACGTTCGACGAAATTGCCGATAAATATGTAGAAATGAACATTGCCCACTCATTCATGGAAGGCAATGGGCGAAGCACACGAATTTGGTTGGATTTGATTTTCAAGAAACGATTAAAACGTTGTGTTGATTGGAGTAAGATTAATAAAAGCGACTATTTGAACGCAATGGTAAAAAGTTCTACAAACAGCACAGAACTGAAGAACTTTCTCAAAAATGCCCTTACAGATGAAATCAGCAGCCGTGAAATGTTTATGAAAGGAATTGATTATTCGTATTATTATGAAGAAAATGAATAACCTATCATCTGTATCACATTTGTACTATTAAATCAACAACGCATCCCTCAGTCTGCTTATAGATGATATGCAAAATTATTTAACAATAAAGTGAGCCTGTTATCGTGTGAATAGGTAAAAACCGTTTATATTTGTTCAAATTCTGACAATTCATATTAGTTGGTTGGCAGATAAGATCATTGATGCTGTTGCCGACGAAAAAGAACATTCGGAGAAGGCATTGGTTGTTGCTATAGAAACCCTAAATAATACCAATATTCAAGCATAAGATGTCGACCACCATATCCTACCAAACCATAGAATCCCGTTTGCCCGAAATGATGTGACAAGAGAATGAATAAAACAAAAATAGAAAAGCTGAATTTCCAGAGTTCTGCTCTCCAGAAAGTAATGCCCCTCCTTGTTTATCTCCCGCCAAAATACGACAAGGAAGAGGCTTTGCCTGTCTTGTATTTTTTACACGGAAGGAATGTTAGTGAAAATATGATGTTTGACGTGATGGTGGATGAAAAAGCGGAACAATTGATAAATGAAGGAAGAATACCTCCAATGATTATTGTGTGTCCCGGAATTGGAAATAGTCGTGGAATGAATTCAGCCTCAGCATGCAGCGAAGTATTAAATTCAGAAAATCGAATTTACCATATTGGTATGTACGAAGATTATCTAATAAAAGAGCTTATTCCCTTTATTGACAACACTTACAATACTATTAGCGATAGAAGCGGGAGATTTATCGGAGGGGCATCAGCCGGAGGTTTTGCGGCACTTCATAACGCCTTTCGTCATCAGGATTTGTTTTCGAAGGTTGGTGGACACATGCCTGCAATCGAATTGTCGATAGAGGAAGAAGACCGACCACATTTTTCAAGCACAGAGTTGTGGGAAAAATACGACCCTGTTCATATTGCAAAAAAAATGGCAACCTCTTCAGACATAAAAGTTTATTTAGATGCAGGAGAGGAAGACGAAGGTGGATTTTATGAAGGTTGTGCTATTTTGCATAAGGTTTTGGAAACAAAGGGCGTAAATTCGCAGAATCACGTATTTCCCGGATATCATAACGTTGAATATATAAAATCGAACATCGAAAAATATTTAATTTTTTATGGAAATGGTGAGTGAAACTCACGGAAAGTGACAACGAAAGGAAGTAACAATGAATAATATAAAAATGTTGACCAACAAAACAGAAATACTTAACTCTATTTGTTACACAGAGTTGGTGTACGACAGAATCAATAAAAAGCTACGTAGTAACTTCTTCAGGCAGGAAATTGAGACGTTGATCATGGATGCTGTTGATGAAGCTCCGATTGAATGTTTTGAGAAAATAGGGAAAAACTATTATGTTACTAACGCCGAAAGAGGCCTCAGAATCACCATTAATTCATATACATATAGAGTGATTACAGTTGATAAAATGTGATGTAATACAAAGAAATACTTCAAGTTGTATATTTTGTAATTGTCAATAATACAAGCAATTATGATCTTTTATTTTTCAGGTACAGGAAATTCCAAATGGGTAGCCACACAGCTGGCAAACCATTTTTCTGATGCGCTTTATCAGATAGGCGAATACGAACGCATTGCGGCTCCCCTCGCTCCTCAATTTGAGTTAAAAAGCGATGAAAAAATTGGTTTTGTATTCCCTATACATTCGTGGGGAATGCCCCCGATTGTTGTTGATTTTATTGCCGATATGCAATGGAGCGGTTATAACAATCAATTGATATACTGTGTGATGACTTGTGGCGGCGAATGTGGATTAACCAAACATCAATTTATTAAGGTAATGGAAGCCAAAGGCTTGGGTTGTCAGCATATATACTCGGTGATTATGCCCAATTCATACATTTGTATGAAAGGATTTGACATTGACCCTAAGAACGTTCAGGAACAAAAGAAACAACAAGTAAACATTGATTTGCCAAAAATTATTTCTGCCATTGAAAAAGACCAACCAATTGATTTTTACCAAAAAGGCAAACGATTTTCAAAAATAAAATCAACGCTTATTTATAAGATTTTTGCTAAGTACTCGCTTACCGATCAGGCTTTTTCAAGCAATGAAGAATGTACTTCTTGTGGCAAATGCGTAAAAGTTTGTCCTGTTGGTAATATTGAATTGTTTGATGGAAAACCTGTTTGGAAAGGAAATTGCACTCAGTGTTTGGCTTGTATTCACCATTGCCCGACTACAGCCATTGAGTATGGCAAAAGCACTAAGAATAAAGGACGATATGTTTTCAAGTAAATACGATGACCAATGAAAATTGAAAATAAAAGTGTTTGCCCGGTAGAAATTGCCGGAGGTTTGGATAATGGAATCAGACGATTTTTGCAAAACCCACAAAAAATGCTGGCTCCATATATTCATGAAGGCATGACGGTGCTCGACCTGGGTTGCGGTCCCGGATTTTTCACCATTGAGCTGGGGCGTATATTGTATAACTCAGGGCATGTTATTGCTGCCGATTTACAGGAAGGTATGCTCAATAAAGTTAAAGCCAAAATTGAAGGTACTGTTTTAGAGCAGACGATTCGTTTGCATCAATGTGAACCGGAGAGAATCGGACTGAATGAAAAAGTGGATTTTGTATTAGCGTTTTTTATGGTACACGAAGTGCCCGACCACGATAAACTGTTTTCTGAAGTCAAAACGTTGCTGAAACCCAGAGGTCGAATGTTGATTATTGAACCGAATTTCCACGTTTCTGAAAAATCGTTTCATGCAATGATGGAAATCATTCGAAATCATCAACTGACTGAAATAGACAGACCCAGGCATTTTTTATGCCGTTCAGTTTTAATTGAAAACAGATGAGCTTTCTCGCGCAGGTTGGCACACGAAAATTATACTCAGGCGAACTTTTTTTCCATGCCGGTTCAATGTTGTTTAGGTTTGGTTTTGGTACATTTGTTTCGTTTAAAATAGAACCATTTGTTTTCTATGCACTTGGTAATTGCTTACGATAATATTTTACAAGCTAACAACTAATTCATGGCTTTGCAATTTGGAAAAACTTGGTGGGGCGAACACTGGCTGCGTTCGTTGGAAAATGTGGATTATGACAACCGACTGCCTCGCGGAGCATCATACGCGCGGAGCGGACATGTAAAAGAAGTGAAATTTAAGGGTAATCAAATTACGGCTAAAGTCTCTGGAAGCCGCCCACGACCGTATAACGTAACGGTCATCGTTCCGCCGTTTTTCGAGGATCAGGTGGAAGCATTGATGGAAGGCATCATTCAGCGTCCGGTACTGATTTCCAAATTGCTCAACCGTGAACTTGATCCGGAAATACTAACTATAGCTGAAGAAAAGGGGCTGAAGGTGTTTCCACGCCAGTGGACCGATTTCAAGATGCAGTGTTCCTGTCCAGACTGGGCGGTTCCGTGCAAACATCTGGCGGCAGTGATTTACATGATCAGTCGGGAAATTGATAACAATCCTTTCCTGGTTTTCGAGATTCATAACGTAAACCTGTTTGAAGAACTCCGCAAGCGGGGCATTTTCATTGAAGATCAAAAGAAAACGGAAATACCGTTGTTGTCGGGCATTCTGAAAGTTTCAAAAAAGAAAGGGGCAGATTACGACGAGGAAAAAGCCTACGAACGAGTTGATTTTTCCCATTTGAACAACCTTTCGGAATCTTTGGTCATGCTCTTGCCCGATGCGCCGCCATTTTATTCGTCGGGGAATTTTCGCTCTACGTTCAATGTACAGTTTACTCGTAACGCTCGCGATGCCAAGCGTCTGCTGTCCAGAAAACTATCCATTGAAGCACTGTATCATCCAAGCAAGAGCGACCCGGAAATAAACCATTATACCACGCTTTCCTTTATCATCGACAATAATAACTGCACAGAAATTGGCGGTGAAAACCACGCTTTTAAATCTAATGTCCAGTTGATTCCGGCTCTTTTCATGTTAAATCCCGACCGCCTGCCCGATTACCAACCTTCGGTAGCGGCGTTTTACAAAATCTTATTTGCTTCCACTCATCTGATTGCTAATGGCAATGTTGTACCTCAGATTGTCCAGCTCGAAAACCGCGACTTTGATATTCGATGGCTTCCGGCAGCGATAGACTCTCAGGTGCGGCTATTGATTGAACGGCTTGTTGATATTTTGCCCCCTAACTTGCTGCTTATTCTGAAAAAAACCGGAAAAACCGAAAAATTGCTTCCACTTGAAAACCAAGTGCAAGAATTACTTTCGTTGTTTATTAGTGAGTTGATGGTTCGGTTGTCTAAACCTTCGACCGGTGATTTGTTTGAGGATTTGTTTTTCAAGAATAAGAGCTATGCCTTCGCAGGAGTTGGCGAACATGCTCTGAGCGGTGGCATAAAAGTATGGTTGGATCGTTTTTTTCTTACAGCGGGCCATTATCGGCCGATCATTACTGTTACCGAGTTGGGCGAAGATGTGTTCGATGTACAGGTGAGCGTGGAAAATCCGGCAGAACCCGATGAACTACCTATTGAACTGTCTAAAATCCTGCAGCAGAAACAGTATGAGAAACAGCGTTTCAAAATACTCCAGTCGTTGTCGTTGCTTTCGTCATTTATCAAAGGATTGGATCTTTATATCAATACCGAAACCCGTGAGCCGATACGTTTCGACATGGCTGGCTTTTCTCCTTTTTTGGTCGAGATTTTACCGGCTATTAAATTATTGGATGTCAAAGTTCTCTTGCCCAAATCACTGCAGCACCTTTTGAAACCTCAGGCTTCGGTCAGGTTGAAAGCGAAGCCGGCCAATCAAGGCTACGTACGTCTGGACGAATTACTGTCATTCGATTGGCAGGTTGCTGTTGGTGATACGTTGATTTCACCCGAAGAATTCAAAAGGCTGTTGAAAAATGCAGGTGGACTGTTCCGTTTCAAGGAAAGCTACATGTATGTGAGCGAAGAAGAAATGGTGAAATTGCAAAAGGCATTAGACAGTAGCAGAGATCTGAGTGCCTACGAGCTCCTCCAGACGGCTCTATCAGAGGAATACCACGGTGCACAGGTCAGTCTCACCAACGAAGTCCGAGACCTGATTAACGAGCTTACGTCCCACGAGGATATCCCGCTTCCGGCAACACTTAATGCAACGCTTCGTCCTTACCAGCAACGTGGTTTTTCGTGGATGTATCGCAACAGTCGTATTGGCTTTGGCAGTATCATCGCCGATGATATGGGGCTTGGGAAAACGCTACAAGTCATTACCATTCTGCTGAAATTAAAGGAAGAAGGTGCTATCAATTCGAAACACAAGGCGTTGGTTGTTGTTCCAACCGGCTTGCTCACCAACTGGAGCTCTGAAATTGAGAAATTCGCACCCTCTGTTTCCTCTCATATCTTTCACGGTTCTGCCCGCAATATCAAACTGTTTGATGCCGACGTGATGTTGACTACTTACGGGGTTTTGCGCAGTGATCATGAAATGCTGAAAAAACAAAAATGGCAAATCATGGTTATTGATGAGGCGCAAAACATTAAAAACCATGATACCGTACAATCGAAAGCCATAAAAAGCATTCCGAGCAATATCCGCATTGCAATGAGCGGTACACCGGTTGAAAATCGCCTCACCGAATTTTGGTCCATCATGGACTATGCCAACAAGGGCTATCTGGGAAACATCAAGTCGTTTAAGGAGAACTTTGCCGATCCCATTCAAGTGTTCAACGATGAAGTGGCCGTAAACCGTTTCCGAAAAATCACCTCCCCGTTTATGATGCGCCGCATGAAGTCGGATAAAAGTATTATCACTGATTTGCCCGACAAAGTGGAACAAAATCAGTTCGCGCTGCTGACCAAACAGCAGGCTGCACTGTATGAAAAGACCATGCAGGCGGTTATGGCTGAGATCGAAGGCCTTGAAGGTGCTGACGGACAATCGCTTTTCCAACGACAAGGGCTTGTGCTGCAAATGATCTTGGCTCTCAAACAAATCTGCAACCATCCGACCAACTTCCTGAAAAATGGGAATTTCGATGCTTCACTTTCGGGGAAAACAGAATTGCTTTTCGAATTGTTGGACAGTATTCTTGAAGCTGGCGAAAAAGTGCTGATATTCACTCAATTCAGGGAAATGGGCGATTTGCTGCAACGTTTCATCGCTGAACGCTTCGGGGAACGTCCAATGTTCTATCATGGCGGATGTTCGGTGCAGGAACGGCAGCAGATGGTTGATCGGTTCCAGCACAATCGTGCCGATAAAGTTTTCCTGCTTTCACTCAAAGCTGCTGGTACGGGATTGAACCTTACTGCTGCTTCGCACGTGATCCATTATGACCTGTGGTGGAATCCGGCGGTGGAAAACCAAGCGACCGATCGTGCCTACCGCATTGGGCAAAAGAAAAACGTGATGGTGCACCGCTTTATAACCAAAGAGACTTTCGAAGAGAAAATCAACGATATGATTCAGAAAAAGAAGCATTTGGCCGAAATGACCGTGGCTACTGGCGAAAATTGGCTCGGCAAGCTCAGCAATAAAGAATTACGGGAGATCTTTACATAGGTTTTACTTGCTTGCCTCATCCTTTTTATATGAACCGGAAAGGCTTTGTGCCACAACTTTTTGCTGGTAATCCGAATTTAAAAAAATGTTTATAAACAAGATGGACCAATTGATTGATTTTAATGCCTAATTGACAAGATACAAACTATTAATTCCGTAAATCCTCAATATTTACCAATTTATTAAGTATTGCATAAACGGTCAATCCCGCGGAGCTATGAATAGCCAGCTTCCGGCTAATGTTTCGCCGGTGTGTAATGACCGTATGGATGGAAATGAAATGTTCGTCAGCAATTTCTTTGTTGCTCATGCCTTTGGCTACGCTACGGACAATGTCTTTTTCACGTTCACTCAATTCTTCTGCCTCGGGAATAACTTTGATCTCTTCGGTTTTGGTATGCTTTTCCAATCGCTTGATCTTGGGTACCAGAATATCATCTTCTAACAACGTGTGCAGATTTAAGTCGCGGTTGCAGAGCCGAAGATCTTCCAAAATATCAGCCAACATAAAGGCATTTCCTTGGGTTGGCAAGTATTTGATAAGCAGGTTGATCAGGTCGTCCAATTTCTCTTCAATGTTGTTGTGTCTGGATTCGTATTTTTTTACAGAGTAATTATTTTGCTCAACGTTATTTAATAAATTTTCTACGTAGGGAAAGAATACTTCGTTTTCATAGCCCATGTGATCGCGCACCTCGTTATTATATTCATCAAAATAACGCAGGATGGTATCTCGGGTGGATCCTTCCTGTAGAGCCGCTGCGAATTGATCACGAATGGCTGGCAAGCGATAACCTATAAAATAGTTGTGCGATTTTTTCAGGTAATTTAGAATGACTTCCGGTTTCAGATTGCTGAGTTTCTGCATGTCTGGATTCTCCGGATTTCCATGAAATTGCAGCAGTGTGAGGAAACTCTGAACATCCACTTGGCTCTTCGTACAGACTTCCTGAATGCTTTTTTCTCCAAAGCCCATAGGAATGGAGAACTGGTTCAGCACAAACAACAAATTCAAATTGCTGCGAAGCAAATCAACCATTTTGGTTTCAGGCGTGATGTTCTTGATGTCAAGTGCAGGGCTCATACGTTTTGTAACAAATTGAATGACTCTTGGCAACAAAGATACAGCAAATCACACGGAGATGCAACGACATAAACGGTGGATTATTTCGGCTAACATCCCCATTTCTATGTATTTTGTTCCTAAATTACTGTTCAACTTCTGTTTTTTCCAATTTTGGGAAAAGCAAAGCTACTATTGCCATGGGTACAGCAGCGCAAATCATTACGTAGATGAAGAAGTGCTGATAGCCCAATAACTCTTGTACTTTTCCGGCAAACATACCTGGAATCATCATACCCAATGCCATAAAAGCCGTGCAAATAGCATAATGAGCCGTTCGGTGTTCGCCTTTGCAGAATTGAAGCATAAACAACGTATATGCAGTAAAGCCAAAGCCGTAGCCAAATTGCTCAACGGCAATACCGGCATTGATCAACCACAAGCTTTCCGGTTGCGCATAAGCAAAATAGATGGATGTTAGATTCGGCAGAGTCAGGCAAAGAACCATCGGCCAGATCCACTTTCTTAAACCGCTTTTGGAGACCACAATGCCCCCAATGATGCCCCCCAGGATCAAAGCGATGACACCTACTACACCATAAACGGTACCGACTGTCGCGGTGCTTAGTCCCAGACCTCCAATTTCTCTGGGATCGAGAAGAAAAGGAGAAGAAAGTTTCAATAGTTGTGCTTCAGAAAAACGGTATAATAATAAAAATGCAATCGCTATTAAGCTGTTTTTTTTACGGAAAAAGCTGGCGAAAGTGAGTCCGAATTCAGTGATTATTTCTACTGGTTTCCGGCTGGGATTGGGCGCATCTTTCTCGGGCTTCGGGAGCATGGATCGGTGATAAAAACTAAAGCCGACGAAGAGTACTGCCATTAACAAGAACGTAATCATCCAGGCAAAAGGGATGTTTCCGTATTGTTGCAACATTCGTCCGATGCTACCCAATAAAGGTGTATCTCCGTATTTTGCAACGAAAGTGACAGTGTCTATTTCTTCAATCTCACCAGCCAGGACGATGAGTAATCCCTGTCCGCTAATCATAGCCAGGCGGTAAAATGTATTGCGAATACCTACAAAAAAGGCCTGATCTTTATCGTTGAGCCCCAGCATATAAAAACCATCTGCTGCAATATCGTGAGTGGCTGAGCTGAAAGCCATTAACCAGAAGAACCCCATGCTGTAGTGAAACCAGTCCGGTCCGGGTAAGGAGAGTGCTACGCCTCCCAGGCAGGCCCCGATAATCAGTTGCATCGTTACAATCCACCAACGTTTTGTTTTGAGCAAATCGACAAAGGGACTCCACAGAAACTTGAGGGTCCAAGGCAAATAAAGCCAGCTGGAGTATAAAGCAATGTCCGTATTTGAGAGACCAAAGCGTTTAAACATAATGACCGAGATCGTCATAACTGCCACATACGGAAGGCCCTCAGCAAAATAGAGAGAGGGCACCCAGGCCCATGGATTGCGTTGTTTCATTTATCGATAGAGCTTTTCCAAAATAGTATTTGGATAATAGTGGTTTAAAATGTCGGGGTAGGTATAACCTTGTTCACCCATCACGGCTGCTCCGATCTGGCAAAGTCCGACTCCATGCCCCCAACCGGCACCGTGTAAGATAAAACCATCGTCCTTTTTCTCCACCACAAAGGCAGAGCTGTATAGATGAGATGTTGAAAGGGTTCGCCTGATTTCCAGCTCTTTGCCAAGGATTATTGTCTTTTTGCTGCCAACTATTTTCAGACGGACCAGTCGTCCGGAAACTCCTCTTTCTACTGGAATTAAGTCCTGAATTTCTCCAAAATCAATGCCCGAACGTTCACCGATCAATCGACTGATTTCTTCTGTGGTGTAACATACTTTCCAACGGAAAAAGTCGGTTGTTTCCTGATCATAATGGTTGAGTACCTGCTCTAAAATTCTTTTATCCTGCGTATTACAAAAAGCTTCTGGTTTTCCCATAATCCATTGAATGGCATTGGATTCGAGGCGCAGATCGGGCAGGGACGGCCGTTGATTTCCACACCGACATTTTGAAGGCTCTTTTAAATCAGCCAAGCCTTTCAGATATGCTTTAGGGCTGTTTTCCCAGCAGTACTGGAACTCCTCCATTGCGCCTCCACAACTTTTGGAAAAACGGGCATCGCAAATTTCGTTGCCTGACATCAAGACCAGTCCTCTGGTAGCCCGGATGGCTTCCCTTACCTGAGGTGTGCTGGCTTTCGTAATACCTTGATAACGTTGGCAGTGATCGTCGGCGCAAACATCAAAGTGGAGGTGATCTTCTCGATCGTACCAGCGAATGCGTTCTGTCTCGTTGTCTATAAATTCCGATATTTTCCCGGCCGTCTTTCCTTTTTGCTGCATTTGCGAGAGTAGCCAGCTTCTGGAAATGATGGCGTGTGCCTTCAATAGTTCAGCAGAAGCCTTGGCACTCATCTCCGAAGAAATGACACTAATGAGGTAAGATTCCAGGGGTATACGATTGACTACAGTGACTTTGTCGTCTTCTACAATCAGCTTCAGACGCCCCTCAAAAGATTGTTTCTCGGTCCGTTCCCAATGAAAGCCGATGCCAATGAGCACGTTGGGCAATTCAAAAGAGGCGTTGGCCGAAACAATGGGTTCCCATTCCAGTTGATCGAACAGGGCTTCGTTAAAAAGAATTTTGCCGTCTTGCCATTGGGCCGAAAA
>DBTT01000012.1 GCA_002307185.1 Bacteroidales bacterium UBA1309
AGTTCATCGGTGCTTTTTTTTAGTGATTTTTCGACGATAAATTAGTCGCTAACAATTATATTCTTTACTTTTGGGTATTGTATATTTAAACTTAATCTCCATGAATAACTTGATTGAATTAAAATTTGATTCGCCAGCTCACGGCGGTTTCTATATCTTCGAGGAAGGAAGACAATTAGCAGAACTAGAATTTTCGATGAATGGTAAGACCATAACGGCTTATCATACTGGTGTTCGGGCTGAATTGGAAGGGCAGGGAATAGCTGGAAGGTTGTTTAATGCCTTGGTGTCTTATGCGAGGGATAATGAATACAAGATTGTTCCGACTTGTTCTTATATACTGGCAAAATTCTCTAAGAATCACGAAGAGTTTGCCGATGTGTGGGAGTGATAGAAAGAAGCTGCCTCAAAAGGAACACTAATTGCGAAAAGTTTATCTTGGATAAATATTTCTCTGTATAGTAATTTTTTCACGCAGAGCTCTTAAATGTTTCTTTGCGATCCTAGCATTCATTGCCTTCTGCGTGGAATTACAATTTCATTATTCCCATTTATGGAACTTCACGTTCAAATAATGGGTGGTGATATGCGGAATTTGCATTCAAATATACTTCAGAAACACTTCCGTGTCATTAGCGATATTTCTCTTCTATGTCGTCTTGCAGCATGCTCAGGTAAGAAGCATAGCGGCTTTCACTGATATGATGTTCTTCCACCGCTTGTCTCACAGCACATCCCGGTTCTTGGAGATGCAGGCAGTTGTGAAACCGGCAATTTTGTGCATATTTGAAAAGGTCAGGGAAGAAATGATAGATTTCTTCTCTCTCCATGTCAATAGTCCCGAACCCTTTTATTCCTGGAGTATCAATAATGTATCCACCTTCGGGCAGTTCAATCATCTCGGAAAAAGTGGTTGTGTGCATCCCTTTGTTGTGGGAAGACGAAATAGCGCCTGTTTTCAGATCTGCTTCGGGCACGAGCAGGTTGATGAGTGTGGACTTGCCAACGCCTGAATTTCCTGATAAAAGAGTGATCTGGTCTTTCAGTAACTCCCTCAGTTTATCAATACCTTCATTGGTTCGAGCAGAAATTTTCAAACAGGGATATCCGATTTGTTGATAAAGCGCAACCAGTGCGTCCACATAGTCCAACGTTTCGGCATCGTAGGCATCCACCTTGTTGATGACGATGGTTGCAGGCACGCGATAGGCTTCTGCCGAGGCGAGGAAGCGGTCGATGAATGTGGTGGATGTGGTGGGATAGTTGGCTGTCACAATCAGTAGCACGCGGTCGAGATTGGCTGCAATGATGTGTGATTGCTTTGATAGATTGGATGAGCGGCGGATGATGTAGTTTTTACGGTTTTCGATTTCCGTGATAAAAGCCGCTGTGCCTTCGTTGTTGAGCAAAATCTTTACACGATCGCCCACCGTGACAGGATTGGTGCTTCGAATGCCTTTCAATCGAAAATTACCTTTTACTTTGCATTCGATTTCTGAGTCATCTGTTTTCACCAGATACCAACTCCCTGTGTTTTTAATCACTAAACCGTTCTTCTCCATTTTGTTTTGCTTCGATACAAAATAGGAGAACATTTTCCGCCACAAATACGGGGAAAGTGTTCTCCCAAATCATATGCAATAGATTTTTTCAGACAGTCAGAATTTCTTTTTCTTTGGCTGCAAAAATTTCATCTACCCGTTTGATGAATTTGTCGTGAATTTTTTGGACTTCACCTTCGGCATCTTTTGCAAGATCTTCCGCCACGCCATCTTTCACCGATTTTTTGATCGCATCGATAGCGTCACGGCGTGCATTGCGAACACTGATTTTCGCATCTTCAGCCTCTTGCTTGGATTGTTTTACGAGAGCCTTACGTCTATCTTCGGTTAAAGGGGGAATTCCCAAACGAATGATCTCGCCGTTGTTTTCGGGAGTGATTCCTACTTCAGAATCAATAATTGCTTTTTCGATGTCTCTCAAGAGGCCTTTTTCCCATGGTTGGATGATAATTGTTTTGGCATCAGGGGTGTTGACGGAAGCCACGCTCGCAAGAGGAGTCAGCGAACCGTAATAATTTACACGAATGCCATCTAAAATCTTAGGGTTGGCTTTTCCTGCACGGATATGAGCCAACGATTCTTCAAGAAATTCTACCGCCGACTGCATTTTGTCGGAAGCATTTTTTTTGATTTTACTTAAATCTTCCATTCTGAGTTTGAAAATTAAAATATACTGATTGTTTATTATTTTCCTTCTTAAACGTGGACATAGGTTCCGATAGCTTCGCCGCTTATTACCTTTTTTAGATTGCCCGGAGTGTCCATGTCAAATACAATTATCGGCAGGTTGTTTTCCTTGCACATGGTGGTGGCCGTCAGATCCATCACTTTGAGGCCCCGGTTGTATATTTCGTCGAATGAAATGGTCTCGAACTTCACCGCATCTGGATTTTTTTCCGGGTCGGAATCATAGATACCGTCCACGCGGGTTCCTTTTAGCATCACATCGGCTTCTACTTCTATTCCGCGGAGGGAAGAACCTGTGTCTGTGGTGAAGAAAGGGTTGCCTGTTCCTGCCGAAAGAATTGCCACTTCGTCATTTTCCATAGCCTCGATGGCTTTCCATTTGGAATAAAACTCTCCGATGGGCTCCATCCGAATAGCTGTAAGCACGCGGGCTTTTTGTCCAATAGAAACAAGTGCGGAGCTTAAAGCCAAGCTATTGATGACGGTCGCCAGCATTCCCATTTGGTCTCCTTTGACGCGGTCGAAGCCTTTGTTGGCACCCGAAAGTCCCCTGAAAATATTCCCACCACCAATGACAATCGCAATTTGAATTCCCAAATCTGCAATGTCTTTTATTTGTTGCGCATATTCGGACAATCGAACTTCGTCGATTCCCGATTGTTTGTTGCCCATCAGCGATTCGCCGCTGAGCTTCAAGAGGATTCTTTTGAATTTAGCCATTGGGTATTGAATAGAAATTTTAATTTTGTTTTCGAACAACAAATCTACTATATTTTTTGATATTATTCAAGCTTATCTTGAAACCTTGTAACCCTGTGATTGTGTGATTCAGTGAACTTGGTCACTTGTTTTCTGGTTCATTCGCCTTAGTGTCGTGGTGCATAATAGATGACACACACGCCAAGAAGCACAATAAGAGCCCCGATAATGTCGTATTTGTCGGGGACAAATTTGTCGAATAGCATTGCCCACAAGATAGACATTACCACGAAAATGCCGCCATAAGTGGCATACACCCGACCAAAATTCGCTGTTTGCCAAGTGGCTACAATGCCATAGAATGCCAAAATGAGCCCTCCCAAAACGGCAAACCACCAGGGTTTATCGCATTTTAGTGATAGCCATATGAGGTAACCTCCGCCGATTTCGCAGATGCCGGCCAGAAAAAAAACAGCAAGGGATTGGAGGATATACATTTGCGATAAATTTTAAAATTCAAATTATAATTGAGAATGGTTTCCTGTATAATAATTGTAGTCTTTCAAAAAGGTTGTAATCATCTGGGAATTGGTCACGAATGGATTTGTCGCATTCATAATCGAAAGAATCTTGTCCGCAATTTTTTGTAGGAGAATGGTGTTCTTGTTCTTCTCTGCCAATTCCATGTTTTCCTTTACAATCCGGATGTCGTTGTCAGAAAAAAGCATTATTTGGTTTCTTGCAAAACAGGGTTGGTAATTGTCTTGGATGTCCATCAGGATGGTATGGGACAGGTTGTATTTTGATTTTTCCGAAATCACGGCTGTGCCTGCCGCAAGGTCGCCCAAACGGCGGGTATGCTTGTTGAATACCATCGACAGGATGCCAGGGATGGGAGTGAGGTATATATCTACAATGGAAAAAATCCAACGGATGAAGTAATCCAGGAATCCGGATTGGTAGCCGTCTATTTTCACCACCTTGATTTTTAATAGCATTTTGCCAAATGTACGTCCGTCAAGTAATGTTTCACAAACTAGGCTGTAGAACACAAAAGGAAGTATCAATAGAATGTATATCGCCGTTTTATAATTGTATGCTTCGGCTAGAATGTTATCGAAAAGAAAAAAAATCAATATCATGTAGGCGATTCTAATCAATAAATCGGCAAGAAAAGCCAGCATTCGTTCCCCTACGGAAGCCGGAGTGAAAAATAATTGTATGTTTTGAGTCGTATTTATATGTAAATTTGACATATTTTTTATATTTGTAAACAGATTATGAGAGAAATTGCATTTATAAAACAAAATAAGCAGAAATGGATAGAGCTGGAGGGACTTATCCAGGTGCAGGAGAACCGCAATCCGGACGAATTGGCCCAGGCTTATATCCGGTTGTTGAATGATTTGTCCTATAGTCAAACATATTACCCCAAAAGCAAAACCACAGAATACTTGAATAGCCTTGTTGCGCAAATATATAGAAAAATATACAAAACCAAGCGATTAGAGAGAAACAGATTGGCCAAGTTTTTTGCGGACGAAATTCCGCAATTGGTCTATACCTACCGGAAAGAGTTGATTTTTGCTTTTGCCTTATTTTTGTTTTTTACTTTTGTCGGGGCTGTTTCGGCTGCTTACGACGACCGTTTTGTGAGGGTGATAATGGGAGACGACTACGTGAACCAAACATTGGAAAACATCAAAAACGGTGATCCGATGGCAGTATATAAATCGGCAGGTTCTATGGATATGTTTATGGGCATCACATTTAACAACATTTGGGTTGCCATGCGGGCATATATGTATGGAATCACTGCAGGTGTGCTCACTTTTATGGTGTCGATGAGTAATGGCATCATGCTTGGCTCGTTTCAATATTTTTGTTACGAACAAGGTGTTTTGCAGGAATCCCTTCGTGCGCTTTGGCTTCACGGTGGCATGGAAATTTTCAGTATTGTGATTGCAAGCATGTGTGGTTTCATTTTGGGGAATTCATGGTTGTTTCCGGGGACTTATTCGCGGAAGCATTCGTTCGTGATAGGAGCAAGGGATAGCGCAAAAATCCTCATCAGCATTTTGCCTTTCTTTGTGATTGCTGGTTCGATAGAAGGTTTTGTTACCCGGTATTCCAACACAATGCCAGTCTGGCTGAATATTTTTATCATTGTGGTTACGCTCTCATTTATGTGTTTTTATTATTTGATCTATCCGTTTCTTAAACATAAAAAAGGTAGTTATGCCAAATTTCCAGCTTTACAAACAACGGAGATTTAATGATTTCCTGAATGATACTACACAGTTTTTCCGCCAGTTTGGGAAAGATTATTTCAAAAAATTCTTTCTTATTAATGGAGGCATAATTTTACTCGTGTGCGTTCTCTTCTATTTTGCGATGAGGTACTTCCTTGTTAACTGGCCATTTGGAAAGCTACATCAAGATGTGGCTTCCGAAATTGGAGGAGGCTGGCTCTCGGTGGTTGTTTTAGTCTTGCTGGCTCTTGCGATTGGATTTACTTATACAGTATTCAGTTTTGGTTTGCCAAATGTTTATTTTGATAATTTGGCTGGAAATGAAGCAAATGAAGAAATATCTCCGTCCCTTATTTTAAAAGGAATTGGAGATATCGCCGGAGACTTGCTTCTCTTCTTGGTTATTTCCATATTCACGTTTTTGCCAATCTACATATTATTGGCCATTGTGAGCAAATTTTTGATGCCTTTTGTTATCGGATATTTTATTTTGGTCCTGGGTGTTTGTTTTATATTGACGTGGTTCAATTTGTCGTTAATTATTTATCTAAGAGATTATTACTCGGGTTACTTTGAATCACTTGGTAATGCATGGAATATGATAATCCGGAACTTTAGACACATTATAGGAGCAAATGCCGTTCTTTTTGTGATTCTCTATATTCTCCAAATGCTTGTTACTTTGCTTCCGACTCTCGTTGGAACCTTATTCTTTATTGCATCCGGTAGAAATTCGCTTTCTGATCATTTTCCTCCGCTTTTAGGTATGGTGTATATGTTGATTATTGTCTCTGCAAGTATTTTGAATAATGTGTTTTTTGTACAGCAGTTTCTGATTTATTTTAGTTCAGTGGAAAAAATAGAAAATATTCAGGCAATCAGTGATTTAGATTCAATCGGAGAACATGAGGATTAGACTGATATACTTATTTTTCGTTTGCCTGGTTCATGGAGTTGCAGTGGGTGAAAACATGCAAGACAGTGTTGTTCCTGCCAATATTAAGGAAATAATGGCAACAGGCGTACATACCCCCTACCTGGAAAAAATGGACCAATTGCTGAAGGCAGTTCCATCAGATGCCTCGTGCCGTGATGTGAAAGGGGTTGATCCGACCTTTAAGAAAAAATACCTTCAAGATAGTGAATTTGATTATGGCAGGAAAGAAGGAGGAGGCTCTTTTTGGAAATCCTTGAAAAAAACTATCGAGAAATTTCTCAGGGGGCTTTTTGGACTGAGCCCGGATATTTCGCCTAATTTTCTCCCGATTTTGATGAAAATTCTTAGCGGTCTTGTCATTCTCGTTGTGATCTATTTTGGGGTGCGGATATATCTTAACCACAAAGGGAAATGGTTTCTGGAAAATAAAAATAATACTCTTGAAATCGATGTGCACGATATGGAGCAATTGATTCAATTGGCCGATTTCGCTTCACTGATTGCAGGCGCCGAAAAAGAAAGCAATACCCGCTTGAGCATCCGTTATTATTATTTGTGGCTGCTTAAGAAATTGAAAGATGGCAGCATCATCGAATGGTTGCCTGACAAGACCAATTCGGACTATCTCTACGAAATAAAAAATGCGGATGTGAAAAATCAGTTCTCTCATCTTTCTTACCTCTACGAATATATATGGTATGGCGAATTTTCGATCAATGATCGGGAATACCAAGAGGCCAAAGCTGCTTTCGAAAACTTTTTGCGAAAGGAGGTGAGACGTGGGTAAGGCTATGAAATTCTACCTGTTGGCGGTGGTTGCCGTGGTGTTAATCATCTTTCTGATCGACAGCATAAAGATAAAGCCAGTGGATTGGGAACAAAGGTATTCGCTCGATACTAAAAATCCTTACGACTTGTATGTGTTCAATGCCGAGATCAAAAACTTTGTCAACTCCCGAAAAATTGAAAGGGAATGGTTGTCACCTTACGAGCACCTTGAAGACCAGGATCAGCAATCGAATTATTTGATAATAGATAAGAACATGCACGGCCTGAGCGATACCATATTGCTTGAAGAGGTGGCCAAAGGAAGCAATTTATTTATAAGTAGCGAGAATATTTTTGCAGGTTTCATCGACACGTTGGGGGTAAAATACGCCAACATCGACCCGGACATGTTGCTCGACGAGCAGAAGACCAATTGCCTCACGCTTTCATTGACAAATAAGACCTGGGGACAGAAAAAATACAAGATGGAACCCGTGAACAATTCTTTTTCGTTTGTGGAAATGGATTCTGCCACAACCACTATCCTTGGCACACAAAAGAAATCCGATGGAAAAGTGTCTCCGAACTTCATCCGCGTGAAGTATGGCAAGGGGTATATTTACCTGCACAACCATCCGCAGGTTTTCACCAATATGGAACTGCTGGAGCAGAATGGTTCCACCGAATATGTTGCCAACCTATTGTCGTATCTACCCAAAGATCTGCCTTTGGTGTGGTTTGTAAACGGCCAAACCTCCAATTACGGCGCACCGGAAGAAAAAACGCCCCTGTCCATCGTGTTTCAATATCCGGCACTCCGCATTGCCTGGTTGATCCTGATCTATGGGCTATTGCTGTTTGTGATTTTTCACATCAAGCGTCGCCAGCGGGTGATTCCCGTTGTGCAACCGTTGCGGAACACCACCATTGAGTTTGTGCAAACCATTGGAAACCTCTATTTCCAGGAAGAGAGCGCAACGGAAATTGTGGATAAGAAAATCACCTATTTCTTGGACAAAATCCGAACCCGGTACTACCTCGATACCTCGAAGCTGGATGAACGCTTTGCCCTAAAATTGCAATTGAAATCGGGCAAAGATGCTCTCCTGATCGAGAAAATCATGAAACAGATTTACCAATTCAGAAGATTGAAATCGGCAGTCTCGGAGGATTTGGTAAAATTGAACGATTTAATAGAAAAGTTTTGGGAGAAATAAATAACTTGTAATCAGTTGATGTAAAAAATAATAATATGGAAAACGAGCTAAACGAACCAACAGGCATACATTTCGAATCGCGTATCGATATGGGCGAGTTGTCGCAGGGGATGGATGCCATCCGCACTGAGTTGAAGAAAGTGATTGTTGGGCAAGACAAAGTGATCGATTATTTGTTGGCGGCCCTGCTTGCGAATGGGCATGTGCTGCTGGAGGGTGTGCCTGGAGTTGCCAAAACGATGGCAGTGAAGTTGCTTGCCAAAACGCTTGACCTGAAATTCAGCCGGATACAATTCACGCCCGACTTGATGCCTGCCGATATTTTGGGGACATCCGTTTTCGACTTGAAAAAGACAGAATTCGAGTTTCATCCCGGACCTGTTTTTGCCAACCTGGTGCTCATCGACGAGGTCAACCGCGCCCCGGCCAAAACGCAAGCCGCGCTCTTTGAGGTGATGGACGAACGCCAAATCACCATCGACGGGAAAACCTATGTCATGGAAACTCCTTTTCTGGTGATGGCAACCCAGAATCCGGTGGAGCAGGAGGGAACGTATCGCTTGCCTGAAGCGCAGCTCGACCGTTTTATGTTCAAGGTCGTGATTGATTATCCGGCATTGGAAGATGAATTTGAAATTATCCGCCGGGAACACGAAGCAGTGCATGGCGACAAGACGGTGGACGTGAAAAGGGTGGTTGACGGAGCCAAGCTTTCGGAATACAAAACCCTTGTCAGGAGCATCGTTGTGGAGAAAAACCTGATCGAGTACATTGCCCGCATTGTGCAGAACACCCGCGAAAATCCCTTCCTCTACCTGGGTGCTTCGCCTCGCGCATCGCTTGCGATATTGAATGCCTCGAAAGGATTTGCAGCCTTGCGTGGCCGTGATTTTGTAACGCCCGACGACATCAAGGATTCGGCCGTTGTGGTGCTTCAACACCGCATTATTGTGTCTCCGGAGAAAGAGATGGAAGGGGTGAGGACGGAAGAGATTGTGAAACAAATTATCGATTCGGTTGATGTGCCACGCTAAATGAAAGTAATCAAATCGTTATATATTAATTATTTGTTTTTCTATATCCTGATGGGTATAGGAGGCCTGTTTCTTGTGTCGTTTTTTTTGAAACGACTCTATCCTGTTGCGTTGGTTGTTTTGGCCGCCTTTCTTGTCGTCACCCTTGTGGATATTTTTATCCTTTTTGCCGTGAAGAAAGGCGTGGATGCGGACAGAATTCTGCCCGACAGGCTTTCGAACGGTGATGAAAACCCGATCCGCATTCGTTTTCTGAATCGCTATCCCTTGGCTGTGGTGCTCAACGTGATCGACGAAATTCCATTTCAATTTCAAAAGCGGGATTTCAACTTCAATGTGAAACTTGCGCCGAAAGAAAGACGGGAAATGGAATACTTCCTGCGCCCAACCGAACGGGGAGAATACCTCTTCTGGAAACTGAACGTGTATGCGCAAACCATTCTCAAACTCACATCCAGAAGATACATTTTCTCTGAAAACAAAAACGTTGCTACCTATCCGTCGTTTATCCAGTTGCGGAAATACGACATGATGGCTTTTTCGCACAATCTTTCCGAATTTGGGTTGAAACGGATCCGCCGAATTGGCCACACCATGGAGTTTGAGCAAATCAAAGAGTATGTCCAGGGCGATGATGTGCGTACAATCAACTGGAAAGCCACTTCGAAACGGAATGCGCTCATGGTAAACCAATATCAGGATGAAAAATCGCAATACGTTTATCAGGTAATCGACACCGGCCGTTCGATGCAGATGCCGTTTGGCGGATTGAGCCTGCTCGACTATTCGGTAAATTCGGCTCTGGCGTTGAGCAACATTGTCCTGAAAAAAAATGACAAAGCCGGCATGTTCACTTTCTCCAGAAAAGTGGAAAACTACGTTCCCGCCGACCGCCGTTCTGCCCAAATGGAAAAGCTGATGGGCTCGCTCTACCGCATCCACACCGACTTCAAGGAGAGCGACTATAGCCGCCTGTTTGTGGAGGTGAAGCAATCGGTGAAGCAGCGGAGCTTACTGATGCTTTACACGAACTTCGAAACCATGGATTCGCTCCGCCGCCAGTTGCCTTATCTGAAAAATATTGCCAAATACCACCTGTTGATAGTCATCTTCTTCGACAATTCCGAATTAAACCAATTGATAGATAGGCCAGCCAACGATGTCCGTGAGGTGTTTGACAAAGTGGTGGCCGAAAAGTTTGCCTTCGAAAAACGGTTGGTTGTGAACGAACTGAGAAAGCACGGCATCCAGTCGATCTTGACGCAACCCGAAAACCTGACCTTGGCCTCGATCAATAAATATTTGGAGTTGAAAGCGAGGGGCATGATATAGCTGGCGATGGATGTGGGTGGAGGCCGGTTTTTGTATTCTTCGTTGTAGCCCTACGCTACCCTCAAACATAGCTGCGGAGGCCGCCGTACCTCTACGCTAGCCTCCCGCAGCTTGCAGGAGGTCGTCGTATCCCTACGCCGTTAACATTCATTTATGCAGGAGGTCGGCGTAGAGTTTTCTGTTAACATTCTTTTGTGCAGGGGCGCACCGTAGGCCTACGCCGACTTGCCGCAAGCTTGCAGGAGGTTGTCGTAGGCAAAATCCATGCTCCTGCAAGAAAGTAATGGGTCGTCGTTTGTAAACGATAACGTGAGTTTGATGAATGAAAAAAACAATAATCCCCTTCGCCTAGGGGGGCTATGCCACCAAGGGCGCAAACGAAGTGCAGAGGAGTCGCTGGGGCTTATCCTCTGTAGTTTTTTCGTCCTAGAGATTTAAAGAAAGTTGTAGGGATGGATAATGATTAGTAGTGCTAGAAGTAAGCTGGGATATTTTAGAGTCAATCCTATTTTGCATCTCGGAGTTTGTTATGCTATCTTTCAACTTAATATTCGATAAAAGTGCTTCGTAAACGGCATTTCTATTATCTTCCTTTGCACCGACATGATAAAAATGCTCTTTTGTAGAGATATTGCAATCTTTCCAAACAGAGAAAACGTACTCATTTACTCTATACTTATTGCTAAGCCAGGTTGACAAAATAAATTTTGCGTTTGATTCTATTAAACCACCTTTTAGATAAATTTCATCTTCTTCCGTCCAAGAATCAAAATAGTCAACATGTCGTCCAATATAAGGTGGATCTGAATAAACAAAATCATCAGATGACAGTTCTGATAAAGTAACCCTAAAGTCTTGATTTTTGAAGGTATAATCTCCACGGTCAATTATTTCTGAAATATAATCAACCTGGTTTGTAATTTTTGTGACGAGAGATTGCGCGAAGCGGTTTGGCTTTTTACAAAATGGGACGTTAAAACCTCCTCCTTTGTTAAATCTCATCATACCATTAAAACATGATCGGCTTAAAAAAATGAAATCCAAAGAATCGCCATTAGAATTAAATCGTTTGCGCACCTCATAATAATGCTCACCCTTAGTTTGGAGCAATTTGTCACCTTCTTCAATTAAATGGTGTTTCACAATTGCAGAAGTGATAGTCTTATTTTGTATTCCTTTGTATAGATTTATTAAATGAGGATTACTGTCACATAAAAGAGCCCTGGCTGGCATTACATTAAATGCAACAACGCCTGTACCCATAAATGGTTCTACCCATCTTGAGTAATCAATATCTTTAACGTTAGACGAAATCCAATCGACAAGCTTGGTTTTTATTCCTTGCGATTTTATGGGTGGGACAAAAATCTTTTTCATTTAGTCTTTCTTTTTGCTCCTTTTGCAACTACTTTGTCAAATAAATCTGTTTGTCCTTTGAATTCAAGAAAATCCCAAATATTTGTAATGGTTACACGTTCTCCATTTTTCATCATCGAAGCGGAACCATAATTCATCCAATATTCGTCAAACCAAGTTTCTCCAAGTTTGCTAAAAACTCCGTTGCCAGCTTTCAAATCGTTAATATCTTTTATTGATCCAATATTTGCAGTATTTCCAGAACCTTGACTATCACTTGCTATTTTCCATTTTGGAGCTGCAAAGAAATCAAAATCTTTAATTACTGATGTTATCGATTTTAAATTTTCGACTGTGGTAATCTTTCTATCCTTTATTGGATCAACTCTATGACCATAATTCTCCGTTAATTCACTTACTTTAAAAACTTCGGTATCACACAAATCATCCTCAAAATCAGCTCTTGTATATATAATTCCTAAACAATAATGCCCTTTATACTGATTATAGGGGAACTGAATATTTTTACTTTTATCTCGATCTTTAAAATAAGTCCCATGGCTTCCTAAGGTAAAACCTGCAGATGTTCCGTTACGGCGAAATGTAGTTTTTATATCTAGTGCAAACTTAATTGATTCATCATCTTTTTTCACAAATGATAAGTCCGGATACCAATTTTGCTGTTCTGCCAATACAAGATTATATCCAATTTTTTCAGCAAACCTTAGAATCTCAGGGAAAATATGAATCTCTAGAATTTTTGATACAATCTTAGTATCAGACGAAATAGTATAAATATTCTTATACACATCGATAAAGCCTTTTATCGTCCAATCACCCTCAGTTGTGGATACATATTTCTTTAATTCGACAACAAAACCGGCTAATCCCTTTTCAAAATCTAATACGTATTGATCCATCTCATCTGTTTTTTTCGTTTTCATCATCAAAGATAGCAAAATTGATCAAGAAACGGATTTTACTATAGCGACTAAGAAAGAAGAAAAAGCGAAATAGAAAGTAAAAAAACTCCTTTTACTCCGTGGTAAAATAATTTGTGATGTATGCGATATACAACGACAAACTACCCAAAAAGGTGCATACCTACGGCATGCCACACTCCCTTCACCCACCTTTTTTTTACCGAGCGCATATCCCGACGGGATATTTTCGGATACTCGTGTTCATTTATTCAGATAAAACTATCAAAACTTCAATCCCTTGTTTGACTGAATTTATAATAGAAATTCTGTAATTTTGTCCAAGCTTCTTAGCATTACGAAATTACAAAACTGGTTTTTTCAAATAAAAATAAATTAAAACATAAAAGAGACACAAACAAGCTTGGTTCCAAGCTCAATATTCATTTTTTAATCATAATCTTATGGAAAAATTAAATTCTCTTACCGCAAGCCGCTTGCAAAATTTAGAATTCGTACAATTCGTGCGTGATACCGTGAATGATGTAACCGGCACAAATGTGTCTTTGCTGACACAAGATGTTCCGTTAGGCAACTACCTCAATGCATTAACGGCGGGCGTGGACAAACTGGAATTGGCTGTCCGCAACCCGAAGAAAAACCCTTTTACAGAGCAGTTGATTCAAAAGGACCAAGCGCGCGATACAGCTTTTATCCGTTTTGGGAGGAGGCTTTCTTATTTCGAGTTGTCCAACAGCGAAGTCGAACAAAAGGCTTACAACACCTTGAGTATCCTTTGGAATTTGCACCGCAACACGCCCCGGCTCAATTATCAGGCACAGACTTCAGCTACCGACAATCTCTTGTCCGATTTGCTGAAAGAACCCTATGCATCGGTTCTGGGTCATATCGACATGCAAACCGAAGTGAATGCGTTGAAGGCTACCAACGATGAATTCCGCATACTGTCGTCCGACAAGCGTGCCGGAATTGCCGAAGCCGATTTCGTCTCGGCAAAAGAGTTGCGTGCTTCGCTCTCTATCTCCACAAACTCATTTAACGGCTATGTGGATTCTATGGCATCGGCCTATTCCGGCAATGGCGAATGGGAAAAGATCGTGAAAGCCATGAATGTGGTGCGCAATCGGTATGCTGACTTGCTGGCCCGCCGCACAAGCCCAGGGAAAGCGACTCCTGAAACGCCTCCTGTGGGAGGGTGATATGGGTATTGTTGCTCGGGGTGCTGCGTTGAGGAAGCACCCCGATTTTTTTTTGGGGGATGTTGTAAAGTTCAGCGATCGATCGAGTCAATAGTGTTTCTGTCGGAGCTGTCGTCTAACGGCGAGTACTTCATAATATTCTTAAAGAAATAGTGCTGCAAAGCAAAATTGAATACAATGATGAGGATATGGATGAGTGATATTTTTTCCTTATAATAAATCTATTGGCTTTCCTTCAAAGGAGATTGATTTATCTGCCCGACAACCCATACGCCTCTTTCCTCACCACCTCAACCCATTCCTCCAAAGGCTTGCTTTCATCAAAATTCTCCCATCCGATAGGTTTTCCGATGTAAAGCGTAAATGATTTTCCTCGTTGTTTAAAAAATTCCTTGGCAAAGAGACAAACTTCGAAATTGATGGGGAAACGGATTGATTTTCGGAGATTCTCGATGATGTAAAACAAGGTTGAATTTCGTGCCTCAAAATAGATTGGTACTACGTTTCGGTGATGCTGAACGGCTGCTTTGAGGAATCCCTTTCTCCAAGGATGGTCGATGATTTTCCCCCGTTTTTTGAAGGAAGTCACCCCCGCTGGAAATGTGATCAAATGGCAGTCGCTCTGGTAGAATTCATTGATGAACTTCACATTTTGCTTGCTTTGCAGCCGGTTTCGGTTGATTGGTAAAAACATTTCTTTCAATGGTTCGAGTACGCACAGCAACTCATTGGCGTAGAATTTTAGTTTGCCGTTGTATCTGTTCCCCAATATATGGGCGATGCAAATGGCCTCGATTCCACCTTGGGGATGGTTGCTTGCGAAAATCAGTTTGCTGCCGTCCGAAGGCAGATTTTCCATTCCTACAACTTGGCAACTCACTTGCATCGACCGCATGCAAGAATCGATGAATTCCATGTTTTTTTTGCCGGGCGCATCTGCAAACAATTTATTGATCTGCCCTTCACAAATGAAGTGTCTCAATAATCTGATAACCAACTTGGGGAATTTTTTGTTCGGATATCTTTCTTTCAGCCATTTGGCTGTGTCCAATTTTGCTATTTTCTCCGATTGCATTTCTTACTTAATATGATTTTCAGTCAAAGCAAACTGTTCTTTTGGGATTTCAAAACCCGGGATCGGCTTTTCAATGGTTTGCTCTTTCTTCTCTACGATACTTTGGAATAGATGAAAATATTCGGTCACCATCTTGTCCCAGTTGTAATTTTGCCGTGTAAAATCACAAAACCTTTCCTTTTCGGCACAGTATTTTTTCCGGTTTTCGGCAAAATCGCAAAGGCATTCTTTCCATGCCGCGGCATCTCCCGAGGGCAGAAGGATCCCGTTTTTCTTATCTTGTATTGCATCGGGAATGCCGTCCACATTGGCTGCAAATACCAAAGCTTTGTTCACCGATGCCTCTAGGCACACCAATCCAAAACCTTCCATGTCGCCTTCGATGTGGATATTGGGCATCAGAAAAACATCTGTATGTTGGAATAGCATGGTTATTTCGCTGGCAGCCAACTTGCCGAAATGGGTCACATTGGGATAGCTTTCCAGCACTTTCCTGATTTCTCTTTCATCGGAAGCGTATCCAAGGAACAGCATCAGTTTCTGGCGGAAGTCTTTGGGCAGGAGGTAGATCAATCTTTCCCGGAATGAAGGTTGGAATCGAAACGGGCCGGCTAGCAACAGGCGGAATTTGTTGCTGTCCAATAAGGGCATCACCTGGTTGGCAAACCACGAGAAACCTTTCCTTGAGACGGCTCGTCCAAGCATCATCAGGGTGGTTTTGCCCGAGTCTGTTATCCCTTTCTCCGAAAGCCAAGCTTGAAATTCTTTGCGGGTGTATGCCTTAACCGGATCGATGGCGACGCCATTGGGTATTACGCTTATTTTTTCGGGAGATATACCCAGTTCCGCTGCTTTGCGCGCGGTTGCGTTGCTCACCGCAGCAAAACGGTGAAACCGATTCAGCCGTTTGAAAATATACTGGTGGTAGATGGAGCTTGGAAACACTACGTCCAGGCCATGCAGTGTGACGACATACTGAATGTGGCTTTTTAACGGCAGGAAGAGACAAGAAGAGGCAACCAAGGCATCGTTGAAATGGATGATGTCGATTTCTGGATGGTGGTCGCAAATAGCCTTGATCCTTTTGTAGAGAAGGAGGAAAAATAAAATCTTGGGTTCTTTCTTTTCATAAACCAATCGGTGTACCCTGCATTTTTTCTCCATGCCGACTACTAATTCCATGCTTTGCTTTTCCATACCTCCCGTATTTGGGGGGAACTTATGACTGACGAATAATACTTCCACAATTCCGATTTGTTGTTAACTCAATTTGGCTCGTTTTTTGCCTTGTTTTATCCCGATATAAAATAGAAGTGCGATTCCGCTCCAGAACAATTGTCTGGTTCGGCGAAGAATCGAAACTGACAGCCACAAGCTTGCTGAATTCAATTTCACAAGATACAAGGCAAGCTTGTTGATTAATTCTTCTGCTCCAATTTGACCGGGAATGAACGTCACGGCAGATTTGGAAACAATTATCATCGTGTCGAGAAACAATCCGTCCCATATTCCGATGTCGTAGCCCAAGGCGTTGATGATGAAATACAGTTCAAGTGAGCCTACTATCCAGTGAAGTGTGAAAAATAGGAACGCCAAGGCCGCTTTTTGAGGTTGGTCTTCGATATATTTTGCCAATGACGACCGCATTTCCCGTATGCGTTGGATTTTGTGCTGCCATTTTTTGTCTAAATTGGCTGTGTATTCGCTTTTTCCTTTCTTTAGGATGAAATAGCTTAGCAGCCCCACAATAATCAAAAAAATGACAAACGTGCCATACAGGATATTCCTTACCGGTTCGGACATTCTTTGCGAATGCCCTGACAGAAACCAAACGATCACTACCAATAGGAGTAATATCTGGCTTATAATCATCATAATTCGACTCAGCAGTACCGATTTCAAGGCTATATCCCGGCTTATTCCAGATTGCATGAGCATATCTGCATTGAATATTTCGCCCGCCACAGCTCCCGATGGGTTAAAAATCGTGATCACGTTGCAAATGTGCCTCAGGGCAAACAAGCGTGGAAGCGACGGTATTTTCTCCGAATCGATGCAGTATTTCCAGCCCAATGCTCCCAAAATATAAGCAAGGAATGTACTCGAAAGGATGAATAGAATCGTATAGTTGAGCCGCTTTATCTGCTTGATTGATTCGTGAATATCGGTGGATTTCAGAAAAAAGAACAAACTGACAACGATGGAAATAATGAAGACGATCCGTACTATTTTGTTCATCGTCATCAGATAGCCGATATTTTTTCAGGTAAGAATTTCAGGTCTTCAAAATATTCCTTCGCCAATGTTTCCCAAGTGTATTTCCTGCTTGCTTCAACTGCTTGTTGCGACAGCAATTGGGCTAATTCTGGGTTTTTGAGAATTTCCCATATCCTGTTCAAAAAATCTTGAGCATTGTCTTTTTCGCATCTGTAGCCATTGTAGCCATCTTCAATGAAATCGCGGCTACCTCCACCATTGGCTACCACGCAAGGCAAACCTGAGGCCATGGCTTCCAGCACCACATTGCCAAAGGTTTCGGTGGTGGATGGAAAAAGAAAGACATCGCATGAGGCGTAAATATTGGCTAATTGCTCGTGTCCCATAAAACCTAAAAAGTGTGCATTGGGCATTTGTTTCTCCATCTCTTCCCGTGCCACGCCGTCTCCCACTACAATGAAGTTATATTTTAAATGGAGCTGTTCCGCTAATTTATACAGATCAATGAGTGTTTGCACATTTTTCTCCCACACCAATCGGCTAACGAAAAGCACGCATGGATTTCCGTTTCCGGTTATTTTTTGCACCACTTGAGTGTTTCTACGGGTAGGAGAGAAGAGGTTTCGGTCAATTCCGCGTTGCCATAATTTCAGCATTTCCGGACGGATACCGCTTGTTTGGAGTTCCTTTATCATCGTTTTTGAAGGCACATACACAATGTCGCATTGATTGTAGAATGTTTTTAATGAGTTCTTCAATTTGTCTTTTGTGAAATCGATCAGAAATGGAAAGTTTTTGATATAATAATCCACGTAACTCACAAAGTGGGTGTGATAAATCGAGATCACGGGCAATCCCATCCTTTTGGCAGTTTTCAAGGCGAAGTTTCCCAATAAGGATGGAGTGGCGATGTGCACGATGTCTGGAGCGAAGTCCTCAATATGGGCATCTAATCCGGCTTTTTGAAAAAAAGTTGTGGCGAAACGGTAGTTTTTATTACCGGGAACGCTTAGCGACATCACCCGCAAGCATTTGAATCCGGCAATACGTTCAGGGCCTGTGCCGCAAACAAATAGAAACTCGAATTTATCTGACGGGATTCTGTTGATGAGCTGATACATTGTTCGGGAAGCTCCGTCAAAATCTTCAATCAACATGTCGGCAAAGAAAGCGACTCTCACTTTGTTTATATTTTTTTTCATCATGTCACAGATAGATTAATCAGCGAATTGTTTCGCCAAATTTATTTATGACAAAGAAAAGCTTGAAATGTTAAGTTCTGATAACAAAACGGTCAATAAGTAATGAAGACCTTGAACCTGTGGAATGGCGTTTGTGTATTATTGAAGGCTGAACAGTTGAAAAATTTATGATTTTGCCTTGCGGTGTTCCAACAGCCAATTGTAAATGTCGGATTTGTGGAAAAACTTTTCCACGCTTCCATGGGTGCCGCCTTTCACGGCATCGAGCATGATTTCGGCATTCGGATTCGACTTCCGTACGGCATTGTAGATTTTTTTAGATTCTGAAATAGGAACAATGCGATCGGCAGTGCCGTGAATGAGCCATATGGGGACTTGTGCCAGGTTGTTTGCGTCGGACAGGCAACCGCCACCGCAAATGGCAACTGCAGCGGCTATCCTGTCGGGAAATTTGCCGGCCACTTCCATTGTTCCATATCCGCCCAAACTCATCCCGCAAATATAAATTCGGGACTCATCTGCCTGCGGATAGTTTTTCAGCACATAATCCACAGTCTCCATCACTTTCTTAGCGTCCCATCCGCCTTGAGTTTGCGGTGCCACTACAAAACCGGGAACTTCTTGTCCACGTCCCATGGCATACAGCACGCCATATCTTTTTACCCGATCTAAATTTTTTCCACACAAGCTCCTTCCATGGAGAAATACAAAGATGGGTTGCATTTCGTCGGACTTGACTTCGGGCGTGTGCAGCCAAAAAGAATAAGCCGTTTTTCCTTCAACTGCTTTGCAATTCTGGGCTGATAACGTTATTGGAGAGACGATTAGGGCAAAAAGCAGACTCAAAATATATCGCATGAAAGAAAGTCTTTTGTGATTTATAGGTAATTTATTATTTCTAAAAGTACCAATTTGACACAAAAACTCCAATTTTATTGAATTTGATTTGGCTTTTTTATGGTTTGTTTGGAAAATATCTTTTTTTATACGGTAGGCGTTGATTCTTTACTTGCCGCTCTTCCTCTTGTTTTCGTCGGCTCTGAATTCAACGATTCTTCTGATTAAGTCGTATGGAATAGCTTTGTCGAGCGGAAATTGCACCGAGCCTTTTCCTTGTTTGTACCCGGCAAGCTCCGATGAAAAATGGGTGTGTCCTGTTGGGCTTGCATAAAATCCAATGTGATTTTTGTAACCCGCAAAATACACCAAAGGCTTTCCATTCAGCTTGTATGCAGGTATTCCGTATCCGATAGATTCAAAGGCATCAGGTGCGATTTCTTTTATAATTGTGCGAATTTTTGCTAGGATAGCCTGTGTTTCTAACGGAAAATTGGATATGTACTTCTCTATTTCATCCATTCGGCTTTACGTTTTAGCTGTTTTTCAATGCTTCCTTGTAAACTCTTAAGGCTCGCTCCCTCGCCTCTTCGTGTTTCACAATAGGGGGAACTAGTTTTTTTTCAAAATCGGGATTCCAACGTCGAACGTATTTCAATTCCCTGTCAAATTTTTCGGTTTGCAAACTCGGGTTAAATACCCGGAAATAGGGTACAGCATCGCATCCGCATCCTGCCGCCCATTGCCAATTGCCATTGTTGGAGGCAAGGTCGTAGTCGATCAACTTTTGCGCAAAATAAGCTTCTCCCCATCGCCAGTCGATCAGTAGGTGTTTCGTGAGAAAACTGGCCACTATCATCCTTACACGGTTGTGCATAAACCCGGTTTCATTGAGTTGTCTCATCCCTGCATCCACTATCGGATAACCGGTGTTGCCCTTGCACCAGCTTTCGAATTCCTGCTCGTTGTTTCGCCAGGCTATATCTTCGTATTCCTTTCTAAAACAGTTGTTTCCTACTTGTGGAAAATGAAACAAAATCTGCGTGAAGAATTCTCTCCAGATTAGTTCCGAGAGCCAGGTCTCGTTGTGCTTCAATGCAAAAGAAACGCATTTGCGGATGGAAACGGTGCCAAAACGGAGTGCAACACTGAGATGAGTGGTGAGGTCCAGTGCCGGAAAGTCCCGATATTTGTCATAACTCCGAATAATGGCTTCGCTTAATTCGGGCTTTTCAAATTTGATATCCGTTTTCTCGAAACCGATCGAGCGTAGGGTATGTATCTCAGATCTTTCTAAAGGAATGAAATGTTGAAAATCTATCCGGTAAGGCTGGTAATCACTTGGAGAAAGTGAGGACTTCCATTTTTTTGAATACGGAGTATAAACAGTATAAGGCATGCCGTTGTTTTTCACGATTTCAGATTTCTCGAAAATCACGTGGTCCTTGTAGTCGTGAAACCCTATTCCTTGACTATGCAACCAATTTTGTATTTCAAGATCCCGGCGAATGGCATCCGGTTCGTAATCTCGGTTGCAATAAACGGCTTCCACATCGTACTCTGAGCAGATTTCTTTGAAAATGGCAAGCGGTTTGCCGAAATAAGTGCCCAACGCGGAACCATGTTGTTGCAACTTCGAGTTGATAGCTTCCAATGCCTGATGGATGTAATCAACACGACGATCTGCCTTTTCTTTCAATTTGTTTAGAATGTCCGTGTCGAAAATAAAAATAGGCAAAACAAGCGCCCCTGAGCGAAGAGCTTGGTGCAATCCGGGGTTGTCTTCGAGGCGAAGATCGCGTCTGAACCAGAAAATGGATAGTTTTTTCACATAATTAAATTTATACAATGATCGTTCAATGTATCTCCATCCGGAATATTTCCCCTGTCCGTAGCCATCTTGAAACCAGACATTCACCGTTTTGCTGTTCCTTGGGAAACGAATTGGGTAGGGTACACCTTTGATAAGTATTCAAAATTCCGTTGAAACGATGCTAAGTTAGAATAATTGTTTTGAAGTAAGTTCCTGTTTAGTTCGAAAAATTTGCTCGGATATAATCTCCAATGCCAAAATCTTTTTTAGCTTCGGGTAGGGTAAAATCTTTTACGAGTATATGTTCGGCTGCTTTTCTTTTCTTTAAAACCCACTCTGATAGAAAATTCTTGATGTCGGCCAGGTTTTCTTTCATCGGAGATTCTGCTACAATGTGATCCACATTGTTGAAGTTGATGAATTGGTAGGGTGACTTGGTTTTGTCTAATTGTTCGGTCAGATATTTAGAACCAAAAAATCCGACGGAAAGGATTTTCGCTTTGTTGTAAGGAACATTTTTGTCCGCATCTCCGTGAAACAATTGAATGGGGGCTGGTGGGGAAGTCCATTTCAAATTTCCACTCGTGCTGAAGATTGCCCCGGCAAATGAAATGACTCCGGCATAGTCGAATTTTTGGGGTAACATCTTTGGCAATTTGCTGTCATTGCTATGCAGATAGTACTCAGCCTGCAAAACGGTGATGGCTCCGGCACTCGACCCGCTCATCACAATTGTGTTGGGATCCACATTCCATTCGTCTGCGTGCTGGAGTATGAAATTGGTTGCATCATACAGGTCTTCAACGGCCAAGTCGATGGCGTTTTTTAGCCGCTTCACAATTTCTTTTGCACCCACTTTTTTCCCATTCTTAAAATCTTCTAAAGTGGATTTCAATCCCAGATGGTAATCGATGGATGCGACAATATAGCCCGATTGAGCAAGTTGCTTGAAGTAGTCCAAGTATATGGCTTTGTCTCTTTTTCCACCAACAAATCCGCCCCCAAAGACGAACAGCACGCAGGGCTTTTTCGTGTCGCCCGTTTTCAATTCATATTTATCCAAACGCAGGGTGTCTTTTTCCTTAACGCTATAAATGTAAGTGCTTTTCGAAATGTCTGCTGCAAAAAGTACAATGGCGACAAAGAGCAGCAAGAGTGTTGTATATAGTCTTTTCATTTCCGATGGCTTTAGGTGGATGGATCGGATGCAAACATATAAAAAAAAACGAGATGCCAGCTTTCAAAATGATCAAATGATAATTAAATTTCAGGATATACCGCCGATATAACGGATGGTTGGGCAAACGATTATTTTTCGATTTATGAATGATCGGGTCATATTTTTCTGTAATTTTGCACCCTCAATAATTTAGGTATGTGGATTGCTTTGGCATTTATGTCGGCCTTTTTCTTGGGCTTGTACGATATCAGTAAAAAAACTTCGGTGAATGGAAATGCGGTGATTCCCGTTTTGTTTCTTAACACTTTTTTTTGTACGTTATTGCTGCTGCCCCTTTTCTTGCTTTCGCGCTTTTCTCCGGGCATTTTCAATTTGAACAGTATCTTTTACATGCCTTCGGTGGATGCGGCAACGCATCTCTATATTCTCTTGAAATCAGCAATCGTCCTTTCATCCTGGATTTTCGGGTATTTTGCTATCAAACATTTGCCATTGACAATCACCGGCCCCATCAATGCGATGCGTCCCGTGATGACGCTCGTTGGAGCTTTGTTGATCTTCGGTGAAAGGTTGAATCTGTATCAATGGATTGGAGTCATTCTCACAATCGTGTCTTTCGCCTTGTTGTCTGGGTCAGGCAAAAAGGAGGGAATTCGTTTTACGCACAATAAATGGATTTTCTTTATGGTATTGGCTGCCTTGCTGGGTGCCGTGAGCGGGCTTTACGATAAATTTCTGATGCAAAGATTCAATTCCACGGCAGTTCAGTTTTGGTACAATTTCTATCAATGTATTTTGATGGGGATTATCCTGTTGGTGCTTTGGTATCCGAAGCGGGCAAAGAACACCCCATTTGTTTGGAGATGGAACATCCTCTTGGTTTCCTTGTTTCTGACCATTGCCGATTTTGTCTATTTCTATGCACTTACCGATTCCGATGCCATGATTTCAGTGGTGTCGATGGTCAGGAGAAGCAGTGTGCTTGTGTCGTTTGTGGGTGGTATCTTGTTCTTTAGGGAAAAGAACCTGAAAGCAAAAATTATTGATCTTCTTTTGATCATTGTTGCGATGATCTTCTTATATTTGGGCACAAAATAAAAGTGTGGATGTTTTCAGTCGATCCATACTGCCGAAAAAATAAATTTATCGTATGAAATATATTTTTAGTTCAATTCTTCTTTTGTTTTGCTTGACTACTATCAATGCGCAAACTATACAAGATGTGATACTTACGATACCAGATGATGTGGTTGTGGGGTTAACAACAGAACAAAAAACACAACTTTGTGCCGATCCGGCAACCGATTCGGTGGCTGTTGAAAACGTGTTGAATGGACAAATTATACGCCTTGCCATTTCAAACGATTATGTAAGCCTGCAAACTTCGGATGTGGGCACTACACAAATTAAAATTTTGCCTTTGGTGAACGATACCAAAATCCTGGCTGTGGTGAAGACTGTTTGTTCGGATGCCTGTGACAGCCGTATCCAATTCTATACCTTGGATTGGAGGCTGCTTCCCGAGCAAAGCCTATTGCCAATACGAACTTTCGACTGGTTTATCAAACAGGATGTCGATCGCCAGTCTTCTGATTTTAAGGACGCGATCAAGGCTGTCGATATGAATCCTATACTATTGAATTTCTCTCCTACCGATTATTCATTGACGGCTGATAGTGAGATTGGCAATTATATTAGTTCGGAAGACTATGCTGGTTTGGAACCTTTCTTGACAGGTAAGCCAAAAGTATTTGTTTGGGATAAGATTTCTTTTAAGGGAAAAAGTAATTGAAATGATGTCAAATGTGAAATGGTTGGGGTGTATAACTGTCGTTGCGGGCAGTTTTTTGCCTTTGGTTCATGTCCCGATTTTGGGAAATTGGAACTATTGGAGCCTTGATAACAGGCTTGCCATTATTTGCTGGACTTTGTCTGGATTGGCACTGCTGGGCATTGTGCTGAATAAGAACTTATTGTTGAAGGTGGCCTCCATTGCCTTGATTTTATTTTTTGCGTTCACGATTGTTGCCGTGAAATCCAAAGCGATGGATAGCTTTGGATTCGTGTTTGTAAAATCGCTACAGAAAACACTCGCCGGCGTGGTGAAATTGCGCTGGGGTTGGTTTGTTGAATTTGCCGGAGCATTGATTCTGCTTCTTGCACCGAAGAAGTAAATGTATGGAAGGCTGATTTTGGGCTTTTGCAAATTTGCTTTTATTCATTTTAATTGAAGCATTTTCAAAGTAGCGTATTGTCGTATTAATTTTTTTATGGGAAAAAATAAGTTAGCAAAATTTGCGGACATGTCTGAATATCCGCATGTGTTTCAATATCCGTTTTCGGTGTTGCAGGAAAAAGGTTTTGACCTGAAAGGCAAATGGAATACGGAATTTTTTCACAACGACCACCCGATTGTGCTTGAGCTGGGTTGTGGAAAAGGTGAATACACCGTTGGACTCGCCAAGTTGTTTCCGGAGAAAAATTTTATTGGGCTCGATATAAAAGGTGCCAGGATGTGGGCGGGAGCCAAGGAAGCATCGAATGAAAATCTATCCAATGTGGCGTTCCTTCGCACGCATATCGAATTAGTCAATCATTTCTTTGCACCAAACGAGGTATCCGAAATATGGATCACTTTCCCGGATCCTCAGATGAATAAGGTAAACAAACGGATGACTTCCACCCGTTTCATGAAATTGTATAGAAACATGTTGTCCGATAACGGTCTGGTGCATTTGAAAACTGACAGTAGCTTTATGTTCAATTACACACGTGAGATGGCCGTATTCAACCAGTTGCCGAATATTTCTTTCACAGATGACCTGTATCACGACGACCGTTTTGCCAACGATAAAATCCTCAATATTCAGACTTATTATGAACAACAATGGTTGGCTCGTGGTTTAAACATAAAATATATCCGGTTCGGCTGCCCCGATGTAATCGACTGGTGTGAACCGGATATTGAAATAGAAAAAGATGATTACAGAAGCTTTGGCCGCAGCAATGCACAGAGTCTTCAAGCTAAAAAAACTACAAAGTAATGGCAAATTTATATCCGAAACTCATCGTTGATGCGCTTTCCCACGTTCGTTATCCGGGCACTGGCAAAAGCATCGTGGAAATGGGGATGGTGGAAGACGACATTCGTATCGAGGGAATGAAAGTGAGTTTTTCGCTACTTTTCGATCGTCCAAACGACCCGTTTATCAAATCTGTTGTAAAAGCTTGTGAAACAGCAATCCTTACCTATGCGGACGAAAAAGCTGATGTCGTTGGAAATATTGAGGTGAGGGCCAAGCAAGTACCAAAACCAGCACCAGCAAAATTGCTCCCACAAGTGAAGAACATTATAGCCATTTCGTCAGGGAAAGGTGGTGTCGGAAAAAGTACCGTTGCTGTGAATTTGGCAGTCACTCTTGCCCGTAAAGGGCACACAGTGGGATTGCTCGATGCCGATATTTTTGGTCCTTCGTTGCCCAAGATGTTGAACGAAGAAGATGCCAAGCCTTTTTTGGAACCTGTGGATGGAAAAGATATGATTGTTCCCGTCGAAAAATATGGCGTAAAGATGCTTTCCATCGGTTTTTTTGTGAACAAAGATGAAGCCGTCGTTTGGCGCGGCGCTATGGCCGGAAATGCCTTGAAACAGTTGATTAGCGATGGCAACTGGGGCGACTTGGACTATTTTCTCATCGATTTTCCACCTGGAACGAGCGATATTCATTTGACAATGGTTCAGACGCTTGCCATAACTGGAGCGGTAGTCGTTAGCACACCGCAGCAGGTGGCTTTGGCGGACGCCCGCAAAGGAATCCATATGTTCACAAACGACAAGGTGAATGTTCCGATTTTGGGTTTGGTGGAAAACATGTCTTGGTTTACTCCTGCCGAATTGCCCGGCAACAAGTACTATATTTTTGGAAAAGGTGGCTGCAAGCAGTTGGCCGAAGAACTGAACATTGCCCTGCTGGGCGAAATTCCATTGGTGCAAAGCATTTGTGAGAGCGGAGACAGCGGTGTGCCTGTAAGCCTCAATGAAAACAGCCTCACGGCATTGGCTTTCGACCGTTTGGCGGATAATTTCATCCAATCTGTTGAAAAACGCAATAGTGAAGTTGCACCAACCGAAAAAGTCGAAATACACAAAAGATAACGAACGTAGGGGCGAAAAACCTTTCGCCCGATAGATAACGAACCGTTTTTCATGTTAAATATCCACGACCTGAGGCGTGATTTTACCCTCAAAACTTTAGACAAGAAAGAGTTGCCTGACAATCCGTTTGAGGCATTCGAGCAATGGTTCAAAGAAGCGATCGAAGCACATGTGTATGAGCCAAGTGCCATGAATTTGGCCACAGTGGATGCTTCGGGAAGGCCCTCTTCACGTGTCGTGTTGCTAAAGGAATTGAAGGACGGTGGTTTCGTTTTTTTCTCCAACTACGACAGCCGGAAAGGGAAGCAGCTTGCCAGCAATCGGTATTGCGCGCTCAATTTTGTGTGGCACGAATTGGAGCGCCAGGTTCGTATCGAAGGCTTTGCCGAAAAGCTTTCGCCCGAAGATTCCGACAAATATTTCGAAGTGCGTCCGCCCAAAAGTAAGTTAGGAGCATGGACATCACCGCAAAGCGAGGTGATTCCGGACAGGATATACCTTGAAAAATTGTATGCAGATTTTGAAGAGCAATTTGCCGGAAAGAGTGTGCCACGTCCTGAAAATTGGGGAGGTTACTTGGTTCATCCAGAGTTAATTGAATTTTGGCAAGGAAGAAGCAGCCGCTTACACGACCGAATCCAATTCCGATTGGAAAATGGAATATGGACAAAAGAGCGGTTGGCTCCCTAAAGTAATGTTGACATTTAATTTGATTTATTCAGAATTATATCCAGTAAATTTTGATGATCGCTCGTTGAGAAAATGCGTTAAAATGCTTATTTTTGCATAATTAAATTAGAAACGTATCAAAAAATTCAAATACATAACCTTGTCTTTTCTGGCCATTCTGGTAATTCTTTTTGGCTCGGTTTACATCCTACTCAATCAGGATTCTGTACAAAACAAAATCAGGATAGCTATTTTGGCTGATTTGCGCGAACGTCTCAAGACGGACTTGAATATCGAGAAACTTCGCATCACCCCATTTTCGAATGTCGAATTGATGGATGTCTATGTCAAAGATCGCTCCGGTGATACGGCTTTGGTTGCTGACCGCATTTATGCTGGGATCGACTTGTGGGCATTGTTGCAAAAGCAGGTAGTGGTGACCTCTATTGCCATGTCTGATTTTCGCGTTCGCCTTTCGAAAGACACCAAGAAATCACCGCTCAACATCCAGTTCATCATGGATGCCTTTGCTTCCAAAAAGAAGAACCAACCATCCGCTTATGAGGTGAAAATAGATTTTGTAAACCTGAAACGCGGAAAAGCCAATTTTGATATCAAAGACCAAGATTATACTCCTTCCAAAATTGATTTTAATCACTTGGATGTGCTGGATTTGAATGCCAAGTTCGCTTTAAAATCGCTCAAATCCGATTCTCTCAACATTATTGTGAAGCAACTTGAGTTGAAAGAAAAATCAGGGTTGGATATTCAAAATCTGACCGCCCGCCTGACCACAAGCAAAAATCAATGGTACATCAAGGGGTTTGAATTAAATCTTCCTTCGTCCGACATCCGTTTCAATCACCTATCTTTTGCTTTTGGCAAAGGGAATTCGATGCTTGAGAGATTGGCCTTCAAATTGGATTTACAGCCTTCTCAAATTACCCCGAAAGATATTTCGGCATTTGTTCCCGCTCTTGCCAAATTCAAGGATGTTTTGAATATACGAGTAAAAGCTTCGGGCAAAGTAAATGACATCCATGTCGAATCGCTAAATCTTCTTTATGGCGATAAGATGAAGTTGGTGGCTAATGCCGAAATCAAAGATGTGTTGCACAGGAACAAACTTTACCTGCTTGCTACAATTGGTCATCTTTATGCCAATAAAGCAGGAATTGAGGGTTTGTCAAAGAATTTGACAGCCAACAAAATAAATGTTCCACCAGTTGTCAATAATTTAGGAAATATCTCATTTTCGGGCGATATTTCCGGCTATTTGGACAAGCTTCTGGCCTTTGGGACAATAGAAACAAATTTGGGCAATATACAAACTGAGATGTTGTTTGGTATTATTCCGGGAAAAGAATCTTATTTGAACGGCAAAATATCCACATCCAACTTCCGTCTGGGGAAACTCCTGGACAACAAAAATCTCAACACTGTTACTTTGGGTTTGACCGTAAAAATGAATAAACCTTATAATGGACAATCGAGAGGATTGATCGATGGTGCCATATATGATGTGGATTACAACGGATACAATTATAAAAACATACAATTGAATGGAACATACGAAGGCAAGAAATTGGATGGGATTCTGTCACTTTCGGATCCAAACATACAGTTGAATATCAAAGGCCTGGCGGATTTGTCTCAAAAAACGCCAGTATTCAATTTATATGCCAAAGCCCATCATATCCAGTTGGATAAGCTCAATTTGTACAACAAGCAAAATTTGTCGGCTCTTTCATTTTCTATGCGTGCAAATTTTTCGGGCAACAATCTCGATAACGCAATCGGGACATTGGACATTGATTCTGTCACTCTTTCAAAACAAGACAACCACCTGTTTATAAAGCAATTTTCTATTGAGTCGTCGAAAGAACCGAATTCCCGCCTATTTCGTATTCATTCAGATTTTTTGAACGGAGAAGTAGCCGGGCAATTTTCGTTTTCATCTTTGGCACAGAGCATCACCAGCACTTTGGGCAAATATGTCCCGACATTTATTGCCAGCAACTTTGGGAAAGCCAAACAGAACAATAGCTTCACCTTTAATTTTGTGGTTGGAAACACCGACAAGATTTCTGCCATGTTGCAACTTCCTGTAGCCATCCATAATGATGCCAAGATTTTTGGGTTTTACGACAATCAGCACGAGCAATTTGGATTAGAAGGATATTTCCCATCGATCACGGCTGGCGGTCAAAACATACAGTCCGGAATGATTGCTTGCAACAATAGTCAGAAATCAAAACTTGTGGGCAATCTGAATGGTGTTATATTTGGAAAGAACGGGGTGGCAAACAACATCGGGGTGGATCTTTGGGCAGCAAATGACAGCATTCACACCAATGTTTCGTTTGATAGCGAAAACAAAGAAAAATTCCAAGGGACATTCCTAACTTTGACACATTTCAAACGGGATAGAAGCTCTAACAAGCTTCAAACTTTGATTGATGTTGTGCCCGGAGACTTAATTCTTAACGATTCTATTTGGCATCTGCATGAGTCTGAAATCAAAGTTGCTTCAGGAGCGATTTCTTTTGAGAATTTTATCCTCCAAAACAGGTCTGGTAGCCAATCATTGAAAATTGACGGTTCATATTCGGCAAAAGACCCTGACCAAAAATTGAAAGCTAATCTAGATGACATCGATTTAGAATATGTTTTCAAAATGTTAAAGATTAAAGCATTGGATTTCGGAGGTTTAGCTTCTGGAGAAATCGTTGCATCAAGTTTTTCGGGGAGACCGTGCTACATCTGTAATTTAACGGCCAAAGGTTTTAAGTTCAATGATTCTCCTTTAGGAAATTTAGAGCTATACAGCGAGTTGGAAAAACAGACTGGTAAAATTCTGCTCAGAGGAAATATTACCAACGATGCTGGTGATAAAACTTATGTGGAGGGCTTTATCAATCCATTGTCGAGAGAACTTTCCATCGATTTTGACGCTCATCACATCGATATAGGGTTTATAAAAAAATATGTTTCTACACTCTTTAATCGGGTTGAAGGAATTGGTTCAGGAAAAGTACGGTTAGTGGGGGATTTGAGCAATGTCACGGTGGAGGGTGATGCTGCGATCGAGAAAGCAACTATTGGCGTAGGTTTCCTGAACACGAACTATTCTTTTTCTGACACCATCCATTTGAAAAGGGACTTAATATCATTTGATAAGGTGAAATTCTACGATGAGTCGGGGAACATTGCGATTTGTAGTGGAAAAGTCAGTCACAACTATTTTGATGACATTACCTACAATATTAGCTTGGATAGCCATAATTTCCTTGTCTTCAATGGAACGGAGAAGATGAATCCAACGTTCTCGGGTAAAATTTTTGCTTCGGGTAATGGTAGCATTATTGGTGACGAGCAGGCTGTGCATCTCAACATGCAGATTGAAACAGAAGCCAATTCGTTTCTGCGTCTTAATTTTATGAATGAAACGGCCACCCAATATTCCTTTATTTCGTATAAAAAACCGCAAGAAAGAATTGACACGACCCACCCCCAAGAATCATCTGCCACCCAGAAAAAAAATACCGGAATGGACGTGTTTATGAATTTTTATATCAGTGCCACGCCCGAAGCTACGGTTGAGCTGGTGATGGATCCTGTGAGCGGTGATGTGGTGAAAGGTAACGGAAGCGGAAACATTCAGTTTGAGTGGGATATGAAAACCGATCCAAAGATTTACGGTAATTATGTCATTAACAAGGGAACCTATAACTTCACGTTCCAACGAATCATGGAAAAGCGCTTTTCTATCGAGGATGGAAGTTCCGTTCAGTTCCGGGGAGATCCATATGCTGCGAATTTGGACATAAAAGCGATCTACAAATTAACGGCGAATTTGAATGACCTGAGTCAGTCCATAGCCCAAACCTCCGGGCAAACCAATGTGGCAGTGCAATGCTTATTGAATATTTCCGGGGAATTGCGCCATCCGAATATTGGGCTTGATATGGCGTTGCCAACCGTTGACGCCGAAATTCAGCGACAAGTGAAAAACCTGATTAGCTCCGAAGACATGATGAACCGGCAGATCGTGTACTTGCTGCTGCTGTCTAAATTTTACACCCCATCCGAAAATTTGGCTGACAATACGAACCGGACAACCAACTTTGCTTCCGTCGCGTCTGCTACCCTTTCGTCCAATTTGAGCAATATTCTTAGTCAGATCGATCAGAGATGGCAGTTCGGGACAAATATCAGGACAAGTAATTCGGAGTTTACAAACACCGAGGTGGAACTGCTGTTGTCGAGCCAATTGCTTAATGACCGCTTGCTAATTAACGGAAATGTTGGATACCGGAACAACCTGCAGACTCAAAACGCCTTTGTGGGAGAAGTTGACCTGGAAATGCTACTCAATAAATCCGGAAATTTGAGGCTGAAGGCATACAATCACTTGAACGAAAAGTACTATTACTATGCCAATCCGGGTGCCACGTTGCAAACTCAGGGCGTAGGATTGCTATATAAACGGGATTTTAACACCCTTGGCGACTTGTTTTCAAGGAAGAATAAAGTGGCGAACGCCGATGCGGTTCGTCGTGACACGATTCGTCCAGTTATACCCGATTCATCGAAAAAAGGTAGCTCGCTTAGTTCATTTGTCCGTGTCAAAAAATGATTTCTCCCCAATTAAAACAGTTTCTTTCCGAGCATAGGGATGACAACCTTCAGCACCTTGCCCTCCAATCTGCAAAATATCCTGGCATCGACATGCCATTTGCGTTGCAGCAACTGAAAGGAAAACGTATTGCCGCACAAAAAATCCCCACTTGGGAAGCCTGCGGCGATGTCCTTTATCCCAAACAAGTCTCCATGGAGCAATGTTCGTCCGAAACGACGGCCCGGTTTAAAGCTTCGCTGGCCGAAGGCACTATTTTCGTTGACTTGACAGGTGGTTTCGGGGTCGATTTCTATTTTATGGCGCAACGTTTCCAAGAGGCGATATATGTGGAACAGCAAGCTGAACTTGAATTGCTGGCCCGGCACAATTTTCAGGCCTTGGGGTTGAATAGTGTCCAGACATTTTGTGAAGATAGCGTCGGATTTCTAAAGAAAATGGATTTTAAGGCAGACACTATTTTCATCGATCCTGGCCGGCGTGCCGATTCGGGAAGGAAAACCGTATTGCTGGAAGATTGCACCCCCAATTTGAAGGAAATAGATGATTTGCTCGCCGAAAAATCCCATCAAACGATCATCAAGCTTTCGCCCATGCTCGATATTTCGGCATCCATTCGTGCCTTGAAAAATATCTCCGATGTATATGTGGTAGCCATTCAAAACGAAGTAAAGGAATTGCTCCTGAAAAAATCATGCTCCAGCAGTGGAACGAGAATCCATGCCGTGAATTACCCCAATAATGCAGAGATGGAATCTTTCTCTTTCTTGATGGAAGAGGAGGCCGAAGCGAAAGTTGTGTTTGCTAACAATATCGGGAGGTTTTTATTCGAACCGAATGCAGCCTTGTTGAAAGCCGGGGCATACAAGCTGGTATCTGATCGTTTTTCTTTAAGTAAATTGCATTTAAACAGTCATTTATATACATGTGACATGCTTCCTGATGGATTCCCCGGGCGTGCTTTTGAAGTCGAGGATTCTTTTTCGTTTAGCAATTCGGAGCTGAAAAGGTTGCATCAAATCACCTCGAAAGCCAATATCTCGATTCGGAATTTTCCATCGAGCGTCGATGAATTGAGGAAAAAATTAAGGTTGACCGACGGCGGCGACTTTTATTTGTTTGCCACCACTTTTGCCGACAATCAAAAACGGCTGGTGTTGACTAAAAAAGTAACGCAAACGTTAAACGGATTACTTTAGGCGACGATTTCGGGAATGCAAAACTGTCGCCAGCATAATCTTTGATAGAGATGCGGTGCTCGATTTGGTCATGTTTGCTTCCATCGCGGCAAACGGCTTTTTCATTCAATAATTTTCAACTCTCTAAAAATGTCCTTCGTTATCTCGTATCGCGCCTGCCCCAACTTGTTAAAGTCATTTGTCTTAAAATTCATGGCATAAAAATAGGGCTTATTGTCTTTCTCAACATATCCCACTAACCACATGATGTAATCAGCATCCGTTAAGATTCCGCCACCTGTTTTGCCGCTTAATTTGTAATTATCGGTTTGCTCTAAAATAATAATATCTTTAACAATGTCAATCGATTGTCGGGAAATTTTCGGCAATCCGTAATTGTAAAACTTTTTCAAAAAATCAACCTGCTGGTTTGCACTTATGCGAAATGGTCCGGTTAACCAAAATCGTGTCGGTGGGCCGGTCAAGTTTTTATTCCCATAACCAAAGGAATTGACATAGTCTTGATATTTTTTTATTCCAACCTGCTCCGCAAAGCCAATGTAGGCCCAAATACAGGAATATTTAATTGCAGTTTTTAAAGTTTGGTCTTGATTCCATAATTTATTAGGCCATTCATGTCCGTCCCACTTGATTATTTGATTGGTGTCTTTGACGATCCCTTCTTCCAATGCAATCAACGAATTGGGTATCTTAAAAGTTGATGCCGGTATGTACCCGGTATCACACAGGCCGGGATTGTATTTTATATATTCGTTATCGGCCTGGTTGTATGCTACGAAACATCCGTCAACTCCATACGTGTCAAAGATGGATTTAAAGTTCTTTTCAATCACTTTTTGTGAAAATCCTGTTTGTGAAATTAATCCGAATGCTATTGTCAGAAATAGTTGTCTCATCATGCTTATTTTTTTTGCGATAGTTTATTGAATTTTCCAGTGTCTTTTTAGGCTTTATATTCTTATAGAATATTTGTCGTAATTATTGGGTTTGTATAGTTTTGTAATAAAAAGGTCTTTGAGTTTCTTCCGTTTCTGCATGTTTTATTGCATTGTAGCCTCTTTCCGTTTATATTTGCATTACTATTCATCTAAATTGAAATTTGATTCATGCAAAATTATTTTACAAACCTGCCTTTTCTTGTGATTTTGATAACGTCCGGAGTTAGCCTGATTGCTTTCCAAAATCGGGATTTATTATATCGCCTGCTCTTTCACGAGTCTGCTGTTCTAGTAAAAAAGGAGTGGTATCGCTTGATATCGCATGCTTTGGTGCATGGAAGTTTGATGCACCTGCTGTTCAATATGATGACTCTCTATTTTTTCGCTCCTGCCATTGAGGGTGCATTCGGTGCGGCCACTTTTCTAACGATCTATATCGTGTCTATCCTTGCAGGTGGTGTTTTGTCGCTGTTGATCCATCGGAAAGAGCCTAACTATACGGCTTTGGGGGCATCGGGTGGTGTGGTCGGCATTTTGTTTTCGTCCATTGCGATGAACCCTTTCTCTAAAATATACATTATTCCTTTTCCTTTCGGAATAGATGCCTGGATATTTGGCGTGTTTTACCTCTCGTTCACCGTGTATTCGATGAAATATATGCCTCAAAGCCAGATTGGGCATGACGCACATCTTGGTGGAGCCATCGCCGGAGTTCTTTCGATCTTGCTGATAGCACCGGAAATCGTTCTTCAACATGGGCTGTACCTGTTTCTGATGTTGATCCCGATCGTGGTTGGTGTGGCCCTGATCTACAAGGGAATAATCAAAAACGACTAAAAAAGGTTTTATCGATCGATTTTCTTCACGATCTAACAGCGGCAATCTTGTGTTCCATTTGCTTCGTTTGGCCGGGTTTGTTGTCAAACTTTGCCGTGCAATAGATCCGTTCCGAGATAGGTTCGAGAATAGCGTTCGCTTTGGAGATCACGCCGAGGCATTCGTCCATTGTGTCACATTCCACGACTGTTCCCATCGGGGTCAATTCACTTTGATAGGGTAGGGAGTCGATCATTTCCACCACTTTTTTCACATATTGGCTCACATGTGCTCCCTTGTCGGTAGGGAAAATTGCAAATTCTAATATGACTGACATAGCTTTTTTGTTTTAGGATTGTTGATCTACAAAGTTAGCAATTCGTAAGCCAATTCGCCGAATTCGCAAGCGCATATTTCTTTATTTTGAAACAAACCCCGAAGGCAGGGCCAGCAACAGGTGTTGGATAAAAGCTATTTTATACCAAATTGGAATCTGCGGTCGGATGGGTGAATGGGCTTTGGGGCTTTGAAATAGATCCTAGAAACCACTCCCAAAACAGATGCCATGCCCACGATCTAAAAAAAGCTGCGCTGCTTTTTGAAAAACTACCGTAGGTCTTGGGCAAAACTACCGCAGGTTTTGGACAAAAGCTGCGCAGGTTTTTACGGAAAGCTCGCTATGTTTCTTCCGCTTGTGGGTTTGTTGTTTAGCAACCTCGACTCGGGATACCGATTGATTTTAAATGTTTGTATCCAGGTTGATATTTTTCGAAGTGATGAATTAAATTTTACGAGTAGCGCCTTTCAAACTGGTAAGAATCTCCTGCCATTTCAGAAATAGATCTTCCATCGATGGCAACACGATGTCTGCACCGGCATTATAAAGCACCTGTTCGTCAATGGGGCCGGTATTGATCGCGATGCAGAAGACTCCTGCATCTGCCGCCGATTGAACACCCATTGGCGCATTTTCAATCACAACCGCTTGGTTGGTGTCTAGTTTTCCTCCTCTAATTAACCCCTTAAGGTAAGGTTCGGGATTTGGCTTGCCATTTTTCACATCGAATGCCGTCACCATTTTTTCGCGAACAAAAATTCCAGGAAAATTCTCTTCTAGTTTTCCTAATAGGGAGTGCTGGCCCGATCCGGTTACAAGTATGGTGTCCAGCCCATCGGCTTTGACCTGATTGAGCATTTCGCGGGCAAAGGGAATTGTTTCGCCTTGGTTGTACTGGGTAAACAGTTCTGTTTTCCGTGCATAAATCACTTTGATTTCCTCTTCTGTGGCATCTCGCCCAAATTCGCGTTGGGTGAGCAGGTTGATAGTGCTGCCTCCAGTGCGTCCTTCGTGGATGAAAAATTCTTCGTAGATGCAGTGGTAGCCAAATTCGGTCATTGTTTGAACCCACGATTTGCAGTGGGAGGGCATTGAGTTGTAGAGAACACCGTCCATGTCGAATAGGACAGCCTGAATATCGAATCTTGTGTATCCCGTGAGGGTTAAATAAGCATGAAATGGATCAGTCATTGTATTTCCTTATGAATATGTTGCAAAGATACGAAGATTTGTGCGGTCGGGACAAATCAATTCCCATCTATAGAAGGCAAATAAGTGAAAAATCAACCTTATTTTAGTCTGATTTCCGCGGTCTCTTTTTGAGTTTTTATCATTATATTTGCTTTGCGTAACTTAAAACAAACGAAATAGTGTGAGATGAAGATTGGATAATTATGCACCAAACACCTAAATAATTATGAACATTATTATTCGCCGGGCGACAGATAAAGACTTGGATGATCTATATGATATGATTTGTGAATTCGCCCAATTTGTAAAGAAGGCCGACAAAGTGACAATCACGAAGCACGAGTTGCTGGAAGAGCAAAAACTTTTTGTGTGCTTTTTGGCGGAAATAGAACAAAAAGAACTGGCGGGATACATTTTCTTTTTTCCCACTTTCCATACTTGGACTGGAAAAGCCATCTTTTTGGATGATTTGTATGTCAGGGATGATTATCGTCGCCTTGGGATTGGCACGAGGTTGATCAATTCGGCGATTGACTATGCAAAAGAAACCGGTTGCACAAAAGTTCGCTGGCAAGTATATGATTGGAACAAAGACGCCATTGCCATGTATGAAAAAATAGGTGCGAGGGTAGGGGACAACAATTTGAATTGCGAACTGGATATTTGAGTTCATCTCCAAAAAGATTACAACGCAAATTGCGCAAATCCGTATAATTCTTTTTTGCCTTTTAACGAGATAGTTAAATTGCTCTTATTTGTTTGGCAAACGAGAGGTTAGCGTAATTTGCGTTCTTTCGAGGCCACTTCCTTCATTGAAGGAGCAAGCGTCAGGCACCACTTTATTTATACAAGCAAAGATAGGGAGTATCCTCGTCGCATTTCACTTTGAACTTCACCCCTTTCTCCACCACAAAGCTTTCAAATTTCTTATACGTTTTCCATTCCGATTCGCCGGGTTGCTGGATACTTAATGCTCCCGATATGACGGTCATTACTTCCACCGTGGAAGTTCCAAATTCGTATTCTCCCGCAGCCATTACGCCAACCGTGGCTGTTCCTTCAGCCGATTCCAATCCGATGGATACAACTTTTCCATCGAAGTATTCATTTGTTTTGAACATAAAATATCCCTTATTTGTAGGTAAAATGATAATTAAACCAAGCTCAAGGCCCGTTCAGCCGGCAAAGTTAATAAATTTGAGTTTACTGAATTCCAACTTCAACCAAATCATTGCAACAAATTGCAGTTTTTGAAATGGACAGAAGTTGGAATTGAAATTGTAGCTGAGCTTATACCTCTTGCGTTATGCTTCCATAGCGGTGATATTCATACGAAATGCTTTGTTCTTTGAGGTAATGCAACAATTCCACACGTCCTTCGGGCAATGGCGCTTGGTGCGCAATGTATTGCCCGTTCTTTGCCGCAGTTTCATAGAAAGCGTCGGATAGACCTGCGGTGAGTGTCCGGATACGGTTGTATTTCTTCACACCGGTCAAGAATTGGCTTTCGCTCTCGACTACCACTGGATAGCTTGCCGCAAGCGCATCTTTCACTTTTGCAAATTTGGAGTCATTTGCATCGATACTGATCGTCAAACCAGCCTTGGCCACTTTGGCGGCAGCGATCACCAGCAAAAGATCCAAAACGGCATCGTTGGCATGAATGCGCAACGCCATGTTTTGGATAGGCAAATAGCGGAAGGTGTTCTTTTCTCCATAAATATGTTGCGTGTCGTATTCTGCGGCAAATTCTTTCAACCAGCTTGCCCGATAATTTTCTATAGCTCGTTGGAAACAAATATTCTCCTGTTCGCCAAGCAATGCCGATAGCGTCGGGAAATGTGTGGTGGCCGTTTTCAAAATGGGTGTTTGTGGCTTCTGCTCGAATTTAACAAAGCAGGAAACATAGTTAGGCCCTCCGGCTTTGATGCCACCGCCAAATGCCGAAAGCTTCATCCCGCCAAAAGGCTGGCGGTTGACAATGGCGCCGGTGATGCCCCGGTTGATGTAGAGGTTGCCCGCTTCGATGCTGTTTTTCCAAGTTTCAATCTCACTTTCGTCAAGCGATTGCAATCCTGACGTGAGTCCGTAATCGCCGCTGTTGACTAATTTGATACCTTCCACCAAGTCGTCGATGCGAACTACGGATAGGACAGGGGCGAAAAGTTCGGTTTGGAAAGTGAAGCTGCCTGGTTTCACACCCCATTTCACGGATGGGCGCAGGATGTATTTGTTGGCATCCACATACTCCGGTTTCACAAGCCACGATTCGCCTTCTTCCAAGTGTTGGATCGCTTGTTCGAGCTTGTCGTTTTGGTTCGTGATCATGGGTCCGACGGTGGATGCGCCGTCCCATTGGCTTCCCGTTTGGATGCTGCTGACGGCATCAACGAGTTTTGATTTGAAATCAGGGTCGTCATACACTTCTTTGTCGAGCAAGAGCAAGGAGCAAGCCGAACATTTTTGTCCCGCATTGCTGAAAGCTGATGTCACCACATTTTGGATGGTGTGGTCGCGGTCGCCGCTGGCAGTGAGGATCATTGCATTTTTCCCACCTGTTTCTGCAGCTAAAGGGCATTTTGGGTTGGCCTTCAGCAGCTGGAAAGCCGTGTCGGTGCCACCTGTCAGGATGATATGCTTTATCAAAGGGTTTTTTGTCAGGTAATTGACCGGTTCACGGCCATCGGCACAAAGCAGTTGCAAAGCATCTTTGGGAACGCCCGCTTCCCAGAAACATTGGGCAAATTCCCGCGCTACCGGATAGGCAGAAGTGGCAGGCTTCAAGATAACCGAGTTGCCTCCGGCTAAAGCTGCTGCCACGCCACCCACGGGAATTGCAAGTGGGAAATTCCAAGGTGGGATAACAAGAATAATTCCCTTGGGAGAAATTGTCACATTCTCCAAATCTTCGAAGGTTTTCATCGAAATAGGGTAGTAGCGGCAAAAATCCACCGCTTCCGACACTTCCACGTCCCCTTCATAGAATGTTTTTCCGGTGATGGCACTCATGCAACCGATCAGGTCGCCTCGTTTGGTGGATAGGTTGTCGGCCACCTTGTGCAAAATCTGATTGCGATGAGCCAAGGACTTTTTGCGCCATCCCGAAGCATCTTCATCTGCAATCCGGAGCATTTCTTCCACCTCTGGCAAGCCGGTAAGGCCCACTTTGCACACGCACACTTTTTCTTCCTGACCGTGGTCGAAATATTCGAGCTGTTTTTCGCCTTTTATTGTTTTTTCTCCTACCTGTACGGGTATTTCATAAAGCGCATCGGTGGGTGATTTTTTCCATTTTTCACGAATTCCGTCTGCCCATTTGCGGTTGGCTGGCAGGTCGAAATCGGTGTCCGGTTCGTTCTTGAATGCCTCTAAATCTGTGGTTGGAACAATGGGTTGTGTCCTGTCTTGATGGCGTTTAGGTGACGTGCTTATCGTATCTTTCAGGGCATAAGCATCCAAAAATTGTTGCTTTAGAAAATTCCATTGTCCGCTTCCCACTTTTAAATTGAAGGAATAGCTGAGAAAATTTTCCTTGCCCGTGTTTTCGTCCAGACGGCGCACCAAATAAGAAACCGCATTCAAGAAATGTTCGTCTTTCACCACCGGCGTGTAGAGAATAATCTGTTTGTCGAGGCTCCGCATCACCCGTGGCAGGTGGTTGGCCATCCCTTCGAGCATCTCGAAAGTCACAGAATCTTCCACGCCGTTTTGTTTGCTCAGCAAATAAGCATAACCGATGCTGAAAAAATTGTGCGAAGCCACTCCCAGATGCAAGGCCTTCGCATTTTCGGGCAGCATGGCCTTGTCGAGAATATGTAAGTAGTTGGCATCCACTTCGAGTTTGCTGCTATGAACAGGGTTGTCCCACCCCTTTAGCGAAGACACGATGCTCTCCATTTGCAAGTTAGCTCCTTTCACAAGCCTCATTTTCAAAGGTGATCCGCCTTCTGCCAGCCGTTTCTTCGCAAATTCGAGTAATTCGTCCTGAAAGTTGGAAGCATCGGGCAAATAAGCCTGCACCACGATTCCGGCTTCCAGATTCTTGAATTGCGGCATGGAAAGGACTGTTTTGAATACATCCAAGGTCAATTCCGTGTCCTTGTATTCCTCCATGTCCATGTTTATGAACTTGGGCCGCGACACGCCCTTATCGTCCACATATGGATAATCGATAGCTTGCTGGTAAAGATTCGCCATCAATTCGCATAAGTCTTTTTTGTTTTGGGCGTAATTTAAGGCATTGATCTTTGCGTAAATTCCTGATATCTTGATGGAAATATAATTTATGTTTGGATAGGTGAGGGCTTCCAGGTAATGCTGGTAGCGATGTTTCGCCTCGCCGTCGCCCAACACCACTTCACCCAGCAGGTTGACATTCTGCCCGATTTTTTGAGCTTTTCGTTCTGTGAGGTGCTCGTTCAGGGCAGTTGCTTCTTCGTCGATAATCACTTTGGATGTTTCTGAACGGAGTCGTTTTTTGAAAATTGGCATCGCAATGAAATCAAATTGATAGCCGAAAGCTGTGAACAATTTGAGCAACAAGCGGTCGGATGCACCAAAAAATTCCGGGACGCCGTATCGTTCCAGAAGTATTTTCATCCGCTTCGATAGCTTTCGGTTATTTCTAATTTGTGACGATTCGTCCAACATTTTAGACAACAGCAACTTATCGTTGCTGTTTTGTACCATGACGGCATATTTTTTTTGTTCTTTGAGCTCAAGGGGCGTAAGTTCTTTTTCAGCCTTTTCTAAAAAGGATTTTGCAAAATCAATGACCTCCGAGGCAGCTAATTTTCCCATAACCTAAGATTTATTATTCTATATTTGTTTAAATCACAGCTAAAATACGAAAAAACAAACAACCAAAGAGTCGAATGAATATTTTTGTGTATTTTTATGCATTCAGAATGGGCAAATCATAAAAAAAGGGACTTTTGCAAGCCCCCTTCAACACCTAAAATCAATAAACCTTTTACCTCCTCCAATATCTTCTTTGTTGGTCTGTTAGTACCGAATAAACCCGGTCGTCAGCACGTCTGTGTTCCTTGTCGATCTGATGTTCCACTTTCCTCAGTTCCTTTTGTAGGCGTTTTGGATTTGTGGGATCATAATGTCCAGGCCTTTGCGAATGGTTCGGTTGATCCAGTTCAGATCGTATTTCTCTTCTTCTTTGTTCCAGGTAATCCACCCTCCGATGTTCTTCCCTCCGTATATCCTTGATTTTGTCAATTTGGCGAGGACTAAGATAGGACACTGGCGGCAAGTCGGGATCATTGACCACATGTTCCGGTCTATTGTGCTGATTATAAGCCAGCCTTCCGTAATGAGCGTCGAAAGAAGCCGTGCATGAACTTAGCATTGCAACCAACGACACAATCATTACTCCTAAAATGATATTCTTTGTTTTCATAAGTTCTTCATTTTACCTTTTATCTAAATTTGGGACAGTTGGGCAGACAAAAGGTTTAATTTGAGAATCTCAGATTTTGAACATATAACTATTCCCGTTTCTTTGAAAATAGGTGTTTCTCGGGTTATAATATTTTTATACCTTTGCCTTCCGAAATAAAAAGATTCAAACAATGGCTAAAGAATTGAAAGAACTTACCTCTCGAAGCGAGAACTATTCGCAATGGTATAACGACTTGGTATTGAAAGCTGATCTGGCGGAAAACTCCGCCGTGCGTGGCTGTATGGTCATCAAGCCATATGGGTATGCTATCTGGGAAAAAATACAGCAAGAACTGGACCGTATGTTTAAGGAAACCGGTCATGTGAATGCTTATTTTCCGCTGTTCATTCCAAAATCATTTTTGAGCAAAGAAGCTGACCACGTGGAAGGTTTTGCCAAAGAATGCGCTGTGGTGACACACTACCGGTTGAAGAACGATCCCAATGGAAAAGGTCTTGTGGTGGATCCGGCAGCAAAACTTGAAGAGGAATTGATTGTTCGCCCTACCTCAGAAACCATCATCTGGAACACATATAAAGGCTGGATACAGTCTTACCGCGATCTTCCTATCTTGTGCAACCAATGGGCCAATGTGGTGCGTTGGGAAATGCGCACCCGCCTGTTTCTGCGTACGGCAGAATTCTTGTGGCAGGAAGGGCACACCGCTCACGCAACAGAAGGGGAAGCGGTGAAAGAAGCACAGACTATGCTTGAGGTGTATGCCGATTTTGCCGAGCGTTTCATGGCCATGCCTGTCATCAAAGGGACAAAAACAGCCAACGAACGTTTTGCCGGAGCCATCGAGACCTATTGCATCGAAGCCTTGATGCAGGACGGGAAGGCACTTCAGGCGGGAACATCACACTTCCTCGGGCAGAATTTTGCCAAAGCGTTTGATGTGACTTTTGTGAACAAAAACAATCAACAGGAACACGTTTGGGCTACTTCGTGGGGAGTTTCCACTCGTTTGATAGGTGGTTTGATTATGACTCACTCCGACGACAATGGTTTGGTGCTGCCTCCTAATCTCGCCCCATTCCAAGTGGTGATTGTTCCCATTTATAAAAATGACGGCCAGCTGGCACAGATCTCCGGGAAAGTGGGTGAAATCGTGAAAAAATTGAAAGCTCTTGGAATCAGCGTAAAATATGACAGCAACGATGCCAAAAAACCGGGATGGAAATTTGCCGAATACGAATTGAAAGGCGTTCCCGTTCGTCTGGGAATCGGTGCACGTGATTTGGAAAATGGCACGGTGGAAGTGGCCCGAAGAGATACCTTGACAAAAGAAACCGTGTCGATGGAAAATATCGAACAGTTTATTGCGGATCTGTTGAAAGAAATTCAAGCAAATATCTACAAGAAGGCTGCCGATTTTCGTGCTTCGCAAACCCGTGAAGTGAACAGTTACGATGAATTCAAAGAAGAAATAGAAAAAGGTGGATTTTTACTTTGCCATTGGGATGGAACTCCTGAAACGGAAGAAAAAATCAAGGAAGAAACCAAGGCAACCATCCGTTGCATTCCCTTGGATGGCGACAAAACGCCGGGAACGTGCATGGTGACAGGGAACCCATCTGCGCAAAGGGTGATTTTTGCCAGAGCTTATTGATTGAAGTAGGCTCTACATATAAAAAGAGGTTGTCTCAAAAGATATCAGACTCCATCCACACTCTTCCCTATTATGATGTGATCTGAAATATCGCCTAGTTATACGTAGAATCTAAAGTTTTGGAAATTTTGTCGCTTTAAAAGCTTCAAATCGAAGGATAGCTATTTTTCGACTGTATTTAAGCGGAAGTTTGGTGTACTTCCTGCAGCCAAGGTCGTTGTCTGTTAAGTTCTTGCTGTTGTCGTCTGCTTTTGTCCAGACCTATCAGCGGAAAAAGAGGGATTCGAACCCCCGGTACAGTTACCCGTACACCGCATTTCGAGTGCGGCCCATTCGACCACTCTGGCATTTTTCCATTGTGACTGTTCACTATGCAAAGATATAATTTTAACGGGTACGTCATATTCCCAAGCAATAAAATTTTCTGATTGAAATAGAAGTTGTATCTTCTTAGTTGTTATTATTATAGGCAACCAATTTTAATTTGGCATGAAAATTTATATCAAGAATATGGTGTGCGATCGATGCAAAATGGTCGTTGATAGTGAATTGAAGTCTCTTGGCCTTTATCCGTGCTTGGTGGAACTGGGTGAAGTTGAAATCGAAGAAAATATTTCGGTGGAGAAGAAAATAGAGCTTTCCATGCGGCTCAAAGGCTTGGGTTTTGAATTGTTGGATGACAAGAAAAGCCAACTTGTGGAAAGGATCAAGAACAAATTGGTGGATTTGGTACATAACAAAAACGGGGAGCTGAAGGTCAATCTATCTGATTTCCTGAGTGATGGATTACATCACGATTATGGTTACTTGAGCAACCTATTTTCTGAAGAAACTGGCTCTACCATCGAAAAATATTTTATTGCTCAAAAAATAGAGAAGGTGAAAGAATGGTTGGTGTATGATGAGCTGTCTTTAAGCGAAATAGCTTTCCGGCTCAACTATTCCAGTGTGTCCCATCTTAGTTCCCAGTTTAAAAGGGTGACCGGATTATCTCCCTCTCATTTTAAAAAAAATCGAGAAAATCGCCGTAAACCTCTTGACAGCATTTAGTCTTTGAGTGAAATGGAAATTACGACAAACTATTCCAAAATTATATAAACTCTTGTTCACCGATTTTCAACATCTTTGTAACTCCAAAAAAAATGAAGATGGCAAAGAAAACCTATAAAATAGCAGGCATGATGTGTAACGGCTGCCGTTCGCATGTTGAAAAGGCATTGGGAGAAGTCCCAGGAGTAACTCAAGTTACGGTTGAGTTGGAAACGGAACAAGTTGAAATCAGCACAAATAAGGATATTCCCTTAACTGTTTATCAACAAGCTATTGGTGAGCGATATACGATAAGTTTGCTTACTCAGAACAAACCAAAAATTACTTCTATTTCCTCTTCTGTTCCTTCGTTTGCGGGTATTCGCCCGATCATAAATTCGCAGAAAAATACCTATAGGATTAGTGGCATGACTTGCAATGGTTGCCGCACGCATGTCGAAAATTTCCTCAAGAATGTCCCTGGGGTGATTGCTGCTACTGTGGATTTGCAGAAAGCGGAAGCTGTGGTTGAATCGACAAAAGAAATTCCACTTTCGCACTTGAAAGCTATCTTTGCCAAAGACGGCGGCAGTTATGGGATCCACACCATGGATGAGGTGGTCGTTCCCCCCAAGAAAAAACTTCCTCCAACCGATTTTTCCGGCGTATATTATTGTCCGATGCAATGCGAGGGGGACAAAACCTACGGTAAATTTGGTGACTGCCCTGTTTGCGGGATGGATTTGGTGCCGCTCATATCCAATTCGGCGGAAACATGCGGAGATAACGTCCTCTTACGTAAATTTTGGCTTTCTGTGGCTTTCACACTGCCGATCTTCTTGATTGCCATGGGGGAAATGATTCATGGAAACCCGCTTTATCGTTGGTTTTCTCCCTCCACGTTGAACTGGATTCAATTCGTTTTGTCGCTTCCTGTGGTGTTCTATTGTGGACGAATGTTCTTCGAACGGGCGTGGAAAAGCATCCGCACTTCGCACTACAATATGTTTACGCTTATCGGAATTGGCGCCGGGGTTGCTTGGGCGTTTAGTGTTTTGGGATTGCTTTTCCCTGATTTTTTCCCCGCGCAATTCAAATCGCATCATGGCATGGTGCATGTCTATTTTGAGGCGACAACTGTGATCCTGACGCTTGTCTTGCTTGGCCAAATGCTGGAGGCACGGGCGCACGGAAAAACGCAGGATGCGCTGAAAGCGTTGTTGGGTCTTGTCCCTGCCAAGACATACAAAGTTGTGGAAGGGGGAGAAATTGAAATAAGTGTGGAAGATGTCCAAAAAGGCGATGTACTTAGGGTGAAACCCGGTGATAAAGTGCCTGTCGATGGGGTCGTAGTGGAAGGAGAATCGGATCTGGATGAATCCATGATTACCGGCGAGCCGATTCCGGTGCAAAAGAAAATGGGTGATTCGGTTGTTTCGGGAACAGTTAATGGGAGCGGGAGCTTTTTGTTTCGTGCCGAAAAAGTGGGTGATGAAACCTTGCTGTCGCAAATTGTGGAGATGGTAAATCGGGCGAGCCGGACGCAGGCCCCCGTTCAGAAGCTTGCAGACAAAATTTCGTCCTATTTTGTACCCGTCGTGGTGGCCATTTCGCTCTTGACTTTTATTCTTTGGGCTGTTTTTGGGCCAGAACCATCGTCTGTGTATGCATTGGTGAATGCCATTGCTGTTTTGGTTATCGCTTGCCCATGTGCGCTGGGATTGGCTACGCCCATGTCGGTGATGGTTGGCGTGGGAAAAGGAGCCGGCATGGGGATACTGATAAAAGATGCGGAGGCACTTCAACAAATGTCGAAAGTAGATACCTTGGTGGTGGACAAAACCGGAACTTTGACAGAAGGAAAGCCATCTGTCGAGGAATTTGTGAATCTCTCAAACCTTTCAGATGTAGCATTCTGGCAATTTATTCTTTCGGTAAACACATTGAGTACGCATCCTTTGGCCAAGGCAACGGTAGAATTTGTTTCAACGAAAGAAACTCAGGCTGTGGATGTGACGGATTTCCAAAATATTTCGGGACAAGGAGTCACAGCCTTTTTGGGCCAAAAGAAAATAATCTTTGGAAACGAGGCCTTGTTGCTGAACAACCAAATTGATATCTCCGAAGAGGTGCAACAGCGTGTAAATAAGTATCGGGAAAAAGGTAAAACCGTTTCATTTCTCGCTTTGGATCACGCTTTGCTGGGATTCGTGGTGATTGCGGACAAAATCAAAGCGTCCAGTTTTCAGGCAATTCAGAATCTGCACGAAAGAGGCATCCATGTGATGATTTTGACTGGCGACAATCCGTTGACGGCAAAGTCTGTTGCCGAAAAATTAGGGCTGAAGCATTTTAAAGCAGGCCTACTCCCGGAAGATAAAATGAAGGAAGTGGAAATGCTTCAACGCGAAGGCCACATCGTAGCCATGGCTGGGGACGGCATCAACGACGCTCCCGCTTTGGCCAAAAGCGATGTCGGAATAGCCATGGGTACGGGGGCGGACGTGGCTATCGAAAGTGCAAAAATCACACTTGTCAAAGGAGACTTGCAAGGCATTGCGAAGGCGCGCAGTTTGAGCGAAGCTGTGATGAAAAACATTCGTCAGAACTTGTTTTTCGCCCTGCTTTATAATGCAATTGGTGTTCCAGTCGCCGCCGGAATCCTGTACCCTTTCTTCGGGCTGCTTTTGTCGCCGATGCTTGCGGCATTGGCGATGAGTTTCAGTTCGGTGTCGGTTATTAGCAATGCCTTGAGGTTGAGAGGTGTGAAATTGTGATATCCTTAGAGTGGAACGCGCTTTTTTTTATTTGCGAGAAAATACAGCATGATATTCTTCCGATACGGATATTTTACGTACATTTGTAGAAAATATACGATTATGAGTACAACAATAGAGCAAGCTCGATTTGATGCCAGGCTTCCAAAAGAACAGAAAGATCTATTTGAGAAGGCAGCGCAGTTAGGTGGTTATAGGAATCTTACTGATTTTGTCATTCGAGTAGCTCAAGAAAAAGCGAAAGAGATTATAAAAGAAAAAGAACTCATAATTGCTTCAGAAAAAGACAGTCAAATCTTTTTTGATGCCATAACCAACCCGCAAAAGCCTTCCGAAACATTGAAGAAAGCTTTAGCGGATTACGATTCGTTTATCGCAAGCTCAAAATAAGAAATGATAGAGCTATTGGACAGCAGGCACAACCGGAAAGATTTTGATTGTGGAAATGAACTCTTGAACAATTACCTGAAACATCAAGCCGGACAAGATGTGAAACGTAAGCTTTCAGTCTGTTACGTCTTGATCGAAAACTCAACAGATTATATAAAAGGATATTACACCCTTTCGAATAGTAGCATTCCTTTGAGTTGCTTTTCAGAGCAAACTCGAGAAAAACTTCCAAAATCCTATGTGTCTATTCCGACCACCTTGCTGGGTAGATTGGCAATTGATAGGAAATATGGAGGGCAAGGAATTGGAAAGATTTTGTTGATCGATGCCTTAAAAAGAAGTTATGGAATATCTCATGAAATTGGTTCTTTTGGGGTAGTGGTGGATCCGATAGATGATGAGGCGAGGCGATTTTACCAAAAATATGATTTCATTGAGTTTCCGGACAGCAAGAAAATGTTTATAGCCACAAAAACATTAAAGGAGTTGTTTGATTAATACATGCGATGCCAATCGCCCTTCGTAGATAGCCAAATGTCAATGCGTTAGTTTGTTACCTTCTGTAAAGGAAATATTTATAGGGAGATAATGCTTGTTTGAAAAAGAATGCCTATCTTTGCGCCGCTTTTTATGTTCCGTGTGATGGGAAATAAGGAAGCGTATTCCCTTAATTTTGAGTAACACATTTTAATTAAAAGAAAAATGAAAGTATTTAGTCTAAGTGGTGCATTGAGAAATGACCTTGGCAAAAAAGCAACCAAAGCGATTCGCAAAGAAGGCGTTGTTCCAGCCATTATTTATGGTGGTGACGATAGAAAAGCTCTTCACATCAGCGTGAAAGCATCGGATGTTCGTAAATTGATTTACACTCCCGAAATCTTTTTGGTGGATTTGAACGTGGAAGGAGTTTCTTACAAGGCAATCTTGAAAGACCTTCAATTCCATGCAGTTTCAGATGATCTTCTACATATCGATTTTCTTCAAGTATTTGAAGCAAAACCAATCGTTATGGAAGTGCCTGTTGTGCTTGATGGCTTGGCAGAAGGCGTGAAAGCCGGTGGTAAATTGTCATTGGACATCCGCAAACTGAAAGTGAAAGCATTGTATGATGCTGTTCCTGAAAAATTGCATGTGGATGTATCCAATCTTGGTCTTGGCAAGTCTATCCAAGTGGGAGAATTGCATTTCGAAGGCCTTGAATTATTGAATGCTAAGAATGCTGTTGTTGCCCGCGTTCAATTGACTCGTGCTGCAAGAGGTGCTGCTGCCAAATCAAAGTAATCTTGGCAGTGTAGCTTAAAGGTTGAATTCTTAAACCTGACAAATGAAGTACTTGATTGTAGGTCTCGGAAACATCGGCGATGAGTACCGATATACGAGACACAACATAGGATTCCGAGTATTGGACGCTTTAGCTAAGGCGTCCAATCTTGTTTTTGACGACAAACGCTACGGAGAAGTGGCCGAAATGAAGGTAAAAGGCCGAACGCTTGTCCTCTTGAAGCCATCCACCTATATGAACTTGAGCGGGAATGCAGTCCGTTACTGGTTGCAAAAGGAAAACATTCCGCCAGAAAACATGCTTGTGGTGGTGGATGACTTGGCTTTGCCTTTTGGTGCTTTGCGGCTCAAGGCGAAAGGAAGTGATGCCGGGCACAACGGATTGAAACATATCCAGCAGATCCTCGGCACACAGAATTATGCACGTTTGCGTTTTGGTATTGGAAATGATTTTCCGAAGGGAGGACAGGTGGATTTTGTGCTGGGCCATTTTTCACAGGAAAATGAAGCTGCCCTGCCGGCTAAACTCGAAACTTGTGGGAAAATCATTGTCGATTTTTGTTTGGCAGGTATTCAAAACGCCATGAATCAGTATAACAACAAATAATTGGGGAGGAAACATTTGTGGAAGAAGTAAGAATCGACAAATGGCTATGGGCAACGCGTGTTTTCAAAACCCGCTCAATTGCCTCGGAAGCTTGTTCCAAAGGACGGGTGATGCTCAAAGGGATGAATGCGAAATCGTCCAAAATGATTCGTGTGGGAGATGTTGTGCAAATCCGCAAACCGCCCATCACCTATTCGTTTGAGGTATTGGCACTGACCGATAAAAGAATGGGGGCAAAACTTGTCGCCAGCTTTTTGAAGAATGTGACCACTGCCGAGCAATACGAAATTTTGGAACTCAGCAAACTTAGCGGGTTTGTGGATCGCGCCCGGGGAATGGGCCGTCCCACCAAAAAAGACCGCCGTGAGTTGGAAACTTTTTCGGGCGACATCACCAGCGACAACTTCGATTTTGAATTCGATTTCGAAGGCGAGGATTGATTTCCTGTCTTTAACAAATCCCCCATTTCATGCTTTGAACTGGGATTTACAAATAAATCGCCTTCTTTTCCTTGTCGTATATCGGAACCAAGGGAACGGTGTCAAAAGTCAGGCAATATTCCACCGAATCCGCCAGGTTGTTGGCTATCAATCGTTGGATGTGTTCTGTGCGGTTGATATAGGCACGGATATCCGATTTGGCCTCCATCCACATGCCATAAGCTACGTTGGCTGCATCCGAAGCTAGCTCGACCCCTTTTTCATTTAAAAGAAAAGCGAGCGCCCCGGCAAAGAGGGAATCCTCCATGTTGAAGCGGTTGTTCCAACCCGAACAAAGAATCATCACGTCTTTTCCCTGCTGGTTGCAATACTCCGCCAAAGCTGAAATGTTGGAAAATGCTCCGATTGCCAAGCGGTAGCATCCGGCAGCCATCTCAATGGCTTGTGTGCCGTTGGTTGTGGTGAAAACAACCTCTTGACCGGCTACTTTTTCGGCTGTGTAGTCGAAAGGCGAATTTCCAAAATCGGCAAAATCACAACGTTTCACATTCCGTTCTGCACCCACGAGGTAGCCTTTGGCTTTGTATGCCTCCGCTTCTTCGATGCTCGCCACAGGAATCACGCTCCCGACTCCGTTTTTGAATGCGGCACACATCGTGGTGGTGGCGCGGAAAATATCCACCACTACAACGATTGTGTTTTCATTGTTCACATCGTAATAGGGATAGAGTGCGGGAGAAAAACATACGTCAACCTTCATCGTTTATTTTTTTGTTTGCAAAAGTAGTCATTCGTTGCTGCATTGCAAAAACAAGGAAATGTAACGTAGAAAAAACTCAAAAAACTCATTGATTCATTTCTTTCCGTTTTCGCTAAAAAATATTTATAACCAGCATATTGTAAGCCGATTTTTAAAAATCAAAAAAACATAAAATAAAACCTACGTAATTGTGAATTTAAGTTTTACTATAATCTTTTTATAATTCGCCATTGTTAGGAAAATGATATCCACAATGGTGGATCTATAGAACTGTCCAATCCTTCATATGCTTCAGTGAATCTTCAAGCTTGGATTTGCCTGTTTTTTTTCAAAATGAAATTCACACCTGCCCTCGCAAATATAGCTCGCAGTCAGGCGATATAAATACGCTGAAATACACATACGATAACGGAAAATTCAGGACTTCAGATATAATTTTGACCAGCAGACAGGTAATCTTAACTGGAGAAAAGACAATGCTAGAGGCATACAGGAGGATTTCACCTACGATGATCTTCAACGTTTGAAAACTTATGACGGCATTGAATTGACCTACGATGCAAGGGGAAATATAACAGACCATCCGGGAATAGGCGAGCAGCTATATTCCAAATATCAATTGGCTTTGGTCAGACCAACTGCCGATGTTATACCCGAAACAACACAGGAAATAACGTACAATGCTTTACAGAGACCCGAATCGATAAGCGAAGGCAGTTATCAGGCTTCGTTTACGTACAACGCAGACGGAGACCGGGTTCTGATGAAAACGTATAAGGACAGTAGCTTGGTGTCGCAACATTATTACTTGGGTGGGCAATACGAAGTGAAAACGCAGGGTTCTTCCACCAAAGAAATATTCTATTTGGATGGCGACCGCTATTCGGCTTCATCGGCTTTGGTTAGAGAGAATGGAAGTAATTGGAATATTTACTATATTTGTCGGGATTATTTAGGTAGCGTCACGCAGGTGACGGATGCGGACGGAAATCTCGAGCAGGAACTCAGTTACGATCCGTGGGGACGGATGCGGAACCCCGAGAACCAAGAGCCGTATGCCGTTTATGACGAGCCCACGCCGTTTTTGGGAATCGGATACACCGGCCACGAACACCTGACCGAGTTTGGCTTGATCAATATGAATGCCCGGCTGTATGACCCCACCGTGGGACGGTTTCTATCTCCGGATCCCTATATTCAAGCACCGGACTTCTCGCAAAATTTCAACCGGTACAGCTATTGCCTGAATAATCCGCTGAAATATACCGATGCTTCCGGCAAAAGCATTGGGCTTGCGATCGCATTATTCGCTTTGTTTTCTGCCGGAAAAACCTACAACGACGGTTACAGGGCAAACGGAAACGAGTTTAACCCTTTTAAGTGGACTGTTGTTCCAACCATCACCCTGTCTTACGGATTTTCATCCGACGGAAGTAGTACTTATTCAGCTGGAATTGGTTACAACGACAATCCGTTTATGGTAGGTTACACCACCTATAGCGGTTGGGGAGTCGGAACGCAAGTGAACGGATATACCGTTTTGTCGTCCACTGTTTCCAAAATAGAAAATGGCCTCAATGCGGCGGCGGACTATGTGGACGAGCAGATCAGTTCATTCAGTTGGTCGGATACCCAATATG
>DBTT01000035.1 GCA_002307185.1 Bacteroidales bacterium UBA1309
GTAAATCCCAGATTATTTGCTGCTGTCTGTGCATTAGCAGGAAGGTCGGAAACTGCCCGCCCGTCTAACAGATACCAACCGCTGTGGTCTATGGTTCTTACAGAGTTCTTAATATCTCCAAGAATGGCATTTCCTGCGTTTTCTGTCACAACCACGTTTCCAGAGGCATCTACCCCCAGCAGTGCTGTACCGGAAGTTGTCGCAGTGGCATTGTTTATATTATCAAATTTCAGGCCGGACAGCCCGCTTGTTCCTGATTTGATTTGCAATTTGGAAGAAGGAGATGTAGTTCCTATGCCCACATATCCCTGCGCGGTCACAATGAAATCGTTGGCTTGTTGGGCAACAGAGGGTGTGCCTGTTGTGGGGTTGTCTTTAGCCCCATCTATATGAAATATCCCCTGAAGATTTTGCGTGTTGATCCCGACTTGAGAGAAGGCAAAAGTAGAGAATAATGCCATGATGATAAATACATTTCGTTTCATGTCTTTAGTGTTTTAATTTATTAATATTCAATTAATTTACGCTTGTAATTGTTTGAAATATCACCGTATAAACTTAGTTGTGAATTTTCGTTGCCCATCAATCTGGACGACATATATTCCTGGGGCGAGACAGCCAACGTCCATCGTCTGAGCAGGAATGTCGGTGATAGTGGTTGCAAGGAGACCCCTTCCCTGCATATCAAGAATTGCAACCTTGGAATCCTTGTCGATGTCTCCCAAGTTGCATAGAGTCAGCACTCCTCCCTCTTGAATTGCGGTAATGGCAAGCAGTGAGCTATTGTCGATCCCAGATGTAGATTCGGGCTTCACAAAATACACAGTGAACCGGTTGGCATCATCCTCTGGCGAGGCAGTAAACCCGTAAGTGTCACCTGCTGACAATTGTTTCAGCGTGCCATTTAGTTTATCTTGGAGCCAAAGCCCTTCGGCATTGACAAGATCCAATTGCGACACATTCATCTGAAAGTCTGTGGCGAGGGTGGTGACCTTAAAACAAAGAGGAATGGAGTCGGTGACAATTGGTGTGATATTGGCCGACAAAGGAGTACCATCTTTTGAAAGAGTGTACAAGCCAAAGGGGTAGAAACCATCCTTGTAGGCATCATAGGAGTCGTAATTGGCGGAGGCCATGTCATAAACCGCCACTGAGGCCATGTCGAAGATGTTAGGATTGCTGGCAAGGCTCACAATAAATTCAGCCTTGTCGGAAACCGTTCCGGAAGATTTCAGGGCCTTGGACAAAGAAGACTTTGCCAGACTGTGCGAAAGTAACCCATGGGCAAGCATGTCCTTTGTGACGGAAAATGTACCGGCAGTACTTCCTGGTGCAAGCTTTAGCATGAAAGTGGTAGTGGCTGGTATCTCTGTGAGGGCAGCCACTGAAGTGGAGTTCAACGTGGGGTTGGTATAATTATACCCTACAAAAGAAGAACTTCCCGCTGGTAAAAGATAGATCTTACCGTCAAAAGCCAAAGAACTTGTCTGCAAACCAGTAGCCAACTTGTTGATGCTAATAGGTGCAGTGAAGGAATTGCCTATTACCCACTTGATGGAATCGGACGAGGAAGACGAAACAGTCCGCGATAAAGCATCGCTAGCAAACAATTGTTCATCGGCAGTAGAATAGTCATAGACATTTCCGTCGAACTCAAACTTCGTTTTTGTCTTGTTGATGTCTTGTCCGCTTACAATAGGCAGGACACCTGAAGCCAAGGCTTGGATGTAATCCGCCTTCTTGTCGCGTAGCCGAACGTATTGCGCATCGCCTGCACCAAGAACCGTTCCATTGTTGCTGAAATAAGTAGTGTTAGAGAGGGGGAAAGCCACATCACCGTTTGCCCCTGATTGAACTTCACTGACCCAATTACCTGCAAAGTAGCCGGCAACTTGAGTGCCATCAAAAGGGCTAGCGAACCCGAACATCGGGGTGTTCTGACCCACAGCAACAGAGTCGATATAAGGCGTAACATCTCGCTCCACAATGACCGCACCGGCAGTGACAAGGCCGGCTGAACTTCCCGACCCGGTGATGCGTAGCGAGGCATCGTAAGCATACGCTTTGCCATCTGAAATATTCGATTCAGACTTTAAACGGAGCTTGCCGTAGTAGCCTGCCGGGCGGATAACCGAGATGGCATCAATCCCCATGCGACTCGGCACAACAATCTCATCGTTTGTTCTAATCTCTATGTGAGGAAAGGTTATATACCTGTCGCTGCGGTCAAAAGAAAGGTTGGTGGTGTCGGAGCTGATGTAGCGCAAGCCTTCGCTTGTCTCTCCCGAAAAGACGAAAATGCCCGTACCAGTAGTATAGCCTGTAGCACTCGTGCCAAAGGCATGTGCTTTGGCGTTCTGCACAAAATGCCCCGTAACTTCAGTAATGCCATCCTGATTGATATCGGACGAATCCCGGACTAAAATCGACCCCTTCACATACAAGGTTGTCTTGGTGGTATCAGTCGAGTTGGATCCAACATACAATTTGCCCGTGTTGACAAATATTGGAGCAGGCTGCCAAGCATTTTGCGCAAAGGAAAAGCTCTGCAATAACAGCCAAGCCAGTAATATTCTTGCTAAATTATTCTTCATGTCTATTCATCTTTTTAGTTCGTGATTAAATTGTGGGGAAAAGTCCGTCACACCGTCTTCTTAATTCGTACGCATCTTACAGGAAGAGCCGCAGAACGGTAAGCTTGGGCTGTTCCAAATTCCGTGGAGCTGAAATAAAATGAATACGCTTGATAGGCCGTGCCATTGGTGGAACCAGTCCAGTAATAGCCTCTTTGTCCTGCGGCATAATAGACCGCGCCATCTGTTCCACGCATCCCTGATGCAGGGAAAAATGCGGCCAACTTTTCGACTCCATTGGCCACGGAATAGGTGCCTGTAGTATTAGTAGGGGATATTTCAGTCCATGTGCTACCCACCTTGCTCCACCCATATGTAGCCGTACTTTCCCAACTATTGCCAGACCCTGCTTCCACATAGAGCAATTCACGGGAGGTTGGCATGCGCCAGTTGTAAGAAGAATTCGGCGAATAACCTTGAGAAGCTAGAAAGCGGCAGATATCGCCGGTGCCCGCACTCGCATTGTCCGAAACATTAGCATAGATATAATTGACAGTCTTGTTATTTGTGCCAGAGGTACTGATATAAGGTATGCCTGCCCATGAAGAAGCCGTGGTGGCATTCCAACTCGATCCACTGGAATTCGGGGCATAGACAGGAGTAGTGTCTGCCACGAATTCGGAGTTTTGCGCACCACTTGGTGAAATACCATAAAGCGATCCCCACTTGAACAAAAGCCCCTGGTATTGCTCGTTAGTAGTGGTGCCCTTGTCCTCGAATGCAGGTCGTGTGCCATTCCAATAGATGTTACTGCCAGCAAATGCAGTCCGCGCCAAAGTCACGTTGACTGTATAACGAACGCCTTGTTTGAGGTTGCGGTTGAAATAGGCGGTAAGCCCTGTCCAAGTTGTGTCAGCAAAAGCTATTTCGTCGATGAAAACATAGAAGTTGTGGTAAGCCAAGCTTGCCTGCGCAGCAGTAGCACCGGAGACCGAATCCGGCACATAGACCGTCTTCGAGGTATCGGTGACGGCAAGCCCGGGGGTGCTAGAGGCATTGAGAGTCCACGGGAAAGACGTGGTGACAGAGCCTGCTCCGCTGGATAAGGCGCCTCCTGTGCCTACTGTCGCATACATGTAGCTTTGGGCGAATTTCGTCCCTGTCCCGATGGAGTTAATCGTTATTCCATCGGCGGAAGCATCAACCTTTAATGCCACCCTAGTCAGCATCTGCTCTAAAGTGACGTTCATCAACGTGTAATCTGTTGTCGTAATTGTTTTTGTCACTTTGGCAAAAAGAAAGTCATTTTCTCCCATCTTTATATTTTCGAATGGAGGGACAGTGTCGGAAGGAAGACTATCCGTACGATTATAGGAGATAAAGTAGAAATCATAAGTTTTATCAACCGGCAAATGAAAGTTCGCATCAGAATCAGATCCTCCAACCGTGAAATCGCCTCGCGAAACATAGTTGGTGGTGCCTTCATTCACGGCAATGACACGAATTTTTGTTCCAGTAGCAAAAGCCTTGGTCGTCCTTGTAATTGAGGAAGCAGCCGTTTCCAGAGTGGCAACCAGAGCCACTTCGCTGTTCAAGGGCTGGATGTAGGTATCAATAATGGTGCTACCGATTGTTCCACTTTTCAAGGTGGAGTTATCCCCTTCGGTGTAGCCACCAAACTGGATTCTGAGAGAACTTTGTCCGGTTTCAGAAGGGTTCGTTACATCATGGTCTTCCGAACATGAAAGCGCTCCAACAATCAGGGTCATTCCCAAGACAATGGAGGGCAAATTCTTGATGAGGGTATTTCTTTTTCGAATCATAACTTGTGTGATTTTGTTTTGAGTTTGATTAATTATAAAACAAGAATGTAAGAGGGAGGAACTGATTCAGTAAAGTTCTAAGTCGGAGTTGCTATTTATCTGTTCCTGATCATATTCATTGTAGTTAAGGGTTTCTGCATTGACCTTGATTCCCGGAGATGCCGCAAAGCAGCCTTCCAGTTTCACTTGCAGTACATCCACCGATGGGGTGAGATAAGATAATTTGCCGCAAGCACCGGTCGACAGCTTCGGTAGCAGTTCTTTCTTTTTAATCTTCTTTGCCTCTTTCGGGGGCATGCTGTTGTTCGTTTCATTTTTCTTTTTCATATTCATACCTTTCTAAATAAATTGATAATTTGTTAACAAAATAGAGCCGCTCCACACCACTCTCTCGAAAAAGCAGGAGAATAGCGCAGGACACATTTCGAATACATCGGACGAAAGCCGCAGGCTTTTGGAAAAGCCTGCGGCCTATTGTTGTTGTGAAAAACAATGTTATATCTTAAGCCATATGTTGGAAAAACAGTTGGAGTATCAAAGCTAAATTCACTGAAAATAAAAAAATATGCAAGAAAAGCTACCCAGAAACTGGGTATTAGGGTGGAACTATATGTAGATAGAATGAATTTCACTTAAGGATGAAAGTTTGGTGTTATAAACTTATTTTTCCGAAAGATAGCGTATTTTTAGAATATAGATTTGCTCAAAATCTATATTTCACTTATTTTAAATAATGGATTGACCTCAGAAAAAAGTTGCGGCTGATCGATAATATATATTTTATTGGCGTTATTGAAAAATGGAGGTGAAAATATCCGGGAAGATCAATTACGTTTATTTAACTTTTCGTATCACTGATTTTTCCCGGAAGTCCACTCGAAAGCGACCGCTCGGAGTGCTACGGTTTGTGATATCTCAGAACAAACAATCTGTAGGTTACCCCCGAATCTGATTGCAGCTTGCCCTCTGGTATCGAGGTGTCAAAAGCTTGCAGATAAAAACCCTTTGACCCGAAGGAGGCAAAAGGCTGCTGAAGAAAAAACAATCTAATCCAAACTCTAACAGGGAAGATCCTGTAATCAAAATTATATAGTCAGAAGGGGATTTCAACTTTCATTCTTCCCCCAAGAATGAAAAGATTTTTGTGAAGAGCTGAGAAAAATGAGTTTTACCTTTGTTTCCAAGAAAAGGAAAAATGGTATTCTGGACATAAGACTTATTTCCGGAACGCCATTTTAATTAACTTTATTGCGCTTGAACTTACAACAACCGCCCAGCTTCCTGATCTATGAACCAATGCAGATTTCCGGAGGTTGGATTTACACGGGCTGCAGGATACCGATCCGAGAAAGCTTCGCTGTTCTCAATGATGGAACGTACTTTTTCGCGTTTACTGGAACCGGTGGTCAAAAATGCAACCTGAACCGCATTATTTACAATCTTTCCGGTAAGGGTTATCCTGTTTTGCCCGCTTCCTGGATGCTGCGCCACTACACAGTTAGCGTAGTTTTCCCACAAGTCAATCTGATGCGGAAATACGGAAACCGTGTGGCCGTCAATGCCTAAACCCAAAATCACCAAGTCAAATTGAGGAATTCCATTTTCTTTAGGAAGATTCTGGTCCAGCAATTCACTATAACGAAGAGCTTCTTCGCTCGGATTGTTTTCACCAATGATACGGAAAACCTGACTTTCAGAGACAGAGATCTTGTCCAGCAGATGCTCTTTAGTCATCCCGTAGTTGCTTTCGGGATCGCTGGGTGGTACACAGCGCTCATCCCCCCAATAAAAGTCAATGCGCCTCCAATCTATTGATTTATCGTCGTTTGCCCAATAATCGAACAATCCTTTTGGTGTTTCTCCTCCCGACAGACTTATGCTAATACGCTCTTTTTCACTCAATAATTGGACGATAAATGCGGTGAAACCTTTATGCAGGTTTTCTAATTTATCAAAAATATGGATGTTGTCTGAACTCATTTTATTATATATACATGAATAACAATAAGCAAAAATAATGATTTATGCTTAAGATTGAGAAAATTTGATAGCAATTTTGATATTTTTGCACAAAAAAGTTTCTCAAGCAGGCAAAAATACTTTTTCTTCTTGCCAAAATTAAAAAGAATAAGTCACCACCGTATAAAAATTTCATTACAAGATGGTGACTTATTTGTTTCAGCGAATCTTACAATTCGCAATAGATGCCGTCATCCGAAAGGTTTTTGCAAGGATAGCGCCAGGTTTGTTCTTTTCCCTCTATTAAAGAATCAGCGCAATCAGGCCCCCACGAACCGGAAGGATAACCGTAAAGCGGAGCATCAGGATTGTTTTTCCAAAAATCAATAATCGGTTGCACAAACCCCCAAGTCGATTCCAAAGCATCGGCACGGGTATAGAGAGAGGCATCTCCAATCATGCAATCGAGGATCAAGCGTTCGTAAGCATCAGGAATATAGCTATTTGCCAAATCAGAATAGTGAAAATCCATATTTACGTTTTTCACATTAAAGCCTGTACCTGGAATCTTCATTCCAGTTTTAAGCAAAATGCCTTCATCCGGCTGGATGCGAAGAATCAACTGGTTTCCATCGTTCCTGAATTCTGGATTGTCGATGAACAGTGTTTGCGGTGTGGGCTTGAAGTGAATCACTACTTCCGAAACTCTTGTTGGCAAACGTTTTCCAGTGCGGATATAGAAGGGAACGCCGCTCCAGCGCCAACTGTCAATGAAGAGCTTCATGGCCACGTAAGTTTCCGTGCGGGAATCGGGGGCAACGTCTGCCTCATTGCGATATCCTTTCTTGTATTTGCCTTTCACATTGGCTTCGGTGTATTGTCCGCGGATGACATTGGTGATCAGTTCGCTGTCGCTGTAATGGCGGATAGCCTGAAACACTTTGAGCTTTTCGTTGCGGATAGCCGATGCGTCGATCGACATAGGCGGCTCCATGGCCACTACGGCAAGCAATTGCAACAAGTGGTTTTGAACCATGTCGCGCAAAGCTCCCGAATTGTCGTAATATTTTCCCCGGTTTTCCACACCGATGCTTTCAGCGGCCGTGATTTCTATATGCTGTATGTAATTCCTATTCCAAAGAGGCTCGTAAATGCCGTTGGCAAAACGGGTTACCAAAATATTCTGTACCGTCTCTTTTCCCAAATAATGGTCGATGCGGTATATTTGATCTTCGTCGTAGTTTTCGTACAATTTTTTATTCAGGTCGATTGCCGATTGCAAATCTGTCCCGAAGGGTTTTTCAATAATGATCCGGCGAATCTTATCCTCTTCTTTGTTGAGCCCCTGTTCTGCCAAGTAACTAGGCACCAATGGATACAGGGAAGGAGGCGTGGACAAATAGAAAATGTAATTGCCTTTCACATTGCTTTTCTCATCCAACTCAACCAGCCGTTGCTTCAACTTGCCGTAGTCTGCAGAATCGCTGGTGTTGATAGAAACATAGTGCAACATGGAGCAAAACTCATTGATGATTTTTTCGTCAGTTGTCTTCATCGAGGCAAATTCGATGACACCCTCTTTCATTTTTTCACGGAAAGCATCGTCGGTCATTTCACTGCGAGCTACGCCTAGCACTGCGAAATTATCGGGCAACGATTTTTGCATGTACAAATCAAATACAGCAGGGATTAACTTTCTGTGAGTTAAGTCTCCGGAAGCCCCGAAAATAACAAGGGCCTGATCTTTTATTTTCTTTTCTGCCATAATTTGTGATACTTTTTTTATCTCTCAATCAAAATTGATATGACTAAACAATAAACATTTATGGATAATAAAATCCCCTTAGCTATTTTTTCTAAGGGGACAACATTATTTTATTTTCGAAATAAATTTCTTATCCTTTCTTTATTTCATGACCACCAAACTGGTTTCTCATCGCAGCAAGCAATTTCATCGCATAAGATGAATCCTGTCGAGATTCGAAACGGGTGAACAGAGAAGACGTAATGACATGTGCTGGAACATCGAAGTCGATGGCTGTCTGCACCGTCCAACGACCTTCGCCGCTATCTGACACATAATCCTTGATTCCATCCAACTCAGCATTTCCATCCAAGGCATTCCCAATCAGTTCCAACAACCAAGAACGAACCACAGAACCTTGCATCCACACGCGGGAAATTTTTTCAAGATCTACATCGTAAGGTGATTTCTTCATGATCTCGAATCCTTCCGCATAAGCCTGCATCATTCCGTATTCGATGCCGTTGTGAACCATTTTCACCATATGTCCCGCACCACTTTCTCCGCAGTACAGATAACCATTTTCAGGAGCAAGGCTTTTGAAAATTGGCTCCGCAAAGTCAGCAGCTTCTTTGTCGCCACCATACATCAGACAATATCCGTTTTGCAATCCCCAAACGCCGCCACTCGTGCCGCAGTCAAGGTAGAAAATGCCTTTTTCTTTCACCCGTTTCCCGCGCTCAACGGTTTCGCGCCAATAGCTGTTGCCACCATCCACGATGACGTCTCCTGGATTGAGCAATGTAAGCAGCTCGTCAATGTTAGCTTCCACCGGCTTACCGGCAGGAACCATCAACCAAACCAATTTGCGTCCTTCGAGCTTACCTACCAAATCTTTCAAGTCTGTAGAAGGAGTTGCCCCCTTTGAGGCAGCTTCATCCACTTCTTTCGAAGTCAAGTTATACACTACCACTTCGTGTCCGTGGTTGAGAAGGCGTTCCACCATCTTGCCGCCCATTTTGCCTAATCCTACAAATCCTATTTTCATCTTTTACTTGTATATGTATAATTTTATTTTCGTTCTATCTGGCAATACATGCGATTCTTAAAAAGAATACAACATTAAAACATTTAGTAAATCGAATTGTTGTTTGAGGGTACAAAAAAAATAATTTTACTTATAAGAAACAACTATTAGTCGAGAATCAAATATCAATATTATCTATTTCAACAGGGGGTTATTGCCATTGGATATTTTTATGTATTTTTGTCAAAATATTCATCAGGAAAACAACTCTTCGTATGAGAAAAAACATCCGGTATTTTCTTCTAATCATCCTGCTTTTCGTTGCAATTTCTTGTTCTTCATTGGATCGTGATGCTAAAAAAGCTGCTGATTTGTCCAGGAAATCAATTGAATATACGACAGAAATGAAATTTGACAAAGCTGAACAAAGCTACAAAGAAGCCCGCGGATATTTCAGGAAATACGAAGAAAAAGGGCAACTGAAAGAATTCACAAAGCTCTACAACGAATACCTGATTGGAAAATAGGCTAGCAGTGTCTTATTCTAACGACAGGTTTTGACTCAATTTTTGAAACAAATCCCAAACAACAATTCCCGCAGTGACAGACACATTTAAGGAATGCTTGGTGCCGAATTGGGGAATTTCGATGCATCCGTCGCACACATCCACCACTTTTTGGTCAACGCCCTTCACCTCGTTTCCGAAGACAATGGCGTAACGGATGCCTTCCTCCACTTCAAAATCTTGAAGCATCACGCTTTTTTCAACCTGTTCGATGGCGAATACCTTGACGTTTTCCGATTGCAATTGCCTGATAGCATCCACCGTGTTTTCAAAATATTTCCAATCCACAGAGAATTCTGCGCCAAGAGCCGTTTTGTGTATTTCTGAATTAGGCGGAGTTGCGGTAATGCCACAAAGGTAGATGCTTTCTACCCGAAAAGCATCCGAGGTACGGAACACCGAACCAATGTTGTTCAGGCTGCGTACTTGGTCGAGGATGACGATAAGGGGAATTTTCTCAACTATCTTAAATTCGGCCGTCGTGATACGCGATAGTTCGGTAATTTTTAATTTACGCATGGAATCTGGAATTCTTCAATCTCTATTTTTTGCTGCTTAATCTAATACAAGTCGTACGCCAACACCTTCCATTTGTCCCACAATGGGTGGATTCTTTTTGGTGACGGTAATGTCTATTTTCGTTATTGACGGAAATCGCAGTTTCAAAGACTTTGCAATTCGTCCACCCACATGCTCCAGTAGTTTGGAAGGAATTGCCATTTCATTTTTCACTACATCAAATATTTCGGCATAGCTCAAGGTGTCTTCGAGCCTATCCGATTCGGTAGCCGCAAGCAAGTCCACTTCCACCGTCAAACTAACCCAAAAAGTGTTCCCCACCACTCTCTCTTGGGGCATCACGCCGTGGTAGGCATAAAACTCGGCTTTATCTATGTTAATATAACTTTTCATAACTGAATAGGAGGAATTAAAGAGGTGCAAAGTTATGTTTTTTTATTTACATTTGTTTCCGATATTTATTTGACTGAATTAGCATGCTTAACAAGACCAAAAAGCAGACTGACGTTGGAGAGGTTCACAACGCTCTGTCTTTAAATACCGAGATAACAGGCAATATTGTCACCCAAGACGACATGCGCTTCGATGGCAGCATCAAGGGCGACATAAGCAGTGAAAAAAAAATTGTTATCGGCGACAGGGCCGTGATTAACGGGAATATCCGCTGTGCCAATTTGGATTCGCTCGGGCAAATCACAGGCGATGTGTTTTGTCAAGAGAAAATTATTCTTCGTGCCAACTCCCGCTTCAAGGGAAATGTCTCCACCAAATCGATAGAAATCGAGCCGGGTGCTTTTTTTGACGGCACTTGCCAGATGCACGAATAAATATTCACATGTTCGAATAAACAGAATCATTTATGTCCGAAACAATAAAAAATAGAATTTGCGCTTTAAGAAAATATCTTGTTGCGCACAATTTGCATGCCTTTATCGTTCCAAGTTCCGATTCCCATTTAAGCGAATATCCAGCCGACAGGTGGAAATCGCGCGAATGGATAAGCGGGTTTACCGGTTCCGCAGGAACCATTGTGGTGACATTGCATCAAGCCGGATTATGGACAGATTCGCGCTACTTCTTGCAGGCCGATGACGAATTGGAAGGCACGGGAATAGAATTATTCAAAGAACGAATTCCCGAAACACCTACCATTGCCCAATGGATTTCTGAAAGCCTAAAGCCTGGCGAAACGGTGGGGGTGGACGGCAAAGTATTTTCGGCAAAAGAGGCAAATGCTTTGTTGCAAACCTTTGCTCAAAAAGGCTTGCAGTTGAACACCAAATTTGATCCACTGGAAGAGATCTGGGAAAATCGACCGCAAATTCCTCAAGCATCCGTATATGAATTGCCCATTGAATTCGCCGGAATTTCTCCAGCTGAAAAAATCCAAAACATTAATGCGGAACTCGCCAAATTGGGAGCGAACGGGCTTTTGGTGTCGTCGTTAGACTCAATCGCATGGATTTTCAACTTGCGAGGAAGCGATGTGGAGTACAATCCCGTGTTTGTCTCCTACGCATATGTTTCGCCCAAAGAAACTGTGCTGTTTATCGATCCTAAGAAGGTGAATCCGGATGTTGCCTCCCATCTGCAGAAAGAAGGGGTAGTTTTGGCTCATTACAGCAAATTTTTCGATTATGTGGGTGCGCTCAAAGGACAAACGATCTGCATCCAATCCGACAAAACGTCCTATTGCTTGTGGAAACAAGCCGCAGCAAACAATCAGATAATTGACGCTGTGTCTCCTGCAGATTTGCTTAAGGCACAAAAAAACAAGGTGGAGATAGAAGGCTTTCGCCGGGCATTGATAAAAGACGGGGTTGCGTTGGTTCGCTTTTTCCGTTGGTTGGAGGAGGCTGTTCCCACAGGAATCGTTACGGAACATTTGATTTCCGAGAAATTGGTCGAATACCGAAGCCAGCAAGAAGGTTTTGTGGGCGAAAGCTTCGGCACGATTGCCGGATTTCAAGGAAACGGAGCCATCGTGCATTACCATGCCGACAAGAACACGGCGAAACAAGTTAGCAAGGAAGGTTTGTTGCTGATCGATTCGGGCGGTCAATATTTTGACGGCACCACCGACATCACCCGCACGGTTGCCTTGGGCGAACTGTCTGCGGAGATAAAACGCGACTACACCAATGTGCTGAAAGGGCATATTGCTTTGGCATCCGCCGTTTTTCCAGAAGGAACAAGAGGCTCACAATTGGATGCGTTCACAAGGCAGTTCCTTTGGAAATCGGGTGCAAACTATCTGCATGGAACAGGCCATGGAATTGGCCACTTCCTGAATGTGCACGAAGGACCGCAAAGCATCCGGATGGAAGAAAACCCCGTCACTTTGCGTGAAGGGATGGTCATGTCGAACGAACCTGGGATTTACCGTACCGGAAAATACGGTGTCCGCACCGAGAATTTGGTGGTGGTAAAAGAATGCTGCGAAACCGAATTTGGCAAGTTCTATCAATTCGAAACGCTAACCCTTTGTCCGATAGACACTAGTCCGATAGACATCGAAATGCTTTCGAAAGAAGAGATTGATTGGCTGAACGAATATCACCAAAGGGTATTTAACTCGCTTTCACCTTATTTGAATGAAGAGGAAAAGGCTTGGCTGAAAGAGAAAACGAAAGGATTGCCTGTTTAAAAAAACCGTTGAAACAATCAGCCCTATATTTTTCGAAAAATGGAAATAACCTATAAGCACGACATCATCCCGGATACCGATGCCATCATTGAGCTTTACATCAGCTCGGGACTCAATCGCCCGGTAGCAGACAAGGATCGCATCACCCAAATGTATGCGAATTCCAATTTGGTGGTTACGGCTTGGGACAAGAACAAACTTATAGGGATCGCACGTTCGTTGACGGACTTCTGCTACTGTTGCTATTTGTCAGATCTTGCGGTATATCAAGAGTATCAACGCGGTGGCATTGGCAAAAAACTCATAGCTTTGACCAAAGACAAAATAGGTGATCGGACAATGTTATTGCTCCTTTCTGCGCCGGGTGCAATGGACTATTACTCGAAGGTGGGATTTGAAGCTGTAGGAAACGGCTTCATTATTAAGCGGGTTCACTAAGAAATAAGTAAGTAAAAAAACAATCCATAAAATCCAACCGTTATCTCCAAGCTATCCGCTAAAAGCTAACGGCTAACAGCTAAATAAAAACATGGCACTTATTAAAGAAGTTCGGGGATTCACCCCCATCATTGGAGATAACACCTACTTGGCAGACAATGCCACCATCATCGGAGACGTGGTGATAGGAAAAGACTGCAGCATCTGGTTCAATGCCGTTTTGCGGGGCGATGTCAACTCTATCCGCATTGGCAACCGAGTGAATATCCAAGACGGAAGCGTGCTTCACACCTTGTATCAAAAATCGGTGGTGGAAATTGCCGACGATGTTTCCATCGGGCACAATGTCGTTGTTCACGGTGCAAAAATTGAAACTGGCGCCCTTATCGGAATGGGAGCCATCGTGCTGGATCATGCTGTGATCGGAGAAGGGGCTATTGTGGCCGCTGGCTCGGTCGTGTTGAGCGGAACCAAGGTGGAACCGGGAAGCATTTACGCGGGGGTACCCGCCAAATTTGTGAAAAACGTTGATCCGGAACAAGCCAAAGAGATGAATCAGAAAATTGCCAAAAATTACCTGATGTATTCCGGTTGGTTCAAGGATGAAGATTGAAGCTGTAGAAGTTATTACTCATCCACTGAAAGGACATAAAGAGTAATAAGATTTTAAAAGAAACATTAAACGAAATCTGATATTTTATATTATCTTTGTGGTCTAAATCACAATAATTTATATCTATTCTGCTTAAGACGGGTTTTATGAAAATTCTCATCATCAATGGTCCAAATTTGAATCTACTTGGCACACGCGAGCCGGATATTTACGGCAAACGTACATTCGACAGCTATTTTCAAGAACTTCGTCAGCTATATCCGCAGCACGAATTAAGTTATTTCCAATCAAATCATGAAGGTGCTATTATCGACAAACTTCACGAGGATGGGTTTTCAGTTGCCGGCATAGTACTCAATGCAGGAGCCTACACCCACACCTCCGTGGCTATTCACGATGCTATCAAAGGGATAAAATGTCCAGTAATTGAAGTGCATATCTCAAATATTCATAATCGCGAAGAATTTCGCCATAAATCTTTTATTGCTCCGGCATGTAAAGGCTCGGTCGTAGGATTGGGATTTGACTCATACCGGTTAGCGATTGAGCATCTTATCCATCCTGAATAAAGTGAAATCAGAAGGAAACAATTAAGGCAAAAAACATCCAACTATTAATTTCTATTTTTATGTTTAAGAAAACAAAGATTGTAGCAACCATTTCCGACTTACGCTGTGATGTTGACTTTCTCACGTCATTGTATGAAGCCGGAGCTAATGTAGTAAGAATGAACTCAGCGCACATGTCCGAGGAAGGGTTTGTGAAGGTGATCAACAATGTCCGTGCAGTTTCCCCCACTATCGGTATCATGATGGATACCAAAGGGCCGGAAATTCGTACGACAGCAACTGAGAGCGGAGAAAAGATTAAAGTTAAGACTGGCGACAAGCTAAGAGTTATTGGCAACATTGATGTCAAATCGACTCCTGAGCAAGTATCAGTTTCTTACCCAACAATTGTTGAAGATGTTCCCGTTGGAAACATATTGTTGGTCGATGATGGTGAAACGGCTTTGAAAGTCCTAGAAAAAACAAAAGATTACTTACTTTGTGAAGTGCAAAACGATGGAACCATCGGAAGCCGCAAGAGCGTAAATATTCCGGGAGTGAGCATTAATCTTCCTTCGATCACCGAAAAAGACAAACGTTCTATCGAAATTGCAATCGCCAATGACTGCGACTTCATCGCTCACTCTTTTGTTAGAAATAAACAAGACGTGTTGGACGTTCAGAAGATTTTGGACGAACACAATAGCAAAATCAAGATTATCGCTAAAATTGAAAACCAAGAAGGTGTTGACAATATCGATGAAATCTACGAAGCTGCATATGGCGTGATGGTTGCCCGCGGAGACTTGGGCATCGAAGTTCCTCAAGAACAAATTCCCGGAATCCAACGTTTGTTGATCCGCAAATCTGTGGAACACAAAAAACCAGTTATCGTGGCAACCCAAATGTTGCACACCATGATTGAAAACCCACGTCCAACCCGTGCCGAAATTGCAGACATCGCAAACGCAGTTTATTACGGAACAGACGCCGTGATGTTAAGTGGCGAAACTGCTTATGGAAAATATCCTATCGAGGCAGTTGAAACAATGGCTTCAGTGTGCCGCGCTTCTGAATTCTCCAAATTAGCAGAACGTGTAGTTCCTGTTCCATTCAAAGATTCTGAATACGACCGCACTTCATTCCTCGCAAAACAAGCTGTGAAATCTTGCAGCCAATTGGGAATCAAGGCCATCATCACCGACAGCGTGACAGGACGTACAGCGCGCACAATTGCCGCCTTCCGCAGCAAAAGCCCGGTTTATGCTTTTTGTAGCGATATTCATGTGGCACGTTGGCTATCCGTTTGTTACGGAGTAGATCCCCGTTACCAAGACGAACTTCCAGTTGTCAAAAATCGTCATAAGGAATACTTCCTGAGAGCTATCAGCACCCTCGCAGAAACAAAAGCCTTGGATAAGGAAGACTATGTAACTTACCTGAGCGGCACTTTCACAGACGGAAAAGGTGGAACATCTTTCCTTGAAATTGAAAAAGTAAGCTCGGTGTTGGATTCATCCGATAAATATTTTATTCCAAGAGACTAATTCCTTTCGTAGGGTTTTTCCATAAGGAATAAATCAAATAATTGAAAATGAGATAATAGCGGACATTCTCCGACCTATTATCTCATTTTTCACTAATAAAACCAATAAGCTCTTAGTCAATGGACAACAACGATCTGGAACAATACATCCTGAACCATATAGATGAAGAACCTACTTTGTTGAAATCTCTTTGCCGTGACGCACACGTGAATTTGCTGCGCCCGAGAATGATTTCCGGCCATTTGCAAGGACGAATCCTGAAAATGTTTTGCCGGATGATCCGCCCCAAGCACATTCTTGAAATTGGCACCTACACGGCATATGCCACTCTATGTCTTGCTGAAGGGGCGGATGAAGATGCTGTGATCCATACCATTGAGGTAAATGACGAATTGGAGGATTTCATCATGAGACACCTTCATGAAACCAAATTGAAAGAAAAAATACACCTGCATATCGGAGATGCGACGCAAATAATTCCAAACCTTAATTGCACATTCGACCTTGTTTTTATCGATGCTGACAAACGGGATTACATTGAGTACTACAATCTGGTGTTTGACAAAATTCGCCCCGGCGGTCTAATTATTGCGGACAATACGCTTTGGAGCGGAAAAGTGCTAGAAGAAGCACACCACACCGACAAGCAAACGATCGGGATTCAAGAGTTTAATGAATATGTGGCCAAAGACACCCGCGTCGAAAAGGTGATTGTGCCGATTCGTGATGGGCTGACTTTGATCTGGAAAAAGTAGAGAAGCCATACTTCGCATCTCTACTTTTTTGTTTGCCTGCCCTTTCCGTGACAGAAAAAACATCATTCCACTGCTTTCACCAAGAAATTTGCATCCCAAGCAATTTATAAAATGCACTCAACATAGTTTGGTGCCCTGGCCAAGCGGGAGACGTGACAAGATTGCCATCGGTCACAGTTTCAGTAACGGGTACTTCTTTGTAAGTTCCTCCGGCAAGTGTAATTTCGGGGCCAACGGCCGGATAAGCCGTCAACGTTCTGCCCTTCACGACGCCAGCGGCGGTGAGGATCTGAATGCCATGGCATATGGCAGCTACGGGAAGGTTTTTCTCAAAAAAATAACGGGTATATTCAATCACCTTCGGGTTCAATCGAATGTATTCCGGGGCACGGCCTCCAGCAACATACAAACCCGAATATTCCTCCAGCTTCACAGCATCGAATGACTTGTTGATCGTAAAATTGTGTCCTCTCAACTCGGCATAAGTTTGAAAACCGACAAAATCATGAATGGCAGTTGCTATTTGTTCACCCGCTTTTTTGTTGGGACACACCACATCCACGTGAAAACCAATACTCTCCAAGGCTTGAAAAGGCACCATTAATTCGTAGTCTTCCACAAAATCTCCGGCAAGTACTAAAATTTTTTTACCCATGGCGTTTAAGAATTAGATTGTTCATTAAATACACGCAAGCATTTGTGTATTTAACACAGCTACAACCGAAATGTTCAATACTAAATGGCTCTTTAAGGATTGATTATCAAAAATATCGGAGAGTGTGTTCAACGATCTACCGTGAGGGAGTGCAAGATTCCCCAAGAACAAAAATTAATGTGCGACATCTCTCCGGGAAGAGTGCCGGAATACGATAGAATTTCATACCTTTGCACCAAATTTTCGAGCCAATCAAAAATATGGAAACTACCAGACAAGAAAAAATAAACCGCCTCCTTCAGAAAGAACTTAGCGAGATTTTTCTGCTTGATGCAAAACATGTGCCCGGCGTGCTGATCACGGTGAGCATGGTGCGGGTAAGCCCCGACTTGGGATTAGCAAAGGCATACCTTAGTTTTTTCCCAACAGCAAAAGGCAAAGAATTGCTAAGTGCTATCAAGGCAAATGCCAAAACCATCCGCTACGATTTGGGAAAGCGTGTGGGTAAACAACTTAGAGTGGTTCCTGAATTAGTTTTTTATTTGGACGATTCACTCGACTATGCCGAAAATATCAATAACTTGCTAAAAGAGTAATCGAGTTTGAATCTTTCCTTCTACATCGGTCGCCGCTATCTGTTTTCGAAAAAATCGCACAACGCAATAAACATAATTTCGTTTATTTCGGTGTGCGGCATCACCATTGCCACGATGGCTTTGGTGTGTACGCTTTCGGTTTTCAATGGATTCGAAGGTATGGTTGCCGGAATGTTTAGCTCGTTTGATCCCGATTTGAAAATCACTCCTGCCAAAGGAAAAGTCTTTTCAGTGGATGCTGCGGAAATAAAAAAGGTTTTGAAAATCAAAAACATAGACAAAGTAAGCCAAATCATAGAGGAAAATGCCCTGTTGAAATACGGCGATAAGCAGGCTCCGGTAGTGGTGAAAGGGGTTTCGGACAATTTTTCTGAAATTGCCGACATGAAAAAGCTGATGCTGAAGAGCAGTTTTATACTCAAAGATGGAGACATTGACTACGCAGTGATGGGCATCGGCCTAGCAGCCAAATTGGATGCCCGCCGCGAATACATAACTCCTCTCGAATTGTATGTGCCAATACGTAATGTGAAGGTGAACTTGGCAAATCCATCCAGTGCTTTCATTCCAATTTATCTCTATCTCGGGGGCGTTTTCAGCCTCAATAACTCAAAATTGGACGAAAATCTACTGATTGTTTCTATCAAGATAGCTCGGCAGGCTCTGATGTATGACGCCAACCAAGTTTCCAGCTTGGCGGTCAAACTAAAGGATGGAGCCTCCAGCGAAAGCGTCAAAAAGCAGATGCGGAAAATCCTTGGCGACAAGTACGAGGTGAAAGACCGTTTCGAGCAACAGGAAAGCACTTTCCGGATGATGCAAATCGAAAAATGGGTCACATTTTTCATCCTTTCCTTTATTGCCATCATTGCCATATTCAATGTTATTGGTTCACTCACAATGCTGATTCTTGAGAAAGAAGGGGATATTACCACATTGCGCAGCCTAGGGGCGAATAACAAAACGATCACCTCCATTTTCATGATTGAAGGTTGGATGATCTCGTTTATCGGAGCCATATTAGGTGTCGTTTTTGGACTTGTCCTTTGTCTTTTGCAGGAACATTTCGGATTGCTCAAATTAAGCAGCTCCACAGCGCAATTTTTGATCAACGCATACCCCGTGAAAGTGGAAATTTCCGACTTGGCGATTATCTTTTCGAGTGTGGTTTCAATTGGCTTTTTGGCCGTGATTTACCCTACCCAAAGCCTTCGAAAACGCCTCAACGAAAAATTCATCAAGAGGGGGTGAACGAAAATCTATTTGTCGCGCCTGTTCGTAATTCCAGAGTGTCAACATTTTGAATTTTAGGGTTTCACTGCGGTGATTTATAGATATTTTTTAATCCGTTTTATGTTTTATCTCAAAGAAAATATTAGTATCTTTGTGTGCCTGAAAAAAAGAGGTGATTCTGGTTTACGATCAAGGTCTTAAGGCTCTGAATCACAAGATTATTTTAGTATCTAATGATTAACTGACTATTTTTTAACCAATAAAATTATAACAAAAATGATTAAAGTAGGTATTAACGGTTTTGGACGAATTGGTCGTCTTGTATTCCGTGCAGCACAAGAAAGAAGCGATGTTCAAATCGTTGCAGTAAATGACCCATTCTTGGATATCAATTACTTGGTGTACATGTTGAAATACGATACAGTACATGGTAAATTCCAAGGCACAGCTGAAAACGTAGATGGTAAATTGGTTGTCAATGGTAAAGAGATTGCTTTCTTCGCTGAAAAAGACCCTGCTGCTATCGGTTGGGGTGCATCGGGTGCTGACTACGTAGTTGAATCCACCGGTGTTTTCACTACAACTGAAAAAGCATCTGCTCACTTGAAAGGTGGTGCAAAAAAAGTAGTTATCTCTGCTCCTTCTGCTGACGCTCCTATGTTCGTTTGTGGTGTAAACTTGGACAAATACACAAAAGATTTGGACGTTGTCTCTAACGCTTCTTGTACTACAAACTGTTTGGCCCCTTTGGCTAAAGTAATCAACGACAAATTTGGAATCGTTGAAGGTTTGATGACAACAGTACATGCTGCAACAAACACTCAAAAAACAGTGGATGCTCCTTCTGCTAAAGACTGGAGAGGTGGCCGTTCTATCCTTGGCAACATTATCCCTTCTTCAACAGGTGCTGCTAAAGCTGTCGGAAAAGTAATTCCTGAGTTGAACGGCAAATTGACAGGTATGGCATTCCGTGTGCCAACAGCTGACGTTTCTGTAGTTGACTTGACTGTACGTCTTGAAAAATCTGCTACTTACGATGAAATCAAAGCCGCTGTGAAATACGCTTCTGAAAACGAATTGAAAGGAATCCTTGGTTACACTGAAGATTCAGTTGTATCTACTGACTTCATCCACGAAGTACGCACTTCTGTTTTCGATGCTGGTGCAGGTATCGCTTTGAACGGAAACTTTGTGAAACTTGTTTCTTGGTATGACAACGAATGGGGTTATT
>DBTT01000004.1:0-134976 GCA_002307185.1 Bacteroidales bacterium UBA1309
CCCAATTTTAATGGGACACTAGTGTTAATTTGTGAAAGTGATTTTTAAAAAGGAAGAGCTTATGAAAAAGAGTATTCTTGTTTACTTATGTGTGTTTGTGTGTATTGGGCTTAATGCCCAAATTCTTTCTGGAGATAGAAATGGCTTCAGTCTAAATGACCGGATTTCAAAAAGTCGAATAGGATTGGAGTTTGGGGGAGGAGGTAATGGGGCTTTCGCCTTTGATCTCGGCGTGCATTATTCTCATAATTATACGAATAGTTTTGCTTGGGATGTCCTGTCTATAAAGACAACGATTAATCCGGACGATTTTAATGGATCTATATGCTCTTCCTTTATGACTGGAGTTAAATTAAGTTCTCCTGAATCAAAGTTGGGCATAAATGGATATTTGTTAGGAAGAATTGGTTATGGTTATTATTATAAAAATAGCATTGGAGGGGTCAACTATGAACTCGGAGCAGGAATCAACATAACATCAAAAATATATATTGGATATGCATACACTCATTTTGATGGGTCATTCAAAGAAACTAAAACAAAAACAGTCTATTCCCAAAAAAATGGTAAGCTTACATCTACAAAAGAGTCATATACAGTCTCTACCGATAGTAAAAGTAATTATCATTCTTTTCGTATAGGGTTCTATTTATAATGCAATATGTCAAGTTATTATACTCGGAGTCAGAGACTGCCAAGTTTAGATATAATCAATCTAAATAGCTCCGGACTAAATTATTTTATTTGTCTGAAAATTATATTATTAATCTATTATGTGATTAAAATGAAAAATGTTTTATTTAAAATGACCCTTTTGTCAACATTTGCTTTCATGTCTATCTCATGCAGCAAAGATAGCGATGATGTTTTCCTGTCTGAAGTAATTGTCGGCAGTTGGTTTGCCGTTAGTAGTCAAGATGAATCAAATTCAATTGTATATTCTGAATCAGTCTCAGCAATAACGTTAACTTTTAGGACAGATGGAACCTACAAATGGGCATTGTCATATACAAATTCTTCTGCAGTGCCAATAACTTTTACAGGGACTTATACATATAATGATGACAAAAATACTATAACATTAAATGGAAAAGCCACAGTTGGAAATTATGTGTTCAAACAAAATGACAAATGGACAGCCAGTAAATTGTCAAAAAATGAGATGGAAATATGGGAAGATACAGGTGTGAAGGGTACTGGTGTCAGGACAATGGTCTGGTCTAAAAAATAATTTGATTAAAACATTATAACCAATGAAAAAAGCATTTATTCTAATAATGTTAATCGTGTCGTCTATAGCTCTATTCGCAGAAAAAAAAGAGGATATTTTTAAGAAATACACAGACGAAAAATATTACGAGGTAAATAATGGAGAAATTGTTGTCTCCAAGATACTTGAAGGTGTGCCTGGTACCAAAGATGAAATTTACAATCGGATAAAGTCTTTTTTTGTGAGAACCTATAAAGATGGGAAGTCTGTTATCCAAGTAGACGACAAAGAGGCCGGGGTCCTAATAGGTAAAGGACAGTATTTTAAGATAGTAGCATTTTCTTTAGGAGGAGGCATTGTTAATGCAGATCATATATTGAGAGTGGACATAAAAGATGGACGAATCAGGGTCGTATGTAGCATATCAACTATGACAAATCTCTTTTTTATTCCTGGCCATGAGAATATAGAATATGAATACCATGTTGTGGATTATGCGCCTTTCACTAATAAAAGATCTAGCTCTACAAAAAGCGTACAGTTAAGTGCATTAATAAAGTGCATTGAGCTTATGCATTACAGTATCGATAATCTTGAAAAAGCGGTAAAAGTTGGGTTAATAAAAGGGGAAAATAGAACAGATTGGTAACGACCTGAATCTCTTAAATGCAAGGTACTGATATGTCTCTATATAAACAAGAATAATAAATGAAGATGTAGTTCTTTTCTTAAATATTATAAGAATCCGGTGTCTCTATTAAATTAAACAAATCTACTATGGTAACAAAAAACATTAGATTTAATCATCTAAGATTATTATCGCTAATTACTGTAATTATCACGTTCTCTACCAATATGCATGCGCAATACGGATATGATGAATTAAATCAGGATCTCAAAAGAGCGGAAGAGCAGTATAATAATATGATGAGACTGATGAACTCAGACAAATCATATTCCACCACTATTATCCAAGAAGGATTTTATAGTGAAGACGGAAGAAACGTCGCCTTTGTTGCTAACATCTCAAAATATACAAATAATGGATTAGCTAATGTCAATATTGAAAATTTTTCAAAAACACAAAAAAAAAGGCTTTTCGTTTATAAATTCAATGGAACGGATTATTTAAAAGTTGGGATTCCTTTTACTACCGATTGGGAACTGAACAAGGGTGATATCATTACTATTTCTATCAACGGCGGAAAGACATATACCTATGTTGTCGGTGGAGATATAAGCCTGAAAGATTGGGAAGCTTTCAAGAACCATAAATTAGCCGAATGGAGTTATAGAGGGACTAATCACAACAATTACAATTCGCCCAGTATCTATTCTGCTCCCACCGTACCATCACAAGCAAACACATATAGTCAACCAGCCAAGTCTCTTTGCTATAGATGCAATGGGAAAATGTCATGTTTAGTATGCAGCGGTACAGGAACCATATACAATCCCTATGGAACTGGAGACAAGAGAACTTGCAGTACATGTAGCGGTACAGGAAAATGCCCAAGATGCGGCGGAACAGGATTTGAAAAATAAAAACAGAACAATCATGTCAACAACAAAACCAATCTACATTCATGTTAAGTTAATTGCAATTATCCTTTTGGTTATAATTGCTTTAAGCACTACATCATGTTCAAAAGATAATGATGATTCATGTTCAAAAGTAGATAGTGACTTCTCTGGGGGGAGTGGCACGTTCACCGATCCACGCGATGGTGTCGCTTACAAATGGGTAAAAATCGGAACACAAATATGGATGGCCGAAAATCTTAAGGCAACCAAATACAATGATGGAAGTGCTATACCTAATGTAACGGATCAAGCTGCATGGGAAAGTCTGAAAACTGGTGCCTACTGCTACTATGCAAATAATGCCTTAACTTATGGAAGTATCTATGGCTGCCTGTATAATTGGTATGCAGTGAATACGGGCAAGCTTGCACCCAAAGGTTGGCACGCACCAACAGATGGCGAGTGGGCTACTCTAAGTAGTTACTTGGGTGGTGATGCTGTTGCTGGCGGCAAATTGAAAGAGGCTGGAACCACTCATTGGAATAGTCCCAATATCGCTGCGACCAATTCTACTGGCTTTTCGGCCTTGCCGGGTGGCGGCCGTGGTAACGGCTACGGTTTCAACTCAAGTGTTGGCGTCTTTGGCTGCTGGTGGAGTTCTACGCCTAACGGGACTTTGGGTGCCTGGGGTAGGTATTTATATTCCAGTCTCGTCGAGATAGATAAGGACGATAGCGACTTTAGGTATGGTGGCGGCTCCGTCCGGTGTATCAAGGATAATTGATCACCCACTAACAACCGTTTTGAACTGCTCGTAGAATGAAACCCGACAAATTCAACTTGATAACACTAATTTAGATCGTATGCTTATGTCAACAACAAAACCAATCCACATTCATCTTAAGTCAATCGCAATTATACTTTTGGCAATAATTGCGTTAAGTGCTACATCATGTTCAAAGGAAAACGATGATTCCGGCAATCAAGGCAATTCAACCACCTCATGCGCTTCCCTACAAAACCAATACGACATCCAAGAAGGATACTTAACCGGAGATATCAGAAGATATAAAAAAGCCACCAATGCAAGTTTAAGGCAATCAATTCTAAAGAGCATAAGAGCAACCCAAAACCTTATGCGAATAATCCGGCAAAAAGCGGCAAAAAACGGATGCTCATTCACCAAATCAAGTTATGAGAACTGGAATCCATAATGAGGTGTGTTCCAAGAAAAAAAAGAAAAAAATCTCCCCCAACCCCTTGCTCATTCCACACAATATCATATCTTTATGTCCGATAACTCTTAATACTAATCATCAAAATCTCTTAATTATGACATCAACCGACGAAACAGGTCATGCAAAAAACATCGACAACTTCAAAATCCTTATCTCAGCAGCAGCCCAATTGGGTGCGATCTACAATCCGGCACCGTCCTTGATTCAGCTACCAACGCTCGTCAGCCTGCTGGCTGGTGCGGAAAATTCCTCCGAACTCCTTGCCCAAGCTCGTAGAAACTTCGACGAGGCCACCAACAGCCGGGCTGCGCTTTTCGGACCCCTTGCCAACAAAGCCAGCCGCATTGTCGCCACCATGGAGCTTTCTGGTATTGAAGACAAGACTGTCGATAACGCCAAAAGTTTGCTTAAGAAAATACGAGGGACACGCACTTCTTCCAAACCGGTTGCCGCCGCAAGCGATCCTGCTACGCCTCCAAAAGCTACGATCTCCACCTCCCAACTCAGTTATGCCAACCAATTATCCAACTTCGCACTCCTTGTAGGGCAGGCGGTAGGGCTACCTGCCTATTCCACCAACGAGCCAGACCTACAGCCCAACGGCCTAAACGCTTACTTGGCCGATCTCAACACGGCGCACAACCGCGTCATCGACACGGAAAACGCCTATTCCCTGGCTTTGACCACACGTGACTCGGCCCTTTATGCCGACAACACGGGCTTGGTGGATGTAAGCCTTGCCGTGAAAAAATATGTCAAGACACTCAACATCCCCGACAACCAACTGGTAAAAACAATCCTCTCGCTTGAATTCCGAAGGAAATAAGTCCGGCTCACACCCAGCTTAATCTACAGGGCGGATCACTCAAAGTGATCCGCCCTGTAGCATATCATCCGCAATAAGTATAGCTCCTTTTGGCAACACCGTTATGTGGACTCCCACCGTTGTTGATTGAACTCCAGTCGTTGCTGCTATAACTGGCACCGTTTCCGCTTGAACTCCCGCTGTGTCTGCTACAACTCGCCACGTTGTTGCTATAACTCGTCCCGTTGCTACTACAACTCGGGTCGTTGTTGCTATGACTCGCACCGTTGCTGCTTGAATTCGCACCGTATCGGCTTCAACTACGGCTGTCAGTCTTACACAAAACACGCGGCATCACATATTTCTGACACGTTCACCTCGGCTGTGAATAACATTTCAATAGATTTCTTGGTTCGAACTGCGCTATTTGCCAGCAAAAGCATCCGGATACTTTACCCGATACAGCATGCTACCGTCGCTGGCATATATCCATGTGTCAAACATCCTTTCCGATTTCGTTAGTTCAATAACCCTTGCCCCATATCCTATACTGTTGTAAGTGGTTTTACTTCCCGAAAAGCGGCCGTAAGCCAAGCATATCCCATTCAGGCAGCCAATGTAGTCGTTGTCGTGATCGTGTCCAGTGAAGGTTCCCATCACGTCGCCATGTTCAACCATGGTGGCAAACATGCCGGTATTTAGGAAGCCGGGGCATTCCTGTTCCTTCCTTGTTCCGAACACGGGGCTTTTCTTCACAAAGTTCTTAGTCGTATCCGAAAGAAGTGCATACTCTTGCAATGGAATATGGAAAAACGCCAATGCCGGATAGGGTTTTCCATTGTTTTGTTTCGTAAAATAGGCACTGTTCTTCGCATACCAATCCACTTGGTTAGCACCAAACCAATCGTATCCTTTTTGTCCTCCAATGTTATTGTACGCATTGGAGTCCATAAAGTACAATACAGCGCCGGTTTTCCCCGCCTCATCTTTGACTTCCAGAATGTAATTTCCAACTCCCTTCAAGTAGGCCGGGCCTTCTTGTGTCAAAGAATAAGGTTTTTGGATCACGTAATCGATAATTTGCCGGCGAGTCCAGTCTTGTTCATCGTCGTGATTCCCCAGCACCACGGCGTATGGAATTTTACGATCGATCACGGGTGCCAAGACTTCATCCCATCCGGGTTTGGCCGCTTTGTTGGTGACTATATCTCCGGTGAAAGCTACCAAATCAGGTTTTTCGGCATCCAGCACCTTTTGCATCATGCTGATCGACTTTGCCGATTCCGCCGAATTGCACTGGTAGTGTATGTCGGTGAACTGCACGATCTTGAATTTTCCATTTTTGCCAAAATGCAATGTTTCCTGAGCATAAATCCCTGCCACACAAATTGTAAGAAGAAAGAATAATCCCGTTTTTTTCATTTTTAGTTCTTTTATTTAATCGCGGATTTTATTTTATTTGGAATATCGTAATTGAAATATTTCCCGATAAATTTGTTCGATTGAGGCCCATAGGCAAATACCGGGACCAAAATCGGAGTGTGGTCATCGGTCACATAGCAGGCGGTGACACGTCCCGTCCGGTTGTCTCCGTCAATCAAGGTAAGCCCACCTGTTTCATGGTCGGCAGTGACGATGACCAGTGTTTGCCCATTTTTATCTGCGAATTCCAAGGCTTCGGCAACAGCCTGGTCAAAGCTTAGTGTTTCCAAAATGGAACCCGGGAAATAACGGGCATGGCCAGCATAATCTATTTTTGCACCTTCCACCATCAGGAAAAATCCGTTGGGATTGACTTGGTTCAGTTTTTGGATCGCATTCTGCGTGGCTTGAGCCAACAACCCTATATTTTCGGCATTTGCAGCCTCTCCCATCCTTTCATCTATGCAAATACCTTTCCCCGATTGTAGATTTATATCGTTGATGCTGGTTACAAAATTATAATTTTTCTTTTTCAATTCATCTATCAAATTCAGGCTATCGTGTCGCTGTGTGAATACATTCATCCCGCTACCGGCAAGCAATGTCAGCTTGCCATCAAGCAGTTCCCGGGTAAGTCCATCGGCATCGTCGCGTTCCACATTGTGTCCATAAAAAACGGCAGGAGTGGCATCTGCCACATTTCCCAACGTGACCACCCCGTTGGCTCTCTCTTTTTCCAAGAAAAAGTCTGTCAGCAAAGGATAAGGCTCTCCTTCGTCGCTCATGCAAATATGCCTGTTGGAATTCTTTTTGCCAGTCGATAAGGCACTTCCCGAACCAGCCGAATCGGTTGTGAAAGCATCTTTGGAGGAGGTGCACATCATTCCCATATATTTCATCTTCAGCATTGTAAGACCTTGGTTAACACGGTCGGCAGCGGCGATTTGCGCCAGCCCCATGCCGTCGCCAATGAGGAGGATCACGTTTTTCACCGGCAAATTGATCCCATCGTTCCTGTATGTGGGGCTGTAGGTGGCGATGGTGTCGGCAAGTTGCATTTTTTCGTTGTGAAACCCGCCGAAAGCATATGTGGTTTTGTCGAGGCGGTCTGTCTTCACAATTTCTTCTGCGGCAGTCTTTTTTGCGCCCGAAATCTGATAATTCTTTTTCTCCCAGTCGCGGAAAAATTCGGCGCATTGTTCCACCTTGTCGGTGTTGATGTAATCCAGGCCGAGCCAATAGAAAGTGTTCCAAGCCGTCATGCCGTCGGGCGCTCCCCAAAAACGGACAGGCTTGCCCTGGGCGTGTGCTTTGTCGATAGCTGCCATCACTTTGGCTTTGTCGCCAGCCACAAGCGACCCTTTGCCATTCCAATGGGACAAGCTGTGAAAGTTTTCGCTAAACATAGCTACTTGCTTTAATTGTTGCTCGTTGTATTTTTCGGTCAAACTTCCGTCGAAAGTGATATAGGAAGGGTATTTCGAAAATTTGTCCGGTGCAGGAACATGACCGGTAATAACCACATGCACAGCATTCGGATTGGTATTCGGATTAAAAACTTCGGGATATTTCTCGCAAATCGCAACCAGAGCATTCATAAATGCGTCCGTATTGTCAGATTTTATTTCCACAACGAGCTGTAGCGGGCGTTCTGCATCCGCCCAAGCTTTTCCTTTATTGATCTCGTAAAGCGACAGCAAGGGGCGCAGGTACAATGCCTCGAATGTCTTTTGGGGATGGATACCCACTTCGTCGTGACTAACGTAAAACTCCCCATCCCGATAGAACATATCTACCTCTATCGAATATATTTTCTGGGAATAAGCCTCATAAAAAGGCACGATGCGAGTGTAATCGTTGTGGGAATGGATTTTTACTGGATATTGGGCCATGGCCGGATTTCCGAAAGAGGCAATGCAGGCAAGAGCTGTGGTGGATAGAACATTTTTTAAATTCATTATTTTTTACAGTATGTCTTCATTAAAGAGTCACAAATATAGAAATCGACCATAGCGAAGACGATAAGATGAAAATAAGATATTGATAAGTTGGTGTGAAGGGGTTTGTGTAAATTGGGATAAGTTTCCATGTCAAGTTGGTGAATCATCCTACCCCATTTTGTGAAAATTCGGGATGGGGATGTTCGCCTAAAGACAAACGACTGTTTTTTATCAGAAGATAATAAGTTTTGGGAAAAATAAAAAGAGCCTATGCCTGATACTATAAACCGAAGATCCGGATCGTAGATTGGATTACGATCTGGATACTAGGCTATTTTTAGTCCTAAACGGAATTAATAGAAATTCGTTATTCCAAGTTAAACATTTATCGGCGAATTGGTTAGCGAATACAGCAATTTAATCTCCTCTGCCCAGATCGATTCATCGGGAGTTTCCAGAATCAAGGGCATATTGTCGAATCTGGGGTCGTTGATAATAAAACCGAAAGGCGATTCGCCGATAACCCCTTTTCCGATGCTGTCGTGGCGGTCAACTCGGGTACCCACATCTTTTTTGGAATCGTTGATGTGCATCCCTTTCAGGTATTTGAATCCAACAATTGCTTCAAAATTAGTGAAAGTTTCCTTAAAGTCTTCCTCTGTGCGGAATTCGTATCCGGCTGCCAGCGTATGGGCGGTGTCCAAGCAGACTCCTACACGAGACTTATCGTCCACATGTTCGATGATGGTGGCCAAATGTTCAAAACGAAATCCCAAGTTGGTACCTTGCCCCGCAGTGTTCTCGATGACCGCAGATACACCTTTTGTCTTATCCAGCGCGATGTTGATGGACTCGGCAATGCGCTTCAGGCAATCTTCTTCGCTGATCTTGTTGAGATGGCTTCCCGGATGGAAATTAAGACGGTTCAACCCCAGTTGCTCGCAACGTTGCATTTCGTCGATGAATGCCGCGCGGGATTTCGACAAGCCTTCTTCTTCGGGATGTCCAAGGTTGATGAGGTAGCTGTCGTGCGGCAATATGTGGTCGGGAGAGTAGCCATATTTTTGGCAACGGGCTTTAAACTCGTTAATGCTTTTCTCCGTAAGAGGAGCTGCAACCCATTGTTTCTGGTTCTTGGTGAATAAGGCAAAAGCCGTTGCTCCCAATTGGTGGGCATTCTCAGGGGCATTTTCCACACCACCCGATGCACTGACATGTGGACCGATGTATTTCATAGGATAAAATTTTTAAGATTAGAACACCACACGTTGAGGAAAAGTTGTCAGAGCAACTCAAATCTATCGGCATCTTTCCATGCGGGGAATTTTTCACGGAATGTTTGCAAGGCCTCTTTGGATAGTTGTGCGGTTAGAATTTTCTCTTGGTCTGGCAAATGGACAACCACATCTCCCTTATAATCAATGATGGAAGAATCGCCCACATAATGCAACTTTGTTCCATCTGTTCCGATACGGTTCACACCACACACGTAACTAAGATTTTCAATGGCTCGAGCCACAAGCAGTGAATTCCACACTTTGGCTCGGGGTTGAGGCCAGTTGGCCACATAAATGAGAAGATCGTATTCGTTGCCCACATTGCGCGACCAGACAGGGAATCGGAGGTCGTAACACACTTGCAGACAAATATTAAATCCTCGAAAGGGGACAATCAAACGGCTGCTTCCTGCCGAAAAATGCTTTGTCTCGCTCCCCATTCGGAACAAGTGCCGTTTGTCGTAATAATATTCGCTATCGGGTGTGATGAAGAAACCACGGTTCAAGTAATCGCCCTTCTCTTTTGCAATAAAGCTCCCGCAAATCGCCGCGTTGTGTTTTCTTGCTAAAGATTTAATCCAAGTGATCGTTTCGCCGGCGTTTTCTTCTGCCAACAAATTGCTTTGCATGGAAAATCCGGTGGAAAACATTTCAGGAAGAACCACCACATCGTGATGTTGATCCGAGACGGAAAACAACCTTTCGATTGTGGCAAAATTTGCCTCTTTGTTTTCCCAAGCTATGTCGTACTGCAAAATGGATATATACAATAAACTCATAAGAAGACTATTAAGTGTTCTTACAATGCAAATTTTTCAGGATGTCGGGCGTTGATGTCGGCATAATATTTTTTGATCTCTTCGATGTCTGCATCAAAGTTTCCTGTGGGGATAAACAACTTCCGGAACTCCACGTTACGGCTTTCATAATCAATAGAGGCCAAAAGGATTGGAACTCCCGATGTCAAAGCGATGAAATAAAATCCCTTTTTCCATTCAGGATTTCGTTTGCGTGTTCCTTCCGGAGTGATGGCGATGTGAAACTCGTCCCGTTTGGCAAATTCTTCGGCTATTTGTTGTGTCAGCGAATTGTTTTTAGAACGGTCAACAGGAATCCCGCCAATTGCCCTGAAAAAATTGCCTAAAGGAAAGAAGAACCAACTCTTTTTCATCAAAAAACTGGCTTTTCTACCCAGGTGAGCATAAGTTAATTGACCAAGAAAGAGATCAAAGTTGCTTGTATGAGGTGCAACACATATCACACATTTGGGAATGGAACCCACCCGATCTGTCACTTTCCATTTGAAAAACTTGAGAATTGCGTCAGCTATTTTCTTTTTCATCCTTTCATTGGGGGCATTTCAAAATGAAATTTGCTATTCATAATTACCGGCAAAGTTACCAAAATCATCGGATAGAACTTTTTTTTTACGTTATTTTTAGATTTAAGGACATTACTCTCCTATTCGAACCTAAAAGACTCTTTTATATATTTGAATTTTAGATAGCTGCGCTTTATTCTCTAGTGAGACTATTTTGAATGAAAATAAGTTCCGTCATATAGTTGTGTAAGCCCCCCGATAAAGTAACCGTTGCAACGAGGGGGAAAAGGGATAGCGTCAGAATATATTCATTCTGAAAATTTGAATCCAGACTATTGCACACTTTACAATTTTATTTCATTCGGTGTGGAATAATATAACGGAACCCAATAGTATTTGTCCCGTTTGTCGATGTAACCCAATCCTGGCCACGGCAAATGCGACGACATGATTAATCGTTTGTTAGCATAACAGTCTTCCAAAACCTTCGTTCTTGTCTTAATTCCTTGTTCAAAATCCACATCAAATTCGATACCCCATTCCGGATTCGTAATCAACAAAGGGGAATGAAACACATCCACTATGTTTTTAATTGATTTTCCTTCGGAAGAAATGGTGTAAATCGTATGGCCTGGCGTATGGCCTGCCGCTAACTCTGTGTTTATAAGGGAAAATAAAGTGTCGCCCGGGGTAAATAAATTCAGCTTATCCTTTGTTAAGCTTAAAACTTTCTTGGTGAATGCAATAGTCCCCTTTTGCTGTTGTTCAGTCAGCTTGCTCTTTGAGAAATCAGGGTTTTCCGACATCCAAAAATCGTATTCCGCTTTTGCCATATAATAGTGCGCATTCGGATACACGATTGCGTTGTCTTTGTTGACAAGTCCACCAATATGGTCCCGATGAGCATGGGTAATAAGAATGTCCGTGACACTATTCGCACTGATTCCTGCATTCTGTAGGTTTTCAAGTAACCAGCCTTGGCTTCCTCCGAAATGATTTCCCATACCAGAGTCTATCAATATGGTCTTGTCCTTTGTCTTGATAACCATCACATTGATGGCCATATCAATCTCTTTGTTGCCAAGGTGTAGCTTCTGCAATTCTGAATTGAAGGTGGCAGAGTCGATTTGCGGGGCGAAGGTGGGTTGCGGATTTTCCAACAGCAGGTGTCCGTCCGTAAAAATGTAAAGCTCTATTTTACCCCAATCCATCTTAATATACCCGCAATTTGGCTGTTTATTGTTTGTCTTGGGAATCGTATTGCCCATCAAAGCTGGAATTGCAAAAACTCCGCTTAGCAAGATACCTAATTTAATGGCAGTTTTTCTCTTCATATTCTATTTCTTTTTTGGACAAAATTAGTTTATTTATATCCTATTGTCAAGTACATACTATTTTGTATCTTAGCTACCAAAACTAATCTATTGCTGATTATCAGCATATATAATTTGAGAAAATGGGTGAAAAAGAATCAATAAAGCCAGTTTGTGCGGTGGATTATGCCTTTGGAAGAATCGGTGGAAAATATAAAGGGCGGTTGCTCTGGTATTTGCATACGCATAAAATCTTACGTTATGGGGAGCTAAAAAGGCATATTACCAATATAACCACCAAAATGTTAACGCAAACTTTGCGGGAGTTAGAAACAGATGGACTCATTTGCCGAAAGGTTTACCACGAAGTACCGCCTAAGGTGGAGTATTCTCTAACTGAAGTTGGCGGTGAGCTGATTCCTTTTATTAATTATTTGAGAGAATGGGGAACCAAACAAATGGAAAAAGAGAATATACCAAGTACTGTTTCACCTACTAATCATGATGCCTTGTGACCTCTTAATAATGAGAAAAACATAAGCAACCTCTAGTCACTCCCCCTCGTTTGCAACGAGGGGTTAGTGGTTATTTGTTTATAGAACAAAGACAGCAACATCCACTCGCATCAAATAGTTCTAAACAATGCCTTAGTACTGATTTTTGTAGCTACCAATAATTTAGACTTTCTTTTTTCGTTGCAAACACATTACCAATTCCCCCTCGTTGCAAACGAGGGGGAGAAGGAAGGTTTTCAGAGAATTTTCCACCGTCCTTATTTTGCATCCGCCAGCCGGTAGAGGAAGAACTGAGTCCCGAATTTATTCTCGTCCAACTTGATGCAGTACTTCCCGTCCACCAACCAATATTTCTTCCGGTAGCAATATTCGTAGCCGGATTCGGTCAGGTGATTAATAAACAAGTCTGGGTCCAGCGCATTGAAGAAAGTGATCAAGGCGGACTTGTTCACCTCGCCTCTATCAAAATAATAAGTCACCAAGGCATTTTCCCTGTCGAAACTAATCTCTATACAGTCAACGCACTCTTTCTTGTCCAGATAATGCACGAGGCAGATCGGGAAATCGTGGAACCTGAACATCACCTGCCCCTGTGTTTCGCCAAAAGCCACGCAAGCCTTGTCCAGCAGGTACCTGAAATCAATGTTTTTGCTATTCATAAACGTCCGTGTTTAAGCCTGCCAAGTGTGGCAAGCCGAAGTGATTAAACCAAATTGTCGGAAGCTCGTCTGTGTGCTTTGGCTTACGTGTCCATAACCGGGTGTCGGGCATGTAAATATCACAGTACGGAGTTTATTGGGGGCAAATATAAAACTTATTTACCTACCTTTAGTTAAAATTGATCGGGAAAATGCACTGCCGTTCAGCAATAAATAATTATTTTTGCCACAACAAAAGCACACGGTATGAAAAAATCGATATCCTATTTGCCCAAAAGAAAGCAGGAAGACCTCATTTTTCTTGTCCGTGAGATCAACAAGCGCCTGCCACAGGCCGAATTGGTGATCCTCTACGGCAGCTATGCCACGGGAAAGTTTGTGGAGCATGACGAGCGGATCGAATTTGGCATCCCCACCTCGTTTATGTCCGACTACGACATCCTGGTGGTGACAAGCGGCATTTCCGACAAGAAAGTGGGGAACGTGCTTGACAACATCGACGACCTGTATTACAAGGATCCTGAACACCAAACACCCGTGCAGTTTATCAACGACGACATCAAGACCCTCAACCGCCAACTGGAAGAAGGGCGTTACTTCTACACGCAAGTAAAACAGGAAGGGATTGTTCTCTACGACAGCGGTAAATTCAAATTAGCCAGACGCCGTAAACTGAATTTCAAAGAGATACAGCAACAGGCTCAGGAGTATTTTGATGAGAAGTTTACTAATGCAAACGGATTTTTGGATGTGACAGAATTTTGCTATTCAAAGAAGAATTATAAATTGGCATCTTTTCAATTACATCAGGCTACTGAAAACTTCTACTATTCCATACGCTTAGCTTTTACTTTGAGAAACAACAAACAGCACAACCTTGCCAAATTATCCGCATCCGTCAAGGGACATTCGTCAGAATTAGCCAATGTGTTTCCGAGAGATACCGCCGAAGAGAAACGGCTCTTTACCCTTCTCAAAGATGCGTACGTGGAAGCCCGATACAATCCTGATTTTGTGGTAACGAAAGAAGACATTGATGCTCTGTTACCTAAAGTGGAGTTGCTTCGGGATATTACAAAGAGGATTTGTGAGGGGAAGATTCGGGAATATGGGGAGATGGAGTAAGGAGGGCTTAACTCAAAGATATTCTGTTTTTGGGGAGGTGCAGATGATAGCCCTTGTAGTTCTGGATATGGGTGTTGTGGTTTATCCTCGATAGGCTGTTGATTTCGTGTTTTTTGGCAATAGAAGTGGAGAAGGCAACGTCGGATCTGAAGATTTGAATTTCAGTGCAATGCTGAGAGTGGGTGTTATGTCGCATTATTTTTTCAGTATTTTGTTTCTATGATATTCCAAATATGCTTCTCTGCCATCAATTGGTAAGTGAGGAATGATTTTATTATCTGAAATTCCTAGTTTGGAATATGTCATGTTTGATAAAAATGGAGATAAAATGGTTTTTTTGTCATTTGTGAATGATAAAAATCCTCTGTCAAACAGACGGTCGAAAGTGGGAGTGAGCATAAAACCATTTTTAGGGTCAGTTTTTTCAAAATCGTTTGATACCGCCCAAGGTTTAATATGACTTGCAGTCAATAAACGGTCATCTGAAACAAGCGTAATCGGACAAAATGGACATTGTTCTAACAGTTTGGTTCTATATTCACCTTGTCCAACTCTTGCTCGATATAATTGAGCTTTTTGAGTTTTATCAATTTCTGCTTCTGCAATTTGTTCTTGCTCTTTTTCGATAATATATGGGTGTTCAGCTTCTCCAAAATAGTCGGCAAATAATCTAAAATAATAGTTTAATTTACCATTTTCGTCTAGCAACTTTATAACAGAAATAAATGTAATATTAGGTAATGATAATTCACGAATTATCTTATAAGCGTTGTCTCTAGAATTTACGTAAACCCTTGATCCTGAAATTTGAGTTTGCTCAAATACTTCAAATTCAATTTTTTCAGGCAATGCTTCAATTTTTGCTTTGCGTTCATTCCAAAGTGTAGGGAGAATATCTTTGTTTAAGTATGGTTGTTCTGGCTTCAAATACTCAACTTTAGTTTCTTCTAAATATTTTAAAAGGTCATGCTTAATTAAAAAACAAGGAATTGCAAAACCATTGTTGCCGAAGAAACTTCTCGTCTCTTGATTGTCTTGCCCTATATAAAGTTTTGCTTCACCGTTTCCACCACCAATTTTGTTTTGACGAACAACAAAACTATCAGCAATTGTGATTTTTTCTTTTGTGTCAAGAACGTTAAATTCTTGGTTGTTAAGTTTAATTTCCATTCTCTTCTGTTACATATTTAGTTATATCCATTTGTTTTAGAATTGCTATTAGAACATCAACCACAATACTATTGCCAGCTTGTCTATATAATTGTGTATCGCTTACAACTTGATTAAAATCATCACGAAAGCCCATTAAGCGTAAACATTCTTTAGGTGTTAGTTTTCTAATTCTCCCGGTATGAGTAACGTAGTTGTCAACACCAGCTCTATGCATTTTGTGCATACTTTGCAAAAGAGGTCTAGCAATTTCCAAATCTGTTTTAATAGTTGTTTTAAATGTTTTTGTGCCGGGACTTAAAACATAATCACGAACTTTGTCAGATAAATAGTATTTTTCTTCAACTTCATTAACATCAAAAATAAACTCATTAAACTCACTTTTTACTTGTTGTTCAAAAACAAAATCGCCATGCCAATTGAATTGTTGATTTGCTTTTTGACAAAGCGCAATTTCACCGTTAATTTGTGTGTATCTTTTATTTCTGTTTTTTGAACTTGTGACAAATTTTACTCCCTTTTCTTTCAAATAGTATTTGCTATCTGTATAATCTTCCAAAAAGTCTTGCATTTTATATTCAAGTCTTATTGGCTCAGGAAACTGAAAATCAACAGATTTGTCTTTAAATCCAACAACAAAAATTCTTTCCCTATGCTGTGGCATTCCATAATTTTTCGCATTAAGAACTTGATAAAAATATCTATATCCGAGTTCATCGAATGTTGCTTTTATAGTGTCAAAAGTATTACCTCCATCATGGTTAATAAGTCCTTTTACATTTTCAAAAATAAATACATTTGGTTGGCTTTCTTTTACAACCCTTGCAAATTCATAAAATAATGTTCCTCTTGTGTCCTCAAATCCCTTTCTCTTACCTACCATTGAAAATGATTGACACGGGCTTCCACCAACTAGAATATCTAATTTGCCAAAATATTTTTTCCCATCAATATCCCTTACATCGTTATACCAATTATTCTCCGAAATGTTGTAATTAGCAAAATAACTTTGTTTTACAGAGTTATCATTGTCGCTTGCAAACTGAATTTTTGTTTTTAGATTCAATCTTCTAAATGCATATTCAATTGCGCCAATCCCTGAAAACATCGTTCCGATTCGAACAATAGCATTTGGATTTGAAAACTCTTTTTCTCTCCAGTCTTGTGTAAACTTTATTGTTTGTTGTTTCGAGGCTAAAAATGTAAGTTGGTCACAAACAATACTTAGAACCTCTTTATATCCAGGATATTCTTTTAATTCATTAGCGATTTTTGTAGAGTAATGATAATTTAATAGAGTTTTTTTATCTGTCTGCAATATTGAAGAAAGAGTTTCTAAATTTTCAATATTAATACTTCTCTCGTCTTTTTCAATTTTCCCAAGAGTTGAGGTATCAATGTCAATTTGTTTTGCAACTTTGTGCAATGGGTAACCCAATTCATTTCTACGTTGTTTAATGTACTCACCGAAAGTTATTTCCATATTTTTATAGTGTTTGGACTATTTTTGTCCAAAAGTATGGAATTTATTTCGTTTAGCCAATAGCTCTGTCTTCTTTTTTATAATTGGCCATAACGGGTAGTGTAGCATTAGTGGCGGTTTGCGGGCGAATCTCCTTTCAAACCGTTAGTTGGCTAATGCGGAAAATAAACCTTGCGGAACATGCTTCACCCGCCATTAATGGTACACAATGTTATGGGCTGGCATTTTTTATCTATCTATTATTCATTATTAAGCAATTAAGCTTCATTGTTGTCAATTGTTGGTTCACTTTCAACTTCAATACCATCTTTTGCTAAACTGTCATAATATAATTTAGTAAGCTCAGATGTTAGTAAATCGTCATTTAAAATTTTTATAAACAAATCTTTAGAAACACGGGTGTCCAAATTAAACTTTGTTTCATCTTCATTAAATTTTATTTTCTTTTTTGTAAGCGGATGAGACTTTGCAAACGCAATAATATTTGCATTTGGAATATTGTGTTTTATGACAGGAGAAGACTTTGCTACTTTTGTTAGTTTTCTTGCAAAACTAACATTACTAACTAATTCTTCCAAACTATTAATATTAGAAACAATTTGCATATTGTTAATTACAGAAAGACTTGCAGTTGCTTCCCTGGTTATAACATCGTAAAATCCAAAACTTTTTTCAATAGCATTTAAATCAATGACGATAAGTTCACCTGAGACTCTAATGATTTGAAATTTTGAACTAATTCTCAATAATTGGTCGTTAAATCTTTCAAGTATTTGATTGGATTTCCATAGCATATAACCGCCTCTTCCAACTACTTCAACTGGTGAAAGCTTTTTAAATAAAGAAATCTCATTAATATCATCTGCTAAGACGATAATTAAAGAGTCAATACCTGATAACTGGTTATTATTAAAGTTGAAATTTTGTAAATTATCATTACCTATTACATTCTCTAGTAATTGTAATTCTTGTGGGAGCTCCAAATCATATTGATATAAGCATTTACCACGTTCATCTGCTGTTGAAAGAGGTAAAACAACATAATCATCCTTTTCTATTATGGATGTTTGTATTGCATTCACAAATAATGTTCTTAACTCTAGTAAATCTTCACCTTTAATGTTCAATTTCTTTGGCTCATCTATACCTTCAAGGTTTGCGTAAAGTAAGATTTGCAATTCACCCCGGGGTGCATTTATAAATCCAAGAGCATTGTTTAGTTCTAGTTTATTCATTAGTAATTATTTTAGAGGCATAATAAATTCGTTCATCGAGTTTTAAATATTTGACACGGTCATTTTTTTTTAGATTTTGCTTACAAATTAGAATTCTACTTTGTCTAACTTCTCCGTTTCTAAATTCTCCCGTTACTTTATATATTCTAAATTTTAGGATAGCCAAGGTTGGATTAGCATAAAATAAGTCTGTGCGTATATAAATCGAACCAATTACTAAGAGTAATAAAACAAAAACAACAATGTATTTGAAATTATCAAATTGAAAACAAACTAATGGTATTATATATGTTGTAAGAAAAGTTAAATGCTCATAGTCTATGTTTTCAATCTCAGTAATTTTAAATGATAGTTCAGGTGTTCCTTTCATCTGATATCTGAAATCCCAATATGAAATGACTCCAATCAATATTGCTAATAGTGAGAGTAAAGGAATGACATTGGTTGATAGTAAAAAGGATAAGCCAACAAAAGAGCTATCCTTTGAAAAACTGATAGGTACTTTTACTGTTATAATTATGATCAAAACAAAAAGTAGCCAAAGAGATAAAAAGTAGAGTCCAATTTTTCTAATCATACATTTTGTTCAAATACCAGTTATTATATATATTATAGTTTCGTGTTGTCATCTTTATGCTTGCCCATAACATCTGTATATACGCCATTCAATCTGCATATACGCCATAAAATAGCGCATATATCAATCTTCTAAAAATGGAGAATGCGTTGAAATCATATATTTACAATCTATTGGATCGTTGTGTTTATGGCGCATACACAATCTGTTAATCCTGTTATCGTATTATTTAAGTCCAATTTATCCAATGGATTCTTTATTAGATCGAATTCTTTCTTTGTGATATGGGCATAAATTTTCATTGGTTTACTCCTGTAAATACTACTGCCAATTGTCAAAAAAATTGCCTTCCAAATCCTCATTACTTTTGATTTTCCCTATAATCTACATCCTAAAAGGCATTTATACCAAAAGAAATCAGTACCGAGCATCCATTTCGCAAATATATTTATTCCTTTTTATTAAATACATTTTTTATTAAAAATATTTCACTAATCAGAATCATTTTATTTAAGGTATAGTCAAAGCCTCGCTATTCTACACAAGAAAACACGCATTCAGAGAGATAAGCAACAAAAATACTTTACATAGATGCTCAATTCTAAACTTTCAAGCAACTTTGTATAAAGAAGTAACTTGTATAAAATTCATAAAACATCACAGATGTTTCAGGCTATCATGTAACGCACGTGAGAGAGAATCAGGGGAAATTTAGTTTTCGTTTAGCATGGAACAAAGAAGCTACAGGGAGTTGTTTCATTTTGCCTAATTAACGTGAGTTCGATCTAAAGGCTATAACGAGAGGGGCGTTTCGCCAAGAATAAGTTTAGCAGATTCTATCACGGCAAGCCGCAAAGCGGCGACAACTATCTTGGGGATGATCCGGTTCGGCTTCGGTGTACCCGAACAATGTCGCCACTGACGTGGCTTAGGATCAACCCCGGATTCCTTTCCCTGTGCGTGAGCACAGGGTTATTAAGAGGATGCCACTATGTGGCATGGTTCGATATGGGAAATAGGATAATTCTCCTCAACCATATCCAGGATAGCTAAAAACATAATTCTTATATCGAACTCACGTTAAATATTCAAGTTGTCGAGGGGTCTCTTTATCTGTCTAAATCCAGATAATGCAAGAAGTTGGTTATTTCCCTCTCGGGAATACATTTGGCGGGAAATTTCAAAAAAACAATAGATAAGGCAAGGTTACGTAAATACTCCCTGAATAAGACTTTTAGTTTATTGCGTCAGACCTTTGGCTTACTGCGATGTCACTTTGGCTTACTGCGCCAGCCCTTTGATCTACTCCGGTAGCCCTTTGGCCTACTGCCATGTCACTTTGGCTTACTGTGCCAGACCTTTAATCTACTGTACAACATTTTTGACCTACTGTGACTCTACTTTGGTCTACTGCGATGTCACTTTGGCTTACTGTACGAGACCTTTGATCTACTGTATAACATTTTTGACCTACTGTACATAAAAAAGTCTAATAGCGGATCAAAAATTTTAATAGTTAATAGGGTGTGATTGCAATTGAAAATCAACGGAGCTAAATCACACCCGACGAGGCGAGAAAATCGATACAAAGGATTCTTTATTTACTCTGTGTAACTCCGTGCTACTCCGTGAACACTGTGTCCAATTTACATTCCGTGGTTTCCGTTACATCTGCCGAACTCACCTTATAATGATTTGAAGCATCGCATGCAAGATACGAAAATGGCGTTCCTCCTTGTTCCTTTTATTGCATATCCACAAGCCCATGCTTGTATATTTTTTCATGCGTATCCTTGTTTTTCCGTATTGGGTAGCTCTATGGTTCCTGTATCGTTCCTGTATGGTAGCTGTATCCTAACCATAAGCACGAAATAATGTATTTCTATTCATAAATACATGGGGTTTAGAATAAAAATACAAATCTTTATCCCCTGGCGGATGGAGTGCCAAGTCGCTTAGTGTGGATATTGGATACCTTAACCCTCCCCCTCCTTTTCAGCGATTGAAAGAGGTAGGTTTGCTAAGCAAAGAAAGTGAGCTTGCCACGCAACAGCCGACGGAAGCCATCCCCTCTACTGGAGGTCGGGGCAGACGAATCCGTTTAATTTTGTCAATAAATTTGCGAAAATTAAATCATATTGCCCTTATTTTGTATCTTAGTGGCATCTTATTATCAGAGGAAAAGATTAAGTGAAAATGAAACAAATTAAACTGATTGCATTTAGCTTGCTGCTTTTGGGGCAAGCCATGCAAGCGCAACAACTGCAATTAAAAGACATTACGTCCGGAAAATTTTCCCAAAAAGGGGTGGACGATATAGTTTCATCACCCGATGGTGAATATTTCTACAAGAGCGACCCGGGCAACACCTTGGTGGTCAAATATGCTTTCAAAACAGGAATCCCCGTGGACACCGTTTTCAATGTGAAGCGCGCCCGCGAATGCAACTTCGACTCATTCGACGGATTCGTGATGAGTCCCGATGAAAAGCGGTTGTTGGTGTACCGCAACACGGAGTATGTCTATCGCCGCTCCTACAAAGCCGATTATTATTACTACGACATCCGCCGCAACTTGGTGAGCAAACTCACCGACAAAAAAGAGAAACAGTCGGTTCCCGTGTTTTCGAAAGACGGGCGAATGCTGGCGTATGTATGCAACAACAATATTTGGTTGGTAAAATTCGATTTTGGCACCGAATCGCAAGTCACCAAAGACGGGGTTGCCGGAAAAATCATCAATGGAGCCACCGACTGGGTCTATGAAGAGGAATTTGAGACCACACACATCATGGACTTTTCGTCCGACAACACGTTGTTGGCCTTTGTGCGTTTCGACGAGTCGGAAGTGCCCGAATTCTCTTTCCAGAAATACCAGGGAAACCTCTACCCTACTTTGGAATCTTTCAAATACCCGAAAGCCGGGGAAGCCAATTCGAAAGTAAGTTGCCAGATATTCGATATTGAAGCAAAAACCACCAAGCCGGTAAATCTCCCTTCTTCCGGATGGGAATACATCCCGATGATCCAATTCCTCCCAGACCAGCCGACACTGGCCGTGATGACGCTCAACCGGGAGCAGAACATATTCGACATGTACATGGTGAATCCCCGTTCATTGGTAGCCAAGTCTGTGTTGCAGGAAAGAAACAGGTACTTTGTGGATTCACAGTTGTTGAAATTAATCCGCTTTATTCCGGGTCAGTTCCTTTATGTGAGTGAAAAAGACGGCTACAACCAGATTTACCTCTACAACAATGCCGGCGTCCTCGACAAACAATTGACCACAGGCAAATTCGATGTCACAGACTTGCTTGCCGTTGATCCCACCACGAAGACCATTTATTATCAAGCCGCAGGCGAAAGCCCCTTGCGCCGCGAAATATACAAATTGAACATGGTGAAAGGTGTTCCCGAGAAACTTTCTTCACAGGCAGGAACCAACCGTGCCACCTTTGCCGAAAACGGAAAATACTTCGTCAATTTCTGGAACAATACCAACACCCCTTCTGTGGTGACGGTGAACGATGCCAATGGGAAACAATTGCGTGTGCTGGAAGACAATAAGGACTTGCAGGAAACGCTCAAATCGACCATCATTCCAACAAAAGAATTCACCACGGTGAAAGCAGCAGACGGTACAGCCCTGAACGCTTGGATTATGAAACCAACCAACTTCAATCCATCCAAGAAATATCCGCTTGTGATGGTGCAATACAGCGGCCCCAATTCGCAGCAAGTGCTTGATAGCTATGGCATCGATTGGGTGCATTACCTCGCGGAGCAAGGTTACATTGTGGCTTGTGTGGATGGACGTGGCACAGGTGCGCGCGGCGAAGAATTCCGCAAACAGACGTACAAGAAATTGGGTGTGTTGGAATCTGACGACCAGATTGCTGCCGCTCACGAACTTGGCAAATTGTCCTACATCGACCCATCCCGCATAGCCATCTGGGGTTGGAGTTTTGGCGGACAAATGGTGCTGATGACCATGGGCCGCGGCAATGGCGTGTTCAAGGCGGGCGTGTCTATTGCGCCGGTCACCAACTGGCGATTCTACGACACGGTCTATACTGAACGTTTCATGACCACACCCCAGCAAAACGAAGCCGGCTACCGCGAAGGTTCGCCCATCACTTATGCGGACACCTTCCAAGGGAAACTGTTGCTGATTCACGGCACAGCCGATGACAACGTCCATTTCCAAAACACCTTGGAATATGTGCGGGCTCTCATCAATGCCGGCAAGCAATTCGAGATGTTTGTCTTTCCCGACAAAGACCATTCGATCCGGGGGGGAGATTCACGAAGGTATTTATACGAAAAGATCATCCAGTTTTACAATGACAACCTTTAATCAACAAATACAATCTTGGGTTTCTCAATCCAAGATTTTTTTTGTGCTTTGCCCATTTGCGTCCGGCCAATGGCAAACATAAAAATAGCCCACCAATAAACAAAAAAATTACCTGAGCGTTGTATAAAGTAAAAATAGAACGAAGACACACAGAGCCGTTTCCTTAAGCATAAAGAACAAATATATAGATGAATACTTTTGGTTACGATTCTCTGTTGATTCAAAAACAAAATTATGTTAATTAGGGGATTTCGAAAATACACTATGAATCCCGCCTTAGGCTTTTTGCCTATAGGGGTATTTATTTTTTTGAATGCGAATTCGGTCAATTTGATCATTGCCATATTAGCTTCGACCTTGTTGAGCCTGCTTCTAGATTCAATTTTTCGCTTTGTATTAAAGACAACGGTGTTTTGGTTGATGTCAATCGTATCGATGGTGCCCCTGGTATTGACTTGCATATTTGCCCTTCTGGCTCCCGTGCAAGAGATAAACATTCACAACTACATGATTATATGCGAAATATGGATGGTGTTGACACTGTTTGTGATTCGTGGAGGTAAAAAACATATTGCCAACCGCTACTTCAAAAGAATCGATATCCGGGAAAAAACGTTGCTGCAGGAGATTTTTTCGACAATGGGTATATCCGAGCGTCTTTTCACACTGCACCTGTTTGTTGTGCTTGCCTATTCTTTTTTGATCCATAGTTATGGTTCCGATGGTTGGGATTTTGCCATTTATGTTTTTGCCCCTTTGACTATTATCGTCATCCTTGTCTGCTATGAAAGCTTCATGCTTCGATCGCTCAGCACCCGTTTTTTTAAAGAAGAATGGCTTCCTGTTGTCAACGAGCAAGGCCGCGTGATTGGAAAAGTAGCCAAATCGGTCTCATTCAGGATGAAAAATCGATTTTTGCATCCCGTCATCCGCATAGCACTGGTATGCAACCACAGCATTTATTTGCAGAAGAGGCCCGAAGATTCGACCTTTGAGCCCGGTTGCCTGGATCATCCATTCGAGAAATACATGCTCTTCAAGCACGATCTAAATTTGGCAGCCCGCAACAGCATCGCCAAACAACTTGGAGGAGAAGCATTGCCCTATACTTTCCAGCTCAAATACATCTATGAAAATAGTGAAACCAAAAGGCTGGTATTGTTTTATGTTTCCCTAATCAATTCGGCTGATGAAATAAAAAACATTAGCATGCTGAAAGGAAAATTTTGGACAGTTAAACAAATTGAGGACGAAATACATTCAACTATTTTTGGGGAATGTTTCCTTCGGGAATACGAGTATCTGAAATCAACAATGCTAAACCCCGCCATCAAGGAGATTATTTAAACGGAAATTACCGTGATTTAAGTCAATAATCATATTCAAACTGTATTGTTAACTCTCATTCTCCCTTTTGTATATAAATTAGCCTAACGAGTAGGAAAAAACGTTTTTGTTTTTTAATTTTGTCCACATTTTCTTCCGGCGAATTTTTTCACAAAAAGAAGATGAATCATCTGTAAACTATGTCTTTACTGGAAAATATAAACAGTCCTTCTGACTTAAAAAAACTCGGGGAAGATCAGCTACCCGAAGTTTGTAGCGATTTGAGGACATTTCTGATCGATAAACTGAGTACCAATCCCGGACACTTTGGGTCCAGTTTGGGTACGGTGGAGCTTACTGTAGCTCTACATTATGTTTACAATACACCGCTTGACCGGATTGTGTGGGATGTGGGGCATCAGGCTTACAGTCATAAAATATTGACTGGAAGAAGAGACTCCTTCGACACCAACCGCAAGTTTGGAGGATTGTCCGGATTCCCGAATCCGGAAGAAAGCGAATACGATGCTTTCATCGCAGGGCATGCCTCCAACTCGATTTCGGCGGCTCTGGGGATGGCAGTGGCCTTTAGACTAAAAAAAGAAAATGACCGCCGGGTGGTGGCCGTCATCGGAGATGGATCGCTCACCGGAGGGCTTGCCTTTGAAGGACTGAATAACGCCGCCTCACAGCCAAACGACCTGCTCATCATTCTCAATGACAACGACATGGCCATCGACAACAATGTGGGCGGACTCAACGAATATTTGGTAAAACTAACCACATCTAGCACCTACAACAAGATTCGCTACGATGTGTATCAACATTTTAAGCGTCAGAAACTGATTACGGAGGGAGGAAAGAATTTCATTTTGCGCTTAAACAACAGCGTGAAAGCGATTATTTCCAAGCAACACAATATTTTTGAAGGATTAAATATCCGGTACTTTGGTCCTGTGGATGGACATGACGTGAAAGGCCTTATCCGTATTTTGAGGAACATCAAGAATATGAAGGGGCCTAAGCTCCTGCATATTTGCACCATGAAGGGAAAAGGTTACGAACCGGCCGAAAAGTCTGCCATCGTATGGCATGCACCCGGCAAGTTCAACAAAGAAACCGGAGAAAGAATCATAAGTTCATCGGGCCCTTGCGCTCCGAAATTTCAAGATGTGTTCGGAAAGACCTTGGTGGAGTTGGCCAAACAAAATGAAACCATTGTGGGGATCACTCCCGCGATGCCAACGGGCTGTTCCATGACTTATATGATGAAGGAATTTCCTTCACGGTCGTTTGATGTCGGCATAGCCGAAGAGCATTCGGTGACCTATTCTGCCGGATTGGCCAAAGAGGGCTTGCTCCCATTTTGCAACATCTACTCCTCCTTTATGCAACGGGCTTACGACCAGGTGATCCACGATGTGGCGATCCAAAAGCTTCACGTTGTGTTCTGCCTCGACCGAGCCGGATTGGTTGGAGAAGATGGCGTTACCCATCACGGGGCATTTGATTTGGCTTACATGCGCTGCGTGCCGAATCTTATTATTTCGTCACCTATCAACGAACACTATTTGCGCCACCTGATGTACACGGCCACTTACAATGCTAATCAGCCGTTTGTTATCCGCTATCCACGAGGAGAAGGTAGCTTGATCGACTGGCAATGCGAAATGAAATCTATCGAAATCGGCAAAGGCCGAAAATTGAACGAAGGCAAAGACTTGGCGGTGTTGTCTATAGGTCCCATTGGAGTTCAAGTAGGAGCTGCTATTCAGCGTTTGGAAGCCGAAGGACATTCGGTGGCACACTACGACATGATATTTTTGAAACCCATCGATACCGCGCTATTGCACGAAGTGGCTTCCCGTCATTCCAAAATCGTGACGGTGGAAGACGGCGTGGTAACGGGCGGATTGGGCAGCGCAGTGCTGGAATATCTTGCCGACAATAAGTTCAACAATATAGATGTGGAAAGAATAGGACTTCCCGACAGCTTTGTCACCCATGGGTCAATCCCTGAATTAACAAAGCTTTGTGGTATAGATCAGGAAGGCATTTACCAAAAGTTATTGCAAATGCTGACGAAAAACAACTCCGTAGGCAAGACCGATGCCGTATTACGCGAAAAAAAAGTTTCAATAACTTTTCAGGAAGACAAATAAGGAATTCATATTTCCCCCAAAATCCGATGAACGTATCAAGCAATGGAGAAAGTAGAAGTTCATGAAATACGTTCAAAGAATATAGCCCTTAAAACAATTATTTTCGTATGAGAATCATCATAGCTGGTGCTGGTGAAGTGGGAACCCACTTGGCAAAACTTCTCTCTTCTGAGAGCCATGACATTGTGTTGCTCGATCAAGACAGGGAGCGATTCAAACAAGATGTAGCCTCGTTTGACATAATGACCATGGTTGGCTCTGCCACCTCCCTCAACGACCTGACCGAAGCTGGGGTGAAAAAATGCGACCTCTTTGTGGCTGTGACACCCGAAGAGTCAGCCAACATTAATTCTTGCATGTTAGCCTCTTTTTTGGGAGCCAAGAAAACTTTTGCCCGAATCGACAATTACGAATACTTGTTGCCCAAGAATGCCGAAGTTTTTCAAAAATTAGGTGTCCATGCCATGTTTTACCCCGAGATGCTTGCCGCCAAAGAAATTGTGTCTGCCATTCGCCATCCTTGGGCGAGGTTGTGGTTCCAGCTATGCGGGGGCGAGATGGTGTTAGTCGGTGTGAAAGTGCGTGAAAATGCTTTTATCGTCAACAAATACTTATCCGAACTGAATGCCGACCAAAAGAAATACCACGTGGTGGCCATCAAACGGAACAACATTACAATTATCCCGAACGGCTCACACCAAATATTGGCCAACGACCTCCTGTTTTTTGCCGTTACCAAAGATCATGTGAACGAAATACCAAAAATTACGGGCAAAAAGATGTTCGAAGTAAAGAACCTGATGATTATGGGAGGAGGCCGAATCGCTATCCGGACCACCCAATATCTGCCAGATAACATCCGCATCAAACTCCTTGAACCTGCTATGGATAAATGCCAAAAATTGGCGGAAAAAGTGCCCTCCAATGTGACGATTTATCACGAAGACGGACGCAACACCGACTTCCTCATTCAGGAAGGAATTGAAGAGATGGATGCCTTTGTGGCCCTGACAGGAAGTCCCGAGGTGAATATCTTGTCGTGTATGGCGGCCAAACGTTTTGGCGTGCAGAGGACGGTGGCGGAGATAGAAAACATGGACTACATCCCGATGGCCGAGAGTTTCGACATTGGAGCTGTGATCAATAAAAAAATCATTGCGGCCAGCAATATTTTCCGGTTCTTATTGGATGCAGATGTTTCAAGTGCCAAGCGTCTCTCTTTTGCAGATGCCGTGGTCGCCGAAATGGTGGTCAGGGAAGATGCCCGGATTACGAAGAAGCCCGTCAAGAGCCTTAACTTGCCGGCAAGCATCACGCTAGGAGGACTCATCCGCGACGGAAAAGCGATGATGATTGATGGCGAGACGCTGATACAAGCCAACGACCACGTGGTGGTATTCTGTTTGGATGATGCGCTCAAAAATGCAGAAAAATTATTTGGGTAATATTCAGGGAATGATAGGCAACTTTAATATACGGTTTGTTCTCCGAATCTTGGGATTCATCCTCATCATCGAGTCGCTCTTCATGATGGTCTGTTCCGTGGTTTCGTTCTACTACATGGAAGAGTGCGGCGACGTGATCCTCACGAGCAGCGCCATAACGCTTTTGTGCGGCGTTTTTTTACGCATATTTGGCACCGAAGACATTCAAAAGAAAACCAGCAAACGGGAAAGCTTCGTGACCGTCACCCTGATATGGGTTTTGCTATCGGTGTTTGGGATGCTCCCATTCTACTACAGCGGTGTGATTCCCCGATGGAGCGACGCATTTTTCGAAACCATGTCGGGATTCACCACTACGGGTTCGACTATCTTGCGGCACATAGACGATGTCCCCAAAGGTCTCTTGTTGTGGCGGAGCATCACACAATGGATTGGAGGGATCGGTATCATCGTTTTTGCGTTGTTGCTGCTCCCCATGGTGAGCGGAAATGCGGTCAGCCTCTACAACTCCGAAGTCACGGGGATATCCAAAGATAAATTTAGTCCGAAAATCAAACAGACCGCTTCACGCCTTTGGGTTATCTACCTCATCATAACGTTTTTGTTGATCTTCTTGCTCTGGTTGGGACCGATGAGCCTCTTCGACTCGATATGCCATGCCTTGACAACCGTTTCTACTGGCGGATTATCCACCAAGCAAGCAAGCATTGCCTATTGGGACTCAGCCTATGTGGAGTATGTGATCAGCTTGTTCATGTTTATCGGCGGAGTCAATTTCAGCTTGATCTATTTCCTGTTCAAGGGAAACTTCAAAAAGATATTGCGGGACGAAGAGTTCAAGTGGTATCTGCTGGTGTTTGCCATTGTCACGCTACTCGTTGCAGCGGGGCTTTATAGTTCGGGCTTAGTGAAAGGGGTGGAAACTTCCTTCCGGACATCGCTCTTCCAGGTTATATCAGTGATGACCTCAACGGGCTTTTCAACAAGCGATTTCACCCTATGGGGAGTTCCATACGCCATGCTAATGTACCTGCTGATGGTGTTCTGCGCTTCTGCCGGATCCACATCTGGCGGATTGAAAATTGTGCGGATGGTGATCCTTTCGAAGAATGCCATCAATGAATTTAAGCGGCAAGTTCACCCCAACGCCATTCTGCCCGTACGTCTCAATGGCAATGTAGTGTCCAATGAAGTGGTGACAAAAATCTTAGCTTTTATATTTCTCTACCTCACCATCCTGGTTATGAGCTTTATCGTGCTGAGCTTCACCGGAATGAATTTTGAGGAGTCCACCAGTGCCGCCATCTCATGTATTAGCAACGTAGGCCCAGGCTTAGGCACATTGGCATCAAACGGTCATTTTGGGGATATTCCGGAATTTTCCAAATGGTATCTTTCTTTCTTGATGCTGGTGGGTAGGCTGGAAATCTTTACGGTTTTATCCTTGTTTATGCCAGCATTTTGGAAAAGGTAAGTTTCTTGATTATTGTATTGTATTTTAAATTGTCCCCTCGATTTCCGCTCTTCATACTTGGCCTGTTTTCCTTATTAAGTGATAGGAATGATATATCTAAGCTGAAGCTAATAGCTTTTAGCAATTAAGCTATTGGGTATATTTTCCGTTAAAAAAACACGACAATTTATTTTTGAAATTAGTTATCTTATCTTTGTCTTTTAAAGTAAGATCTGAGTATTATAAAAAAAATTCTATGAGCCAATCAAAAGCACAGACATCTGATTATCTGTTTGAAGCAAGCTGGGAAGTCTGTAACAAAGTGGGGGGAATCTACACCGTGTTAGCATCTAAAGCAAAATCATTAAAACTAACATACGGAGAGCATCTTCTATTTATTGGTCCTGATGTTTGGAAAAAAAGCGAAAGCCCTTGGTTTATTGAGGACTACGAATTGTTTTCAGAATGGAAAGAACATGCCCACAAGCAAGACGCGCTCAAATTGAGAATCGGCAGATGGGACATTGAGGGACAGCCCATAGTCATCCTTGTGGATTTCCAAGATTTCTTTTTGCGGAAAGAAGAAATTTACGCTGAAATGTGGGAAGACTTTCAAGTGGATTCCCTGTTTGCTTATGGAGATTACGACGAATCTTGCATGTTTGCCTATTCTACTGGATGCATAATAAAAAGTTTTTATGAGTTTCATGGCCTTATCAATAACAACGTAGTTGCCCATTTTGACGAATGGATGTTGGGCATGGGATTGCTATATGTAAAACATTTCCTACCCAAAGTGGCGACCGTATTCACCACGCATGCCACATCTATCGGGCGTTCCATTGCGGGCAACAACAAGCCACTCTACAACTATCTTTCGGCTTACAATGGCGACCAAATGGCCCGAGAACTAAACATGGTAGCTAAACATTCCATTGAGAAAATAGCAGCTCAAAATGCGGATTGCTTCACCACCGTGAGCGACATTACCGCAACCGAATGCGCCCAACTACTCGAACGCCGCCCCATCGTAACTCCCAACGGATTCGAGCAAGACATGATTCCCAAGGGCAAAGAATACGCCAAGAAGCGAAGCGAAGCAAGGAGTTCCCTGATTAATGTCGCCGAAAAACTTGTTGGCCATGAGATTGATGATGATGCGGTGCTGGTGGCAACAAGTGGAAGATACGAATACAAAAACAAAGGTATTGACGTTTTCATAGAAGCACTCAATAAATTGAGACACATCAAGCAGCTCAAGAAAGACGTCGTTGCATTCATCATGGTACCCGCCTGGATGAAAGAACCTCGTGCCGATTTGGTCGAACGCCTCAGCCACAAAGTTGTACGTGGGCCATTGGAACACCCTTTCCTCACACATTGGCTTCATAACATCCACGAAGACAATGTTCTCAAACAAATTGCGGCCTCAGGCTTTCAGAATTCTGCCGAAGAACGGGTAAAAGTGATATTTGTGCCTTCCTATTTGACAGGAGAAGACGGTATTTTCAACAAAACATATTACGACTTGCTTATCGGAATGGATGTAACCGCATTCCCGTCTTACTACGAGCCTTGGGGATACACGCCCCATGAAAGCATCGCTTTTTCTGTTCCAACAATCACCACCACCCTTGCCGGATTCGGTTTGTGGAACAAGAAAATCGGCGATAAAAAAGGCCTGGATGATGGGGTGGAGGTCATTCATCGCGACGACTACAACTATTACGACGTTGCACAAGACATTTGCGATTTAATCTTTGAAGTTTCGGTGAAGAGCAATGAACAAGAAAAGAAGATGAGGCAGGCCGCCACGGAACGGTCAAAATTAGCAGATTGGAAGCATTTCATTAAATTTTACCTACAAACGTATGAAGAAGCATTGGCTATTGCAAAAAAAAGAGTATAATTGCACTCTAGATTAAAGGCATATAAAGCACTGCACAAACCTATTGTTTTAAGTACTCACGTTACTAACATGCTAAGATATGAAAATTAAAGCAAGCTATTCTAATTCGCCCTCATGGAGAAATGTATATACACATGCCAATCTCCCGGAAGAATTACATCCATTAGAAAAAATCGCCAAGAATTTATGGTGGGTTTGGAACAACGAAGCAATCGAGATATTCGAAGATATCGATCTTAAGCTGTGGGAAGAAACAAAACAAAACCCGGTACTTTTTCTCCAAAGTTTGTCCTTGGAAAAAACAAAGGAAATCGTGAAAGACGATGTCCTGATGGGCAAGATCAAAAAAGTAGTGAGAGATTTTGAGGCGTATTTGGCCGAAAAGCCCGACGAGTCGAAAACGTCCATCGCCTATTTCAGTATGGAATATGGCTTGACCCATGTGCTTAAAATCTATTCGGGGGGTCTTGGTGTTTTAGCCGGTGACTATTTGAAAGAAGCAAGCGACAGCCATGTGGACTTGACGGCCGTGGGTTTCCTATATCGCTACGGATATTTCACACAATCTATCTCTCCTGATGGGCAACAAGTTGCCAACTACGAGCCACAAAATTTCAACGAACTACCATTGGAACCCGTTTTGGGAGAAAACGGCTTGCAACTGGTTCTGGAAGTTCCCTATCCCGAAAGAAACGTTTATGCTCATGTTTGGAAAGTGAATGTAGGACGCATCAGTTTATACCTATTGGATACAGACTTTGATGCCAACAGTGAATTTGATAAATCCATCACCCACCAGCTTTATGGAGGCGATTGGGAAAACCGTATGAAACAAGAGTATTTGTTGGGAATCGGCGGTATTTTGCTGTTGAACAAGCTTGGCATCAAAAAAGATGTCTATCATTGCAACGAAGGACATGCGGCCCTGATCAATGTTCAACGCTTGGTTGACCTGATTGAAAACGAAGGACTAAGCCTGAACCAAGCATTAGAAGTTGTCCGGTCTTCCGGTCTTTACACTGTTCACACTCCTGTACCTGCCGGCCACGACTATTTCGACGAGGGTCTTTTAGGAAAATATCTGGGAAGCTATCCCGCACGCCTTGGAATTTCTTGGCAAGACTTCGTGGATATGGGCCGCGAACATCCTGGAACAAACGAGAAGTTCAGCATGAGTGCCTTTGCACTAAACACTTGCCTGCATGCAAATGGCGTGAGCTACCTTCACGGAATTGTCTCCAAAAGCATGTTCCAGCCAATTTGGCCAGGTTATTTCCCGGAAGAACTACATGTAGGGCATGTCACTAACGGGGTGCACTTGCCGACATGGACAGCCAAAGAGATGAAAACTCTCTACTACAAGACATTTGACAAAAACTTCCTGAACGATCAATCCAACCTCGAAATTTGGGACGACATTTACCGTGTGCCGGATGAAGAGTTATGGGGAGTGCGTTCTATCTTGAAAAAAAGGTTGATCGACTATGTAAAAAATCAACTCAGAGAAAGCTTGAACAAGAGTAGCCGCAAGCCATCTGAGGTTATTTCCCTGGTCAAAGATATTAAACCAGACGCGTTATTGGTGGGCTTCGGACGCCGTTTTGCCACCTACAAACGCGCACATTTGCTGTTTACAGATCTCGATCGTTTGTCCAAGCTGGTAAATAATCCCGAGAGACCTATCCAATTCCTATTTACAGGAAAAGCCCACCCTGCCGACGGCGCCGGCCAAGGCCTGATCAAACACATTATCGACATCTCGTTGCGGCCCGAATTCTTTGGAAAAATCATTTTCCTTGAAAACTACGACATGCAATTGGCCAAACGCCTGATCTCGGGCGTTGACATCTGGTTGAATACGCCAACTCGTCCGCTGGAAGCTTCGGGAACTTCGGGAGAAAAAGCCGAAATGAACGGAGTGTTGAATTTCTCGGTACTTGACGGATGGTGGTATGAAGGTTACCGTGCGGAAGCTGGTTGGTGTCTGACTGAAAAGCAGACTTACGAAAACACTGGCTATCAGGACGAATTGGATGCATCATTGATTTACAACACGTTCGAAAATGAGATTCTTCCGTTGTACTATTCGCGCAACGAAAAAGGATTTTCGTCCGAATGGATTCGCTACGTGAAGAATTCAATCGCAAAAATTGCTCCCGTTTACACCACGAAACGCATGATTGACGACTATATTGAAGGATTCTACAGACCGTTGAAAAAACGTCATGAGTTTGTGGTAGCCGACAATTTCAAAAAAGCGAAGGAATTGGCGGCATGGAAGGAAGACACGGCCGCAAAATGGTATAAGCTATCGGTGGACTCCGTGGAAATTATTCAGGGTGACACCGAATTGATCCACGACACTCTTAATCTGGTGGAAGGTGCAAAATATACAGGCAAAGTCGTCATCGACAAAAAAGACATTGTGGGTGATGTGGGCATTGACTTAGTATTCACACAGTTTGACCCAGCAACCAATAGCGACAAATTCTTGTCGTCGAATCCTCTTCAACTAGCAAGGAAAGAGGGTTCTAAATTGTTCTTCGAACTCGAATACGAAGCATCGGTGAATGGTTCTACAAAATTTGCATTGAGAGCTTATCCTGTGCATCCCGACATGGAACACCGCCAGGATTTTGCTTACGTATATTGGTTCTAAGGCATATAGCTAAATTCTAAATTTGATAAGAAAGCGCAGCGGTATATCTCGTTGCGCTTTTTCACGTTTTTGATGGAGTAATTTTACAAGAAAGTATTGCAAAAAAGGAAAAAGTGAGTATCTTTGCACCGCAAAACAAATATGGTGGTTGTAGCTCAGTTGGTTAGAGCGTCGGATTGTGGTTCCGAAGGTCGCGGGTTCGAGCCCCGTCTTCCACCCTTCAGAAAAAGGAAAAGTCCAAGTCGATACGTCGTTATCCACTTGGATTTTTTTATTGTTTTTTGAATTGCCGCGATAAATTCTTATTCATATATTTGTTTAATCATAAAAATAATAGAAACAATGTCATTCAGCAATTTATCAAATCCTATATTTGAAAAAGTCATCAACGACTACCACCAATACGACGATGTGGATGCACCCATCGAAAATCCCTACACCTTTCAGACTATCGAATATTTTCTGTATCTGAAAAACTGGATTGATACGGTGCAATGGCATCTGGAAGACATTATCCGTGACCCAAACATCGACCCTGTGAATGCTTTGGAAATCAAACGGCGGATCGACAAGTCGAATCAAGAACGCACCGACATGGTGGAAATGATAGACAGTTATTTCCTGGACACCTATAAGCACGCAACTCCTCTGCCAACGGCCAAAATCAATACGGAAAGCCCTGCTTGGGCCATAGACCGGCTATCAATCTTGGCATTGAAAATTTACCACATGCACCAGGAAGTGATTCGTGAAGATGCAGAAGAAGCCCACAAAGAGGCTTGCCAAAAGAAATTAGACATTCTCATGGAACAGAAAAAAGACCTCTCAACGGCAATCGATGAACTGTTGCAGGACATTGAAAAGGGCGAAAAATACATGAAGGTATATAAGCAAATGAAAATGTACAACGACCCCAACCTGAACCCGATCCTGTACGTGGGTGGTAAGAAATAACGCTCCATTCAAGCATCATCAAGCGTTTGCCAGACACCGGCAAACGCTTTCTCGTACCTTACACTATTTCCAATATTACTATGGCTAAAGTTCTTGTCATCCGCCTGTCTGCTTTTGGAGATGTTGCGATGCTCGTACCCGTTGTTTATTCTGCGGCACAGGCATATCCCGACAGCCGATTTATCGTGTTGACCAGAAAGCTCTTTGAGCCTCTTTTCAATTCGTTGGCAAGGAACATTGAAACAATGACTTTCGACTCCCAAAAGGAGCACAAGGGAATTCTAGGCCTCTTGAAATTGAAAACGCGAATCAAGAAACGAAACTTCACACACATTGCCGACACACACGATGTGATCCGTACCAAAATTATACGCTCGCCGCTACTGGGATTCCCCCAAATAAAAACCGCACATATTGATAAAGGACGGAGTGACAAAAAGAAACTTATCCAAAGTAAAGACACGTCTCAGCCGTTGATTTCCACCACAGAACGATACAAGCAGGTATTTCAAGAATTGGGCTTTGATTTTGGCATCACCTTTAAGAACTTATTTGAAGGAAAACAGGCCAACTATTCCATTCTAGGTGATTGGCGACCAAAGGGGACTAAACGTAGAATTGGCATCGCCCCATTTGCAAGGCATGAAGGGAAAATCTATCCTTTGGAAAAAATGGAAAAAGCGGTTGAAATGCTGAGTTCGAATCCCGACAGCCAGCTGTTCCTTTTTGGAGGCAGCAACAAAGAAAAGCGCATCCTGAAAAAATGGGCCGAAACATATCCGAACACAATCTGCACGGTGGGCAAGCTATTCCTGCAAGAAGAGTTATTGTTGATTCACTCCTTGGATGCGCTTGTATCCATGGACTCGGCAAACATGCACTTGGCTTCGCTGGTGGAAACGCCCGTTATCTCCATTTGGGGAGCTACCCATCCTTCGTTTGGTTTTTATGGTTTCGGACAAGACTTGGAGAATGCCGTGCAGATAGATTTGGAATGCCGCCCATGCTCTGTATATGGCAACAAGCCTTGCGCCAGAAAAGATTATGCCTGCATGAACTGGATTGAGCCAACAACAATAGTGGAACACATTGAGGCAGTCTTAAAAGCCACCAAAGAAAACTGATTTACTCTTTCTCTGGAAGTTTTCCCTCGTACTGGGGGTCGTAGTTGCGAATCCACCATTTGTACATAAATACTGCCAAAATAAAATAAACTACAGCTTGCACCCAAAGCTGGAGGTATTCGGGCCACACTTCCTCAAAAGAAGCACCCATCGTGTTGATCTTCACAAAACCGTGTATGGCTGGCGTAGATGGAATCAGTGCGGCAATGGCTTTCAATGCGGGAGGCATGGATGTCCAAGGCCAAGAAATTCCAGATAAGAAAATAAAAAGGATGCTTGTGAAAGCAAGAAGAAGAAATGCAAATTCACGCTGGGATACAAAATAAGACAGCGTCATGGCAAAAAAAGTGGAAGCCAACAAGAAAGGCATCAAAAACACCGCAACTGTCATCGGCTCGCCAATCTGCGGCAGGTGGAAAAGATAAGGAGCGACCCTCAACACCCACACGCTCACTACAATATAAACAAGGCTATACGCCAAGCCTTTTCCAAGCGTCAGGCGCACCGAATTGATACTCTTGCCTATATGTGCATGGGAGGCGATTGTAAACGTTTTCCGATCGTTATGAGTACCCACCAGAGTGCCAATGCCAAGAATCAAAGTTTGTTGAATAATCAAAATAAGCACAGCCGGAATAAGGAAACTCGCAAAACCATTGGTCGTATTATAGAAAGGAATCCATTCGCTGACAACGCCCTGCATAGAGCTTTCATCCTGTTTTTGACTCCCATGCCCCACATCCTCCACCCGAATATTCGCTCCTATATCAAGCGAGACATCCGTGACAGCCAAGGGAAGTGCCTTGTATAGCAACATGCTCCTAATTTCGGAGTAGGCCTGGACTCTTGTTTGTTTGAATGTATGGAGGTTCTTGCTAAATTCTGACGGAATATAAAGGATGGAATAGGCATCGCCACGCCACATCGCCTTTTGCGCATCTTGCATGTCGGTAGCACAGCCAACGATCTTCACATCGGGCGTTGCGTCCACTTTGCGAACAAATTCACGGCTCAAAGAAGAACGGGAGTCATCCACCACCACCACCTTGACATCGCGCATCACTTCGTTGTTATAGAAAGAGGTGTAAACCAACGGGTAGAAAACAGGCACTACCAGAAAAAAAAGAATAACCGCCGGGTCTCGAAAGACAACTTTGATTTCCTCTCGCCACACGTAGTATATGTCGATTAATAGTTTTCTCATATCATTCTTCGTAATCGAATTCTAAAAAGCTCCGTATTCGAGGAAAAACCAGTAGCCCAAGCAGAGCAAAACCAAGCAAAGCCACAAAATGATAGGCCACATATCCAATTGGAAAACCATCCAAAGCTTGATTCACATAAATCAGGAAGAAATGGCGCATTGGAAAAATGTAGCTCAAGGCTTGCAGGCTTGCATGCATGGCTTCCACTGGAAAAGAAAATCCGGTGATGGAAAATGACAACATCCCCAGCAGGCTGGCTATGCTGAGTCCCATCCGGTAGTTTTGAAACACTGCCGTCAGGACCAAGCCCAAACCTTGGCTGCCCAGAATCAGGCACAAATAGGCGAGAAACATCGGGAAAAAACCTGTTTTCAAAGGAAAATCACCATAATAGAACAACACCGACATGAACACCAATGAAACCAGCAGATAGAGAATCGTGTAGGGCAACATTTTGCCAATAATCACCGAAACGATGTTGTTGTTGCCAATCCGCATCAATTCGCTGCCGAGACGTGATTTCACTTCGCTTCCAAACGCCGAAACCGTGAAGATCAAGATTATCAGTTGCAGAATAGAAGGAAGCAGGCTGGTATTCAAACAAATGGAATAGTTCACCCAAGGATTACCCACCACATGGCTGTCAATGGTTATGGGTTGCAAGACCGGCATCACTTGTATTTCCGAAAATCCTTTTGCCAAGGCCGTCTTCAGACCAACGGAAGCAGATGCCAACACGCTGATGGTTTTCAAATCTTGAAACAGGAGGTTGCCCGAAGCAAAAAAAGCATTGTTGGTGTAATAAACCAATTTCGGTTGCTGCCCGCTAACGGCATCTCGCGTAAAATCTTTCGGGATAGACAAGATGGCATACACCTCGAAGCGTTCCATTCTAAGGCGGGCCTCACGAAAAGAAAGGCTTTTGAACTTGATATCCGTTTTGGGAAACGCATCCAACTGCCTCACCAAAGCGCGCGTAGTGGACGTATTGTCTTGGTCCACCACGGCAATAGGTATCTTTTGAGGCAAACCAGCACTCATCATATAGACCAAAATCACCGTAGAAAGCATCGGCACCACAATGATTCCCCAAATACATATTTTGGAAACCGCAATGCGCTTTATTTCGCGGAGGGCGACAGCAAGAATTCCTGATTGCATCGTTTTTAGCTATTAGTTGGTAGCTGAGCTATTAGCCAATCCTAACGGCTAACAGCTAATGGCTAATGGCTCATTTATTATTAATTACCAACGACATTCCGGAACGAATATCCTTGTTTTCTTTCACAAACCTGGCACGCACTTCAAACGTCTTGCGGTCATAATCGCCTGTAGCCTTGGTGGCTTTCCAGGCAGCATACGAACCCAGGTCTTTCAGGAAATATATTTTCAATTCAACATTTTTGTTCAATGCCGGCACAAAGGCTGTGACCACTTGATCCATTTTGAAATTTAGCAAGCGATCTTCACGCACGTTGAAAGTTCCCCATTTGTCCTCCAAATCCATTACATTCATGATGGGAGCTCCGGAACCAACCAGTTCACCTTCGTGGGGAAATCTTTCCGAAATTTCGCCATCGATAGGGGATATCACATACGATTCGTTCACATACGATCTCACTTCGGCCACGGCACCTTTTGCCCTCTCCACCAAAGCTCTTGCGGCTTCTTTATCTTCCTTCTCCGCTCCATTCAAAGCCATGTCGTATTGAGACTTTGCGCCTCTCTCGGTAGCCACATAGGCTTTGTAATTAGCCTCGGCTTCATCCCGTTTTTGAGCAGTAGTGACCCCTTTGTCATACAACGACTGAATGCGGTCGTACGATTTTTTGGCAATTTCGAGTCCGGCTTTGGCCTTTTGCCACATTTCGAATGCCCCTCGAATTTGTTCACTCCTTGCTCCTCTAATCGCTTTCTTATTTTGGGCTTCAGCTCCTTGCTGAGCCGCATCCGCTTGCGACAGCTTGGCGTCGATGTCTGGAATGCTGAGAATAGCCACCGTATCCCCTTTTTTCACAAAATCACCTTCATCTACTAAGAATTTGGCAATACGACCCGGTACTTTACTCGAAATGCGAACCTCGGTGATTTCAGCTTCTCCTTGGATGATGTTGTCGTCGTGGCGGAGAAAGAAGAAACCATACAAGGCAACGGCTACAATTACAACCGTAAATCCGAGAATAGGAATTAGCTTTGAGCCTGATTTTTTGTTACTTGTTCCCATATTTTGTTGTTTGTTTTCTATATATAAGGAATAATTTCATTTCTTACCCAATGAAGGATGAATATTTACATTCGCAAGATTCCGTCCAATGGCTTTATCCAAATATACACGGCACAGTTTCAATTCAATTTGGGCATCGATCAGATCAGAATGAGCCTGAATCCAAGCAGTGTGGGCAGCCAAAACATCGGATGGAGAAACCACCCCTTCTTCAAAACCCACATTGGCATAACGGAGGTTCTCATTGGCTTTTTCAATATTTTTTTGAGACGATTGCAGGTTTTTGTGGGCCTCGGCCAACTTGTATGTGGACTGGTTTATCTGCAACCTGATTTTTTCCTTAGCCTCATCCAGTTCCAATTGTTTTATCACGGTTTCTGTTTTTGCAGCATTGTACTTGGCAGAACTTGTGAAAAAATTTAGTGGCACGGTTGCCAGCACTCCCACATTCCACATTCCTTTGAACTTGTATTCCAATCCGTCAAATGCACTCGGATTCGTCCAGGCATAGCCTGCCGTTAACCCCACGGTAGGCAGGTATTCGGCAAAAGCCACTCTCTCTTTTTTCTTATAAATCTTTTCCGCCAAAATCAAACTGTGTACTTCAGGACGGTTCTCAATCACTTCATCAATGTTCACCATGTCAGTTTGCGCCTCATCCAACGAAATGTCCTTGATGTTTTCATCCGCCACTTTCAACTGGTCGGAAATTTGTATTCCGCAAAGCTGGCAAAGGAGCATTTTGGAAAGGCTCAAACCATTATTCACCTTGGTCAAAGCCATCTCGGCTTCATTGAGCTTCACATCCACCGAAAGTTTGTCAGCTTTGGTGGCAACGCCTTCTTTGACCATGACATCCAAGTCGTTGGCAATTTTGGACAACAAGGCCACATACGATTCGGCAAGTGCTTTTTTGCTTGAAAGGGATACCACTTGCCAATAGGCCTGATCGACTTCCACAATTACATCTACCAATTTAGTGTCGGCTTGCGACTTGGCCAACTCCAAGGCATAAGCTCGGATCTGGTTGGCAGCAACAATCTTCCCACCCGCAAACAAAGGTTGCACGAGTGAAACTCCTCCCACCCAAATATTGCTCAAGTCAATCGTCGTGGCTTTCGAGAGCTCGTCTTTGATCGTTTGGCCAGCAGAAAACGGTATTTCAGTTCCCGCAGGAATCAATTGAGGAAGGCCGAATTGAGTTAAATCGGGAACCGTAATCGAAGTGGGAATGCCCGATAAGGCAGAAGACGAAATCAGATGCAAGTCTTGAGAAAAATGACTATAACCGGCAGTAAGAGATACTTTAGGAAAATACATCAGGTAAGCCTCCTTCTTCTCGTAATAAGCGACACGTTCCTGTTCGGTGGCAATCCGAAGTGTTTTGTTATTGGCAATTGCTTTCTTCCTGCAATCCGGAAGACTCAGTACTTGGTCTTGAGCCGATAAACCACTTGAGAAAGCGAGAAAGAGCAATAAAACTAAAAAAATTTTCTTTATCATATCAGCAAATTTCCTAAATGCGAAGTTGATAAATCCAAGTTACTTATAGAATAAAAATCAATCTTTAAAATTAGCAAAAAAGATGTGGTTTTAAGACGATTTACTTGCTTATTATTGTATCTCTCATGTTATTCTTTAAAATAAACCCTCTTCACACGGGAAGAAACAGACGTGAGGATTTCATAAGGAATGGTCTGGATGCTGTCCGCAACATCTATCACCGAGATGTTTTGACCGAAAATCTCCACCGCATCACCTTCTTTCACCTTCAAACCCGTTATGTCTATCATCGATTGATCCATACATATATTCCCAACAAAAGGAGCCCGGTGTCCTCCAACCATCACATGCCCCACTCCATTGCCCAATTGCCTCCTGACACCGTCGGCATAGCCAATGCGGATGGTCGCAATGCGAGCATCCCGCTCCACCACTCCACGGCGGCCATAACCTACCGTCTCGCCTTGCGAAATATCTTTGATCTGAAGAATCGTGGAATACAAGGAGGAAACAATTTTGGGTCCTTCCAGCCCACTTGAACTCACACCATAGAGGCTAATTCCCAAGCGAACCATATCCAATTGCTCTTCGGGAAAACGTTCTATTCCGGCAGAGTTTAAAATATGCTTCATTACCTTATGGCCACAGCCTTCTTCGATTTTTTCTGCAACACGCTTGAAGGTGCTGATTTGTTGGGTGGTGAAATCGTCAAACGTCCAACTTTCGCTTGCTGCGAGGTGTGAAAAAATAGACAGTACACGCAAGCCGTCTTGTTGGTTGATGATGGGTAACAACTTGTCCAAATCGCCTTCCGTGAATCCAAGCCGATGCATTCCGGTATCAATCTTCAGGTGGATTGGGTAGTCGGAAATGCCACGTTTGTTGGCTTCGTGGATATATGCATCCAAAATCCTGAAATTATATACTTCCGGTTCCAAAGAATATTCAAACAGGGTTTCAAAGCCATTCACCTCGGCATTCAGCACCAGAATGGGCAGTTTGATCCCATCCTTGCGCAGTTTAACGCCTTCCTCCGCAATGGCCACGGCTAAATAATCGCAACGGTGATATTGCAATGTCTTGGCAATCTCAGTGGCTCCGGCGCCATAAGCATCTGCCTTCACCATGCAGACAATTTTCGTTTCGGGTTTAAGCTTGCTTCGATAAAAATTCAAGTTATGCACAACAGCATCAAGATTGATTTCCATGACCGTCTCATGTGCTTTTTCTTCAATGCACTCGTCTATTTTTTCAAAATTGAATCGACGCGAACCTTTCAGGAGAATCAGTTCATTGCGAAAAGTTTTCCAAACGCCAGAACGGATAAATTCTTCCGTGGTTTCAAAAAACAGCTTCTCTTTTTGGTGAAAAGTGGCAGCATTGCGTGAAATCTCTTCGCCAATGCCTATTATTTTGTCAATGCCCTTGTTGTCAATCAATTCCGCAACACGATTATAGAGTGTTTTAGGAAGCATTCCCGATTGAGGAATGTCCGACAGAATTACTACTTTCCGCAAAGATTCCGCAGTGGCCCTTTGTTGCAAAAAGCCGAGGGCTATTTCTAATGAATTGATGTCCGAATTGTAGCTGTCATTGATGAGGATGCAATTGTTTTTTCCCGGACGCACATCCAAACGCATAGCTACAGGCTCCAACCTTTTCATTCTCTCCTCAATATCTTTGGACGGGGCTTTGAGGTAGAGTACGGCGGCCAAACAGTTGATCGCATTCTCAATGGATGCGTCGTCATTGAAAGGTATCTCAAATTTGCTTGTGAATTCAAGAATCGAATATTCAATCAGAGTGCTTGTATCTTTCTTTTCAATTTTTAGTATCTGTAAAGGACGGTCGGCGCTGAATTCAGGCCTTCTCGTCCAAGCCATTGCCTTCTGGGAAAGACATGCAACGTCCAAACATTTTTGGATCAATGGATTGTCTCCGTCGCAGATGATCACGTCTGAATTGCGGAAAAGCTCCAGCTTTTCAAGGCATTTTTGTTGCAGGGAAGAAAAATTTTCCTGATGCGCTTCTCCAATGTTCGTTAAAATCCCTATCGTTGGACGGATGATGCTTTGCAGATTTTCCATCTCATCCACCATCGATATTCCAGCCTCAAATATTCCCAACTCGGTCTGCTCATTCAATTGCCACACCGAAAGAGGAACACCTATCTGAGAATTGTAGCTTCGCGGCGAGCGGGCAATGTTGTAATCCTCACGCAATAGCTGATAGAGCCACTCCTTGACAATGGTTTTCCCATTGCTGCCGGTGATTCCAATAACAGGTATTTCAAATTTCTTCCGATGAAAAGACACCAGTTTTTGCATTGCCTGTAAAGGATCCTTTACAACTAAAAAATTAGCACCCAATAGTTTCCCCCATTCCGGATCCAATTCTTTAACCACGAAGTTACGCACTTTCATGTCATACAACTCAGGAATGTATTTATGACCATCGTTGTTAGGAGTTTTTAAGGCAAAGAATAGGCTCTGATCTGCATAGAAAACCTGCCTGCTGTCGGTCAGAAGAATACTTATTTCTCTATCTAAAAGATTTGTTTTAGAAATACCAAAGATCTGGGCTATTTTTAAAATGGAGTATGTCATTTCAATTTAAGGGAAAATTTATTCTAAGATATTATTTTTTACTTGGCTGATCTCTTTTTCACAGTTTAAATATGGGTAATCATTCGCAAATATGCATAATTTATCCAATAATTTTTTCAAAAAGTTCTGATGTTCATCGCTCTCAATCCGAAAAGGGCGATGGCAAATTGCTCTAAATAAAGGCTTCCATCGGGCAATAATGGCGTGTGTTTCATTGTCAAAGTAAGTTTCTGAAAATTTTCCACAACAGTATTCTATTGCCGTGTGGTTCGGGTGAATCATATCTTCGGCATAAAAACGGTAATCCCGCAGTTCGTCCAAAATGAGTTCATAAGAAGGGAAATAAAACACATTCGAGGGGAACAATCGCTGAAGCTCGTCGATAGCCAAAAGAAGGATTGATTTGCTGAGCTGATTTTCGTGTGCCCCATCCTTCCAATGCCGTATAGGACTCACGGTGAATAAAAAATTCATCTCGGGGCGAATTGCCAGGAAATGGGAAATAAGTTCCGACCATTCTTTGAGAATCTCAGATACAGACAGCTTCGTCCTCTCAAACATGGAAGCAGGTAGCTTGTGACAATTGTTGACAATTTGTCCCGTCTCTTTCCAAGAATAGACATAAGCAGTCCCAAAGGTGACAAGCAGATTGTCCATATTGCGTAGCAGCAATAGACTCCTCCGAGCAGAACTCTGAATTTTATCAAGGTAAATCTCCATGTTAGTCTCCGAAAATTCACTGTGGTGCATCAGCGTAAAATACAATCCCTTGTCGTGCAGAATATCCCTTTCGGAAAATTGATAATTGTCAATCAACAGATTGAGTATCTTGACGGCGGACAATGGATTATAAACAATGCCGAATGGATTTATTTCGACATCAAATTTATTCTCAAGCAAGTATTTACCCATATTTTCAGCAAAACAAGAACCCAACAGCATGTTGTGTTGTTTATGATGAATCCTTAGATGGGATTGGGGAATTTCAATTTGCGTTCTAAAATCCATAAAACAATTCTGTATTTATCAAAATACAATCTGATGCACCTTGCAAAATTAGAAAAGAATAAGATGAATAGAATATTTAATAGTGGAATTTGTTGTTTTTTAAACTTAACGAAGGGTTTGCTATGTGTCACTTATTTCGAGTAAGCATAAAAAAAAAGGTTGTCATCACGACAACCAATCTTCATTGTTTAACCTTAAATCTAATACCATGAAAAACACAGTGCAAATATAGACCATAATTTTTAACCCCGCAAGAGGCTGAATGTGGAATTAGTGTATTTTATACATTTTTTACAAAGAACTTGTTTTAACTAAAAAAGAGAGGGGCATCCACATATTAGTTTCAAAGAAAAAAACAACTGATTCTTTGATTCTCGATGGAATATTTATACCTAAAATAAAAAAAAACGGACAATTGGATATTATCTTAGAAAATTATTTTTATTTTTGTTTTCACATATAATGTGACCTTTATCTAATGCAAACGTTTTTTGACAATATTATTGAATTTAGCGTTATTGACATTTTAAATATCAAAAAGTAATGAACATTCGTTATTCAAAGTATATAACTCCAGTGTGTGTCGCATTGGATGTGTTGACAGTATGTGGGTTGTTTTTCTTGTTTAACTATATAGTTGACTCGAACTCAGGAATTACCCAAAGCATTGTCGATGGCTTCATCAATTATTACAAAGTATTCATTTTATTTGTCTTTAGCTGGTATTTTATTACACAAAAGACAAGATTATATTCCCTGCACCGAGGTACAGATTTTGTGACAATAATCAAAAGAATTGCATTGCAGGTAACTCTGTTCGGAATCATTGTATTTGCCGTTTCGGGCATGAAAGGTGGCTACCTTTCCAACGGGCCCTACGCCCTCTACTTCTTGTTGTCGCTGTTTGCCCTGGCCTTGGTTTACCGGGCTTCTTTCTTTCTGCTGATCCGGTCCCACCGCATCCGTGGCGGAAACGTGCGGTATGTTGTATTTGTTGACAAAAATGACAATACGCACAAGCTAATTAATCTGTTCGAAAAGTACAATATCTACGGAATGAAAACGGAAGCTTGCTTCTTTGGCGACGAAGACCTGCTTTCTTCAAGGTCTTACACCAAACGATACAGTGCCCAAGAATTGGATAAGTTCATCAAAGAAAATGATATTTCGATCATGTTTCTATCCATGTCAGGAAAATTGGAGAACAAGCTTGATGAAATAAACGAGATTGTCGATAGAAATCACTTGCGGATTATCTACATCCCAAAATCATCGCTTGATCTTTCGGGCGGTGTTCGGATGGACTTTTTCTACGGTTTCCCTGTATTGGTTACAGAGAGATTGCCTCTCGACTTACCCATCAACAGGGTTTTAAAAAGGGCTTTTGACATCTTGTTTTCGTCTTTTGTAATCCTAACGATTCTCAGTTGGTTATACCCCATCATTGCTTTGCTTATTAAATTGGATTCCAAGGGAAATGTCTTATTCATACAGAAGAGAAATGGATTGGATGGAAAACCCTTTGGATGCTACAAATTTCGAACCATGCGTCCGAGTGCTGATGCGGGAATCAAATCGACAGTGAAAGGGGATAAACGAATCACAAGGATTGGAAACTTTCTTCGAAAGACCAGTTTGGATGAATTTCCACAGTTCCTGAATGTGTTCAAAGGGAACATGTCGATTGTAGGTCCACGTCCACACATGGTATATCAAGACGAACACTACAACAGCTTATTGCCCAAATACTGCGTTCGATATTATGTGAAACCTGGCATCACCGGCTTGTCGCAGGTTTCGGGGTATAGGGGTGAAATTCGCACAGACGAGGATATGGAGAACCGTATCATCACAGACATGTACTATGTCCGAAAGTGGTCTTTTCCTATGGATTTACTGATTATACTCAAAACTGTTTTTTATGCCATTGTGGGTGATAAACATGCCGTGTAACAGGTTTATTTAGGGCTGGTAGAGGAGGTTGTTTTTTCTTTTGGAGCCTTTTTCTTCCTACGTAGAAAGTTCCAAAAATCCTTGAATTTCTTGGCTTCCTTCGTATAAACTATTCCAATACCCTGCGTGGTGGTTGCTTGTCGGTAATACTTGTCGTTCTCTTTGCTATACACTTTGAGCTTGAATGCACGATTCAAGAGGTATTCCAAATCCACATTGCCCACCAAATTATCCGAACCTGTCGTCTCTGAACTGCTTCTATAACCAAAATTCGTTCGGATACGCAAGCGGTCGTCAAGAATTCTGGTTGAAACATTCACGTTTACATCAAGGTTGGTCATTGTCCCATTCTTGCTCAGAATGTCTGTGTCAATGTTCCATTTGTCGCCCAGTACCCGCCCAAACATAGTGTTCAAAGTTTTACTCAATGCTCCGGAAGCAAAGGATGACATCATTCCATTTACGGCCAAATCTTGGGCAAGATTGTTGTCGGAATTTCCATAAAATGATCCCGCAAACAATAAATAAACAAACTGTTGAATCTTTTGCTCGTCAGTCACTAGCAAGGCTTTCACTTTCTGCTGAACATCATCGCTTGATTCAGGGAGTTCAACATTGTATGTGAGCGTCATTTGATCCATATCGCCTTTGATGCCAAGTACACAACGCACAGGGATTCGGGTAGAGGAGATATTATTATCGGTAGCAAAACTCTGGTCGAGAGTCGCCAAATCGGCACGAACATCTTTGTAAGCGATTATATTGAAAGATGTTCGCAATGGATCGCCACGAAATGTGAGCGTACCCCCTTCTTGCACGTCGAATTCCATATTGGAAAGTTGCTGGAGATTTATTTTCACTTTACCTTTTGTGACAACATAATTACCGTAAGCACGCATTTCTCCGGTTTTGCTGTCGTAACTGAAATCAACGTCGCCATTTCCTTCCACTTGCATCGAATTTCCACTTGTGGGGTCAAGGAGTACATAAAGGGACAAATTATCCGAAATTTTCAATTTTGAGGATAATATCATTGCCAAGACATCTTCCTTTTTGCTCGGCACAACCTTCTTTTCCAGCACCAATGTATCTGGAGGTGTATTTATATAGACAATTCCTTGATATTGAACGGCATCAGCGGCCTGAGGAAGAAGTACATTGACAACTGATCTTCCGGCATTGCCTACATCCAGTTTTATATCCAGTTTTGAATTATTCCCTTCTACAACCGCAGTGCCTGAGGCGAACACCTTTCCATAAAATAGGCTGTCTGTACGGCTTTCGGTATTCAACAACATCAAATTTCTCAGGCGCATATCCAGCCTATACTCATATTTGCCAAACCTATCATGCTGAAACGTGGCATCCACGAAAGCTTGGTTTCCTTGCGTATCTGTAATTTTCAGATTGTTAAATCCAATTTTATCAGAACTGATGCGAATTGTGTCGGAAATCATGTAAACGACATTTGTATAATCGAGCCCGAACAAGCCATCCTTGATTCCAATCCAACCATCCACATTGGGAGTCGGAAGGGAACCCTTCACCGTTAAGTTGGAACTCAGTTGCCCGTGAACTTTGTTCAAGTAATTGGAGGCGAAAGATTGAACCCAATCAATCGGCATATTCTCAGTCTTCAAGTACATGTCCACCTTCAACGTGTCACCTAAATAAACCAAGCCTTTTGCTTCTGCCAGATGAGCCCGATTGCGGAGAATGTGGGCATCAAGATCCATCGCGTTCAAATCGTCCCGCCATTTGCTTGCCACATTCAGCGAACCAATAGAATCACCCTTCAGGATAATGTTCTCCATTAGAAACTGATCGGTGAAAATTTGAGGGGATCTTGTTGCCGAAGCAATGTTTACAGCACCATTCAGCGTAGCATCTATGTCATTGATAGAAAATGCGGTGAGAAGGGAACCAAGCTTGGCGTTCGTGAAATTGACATGCAATGTATCGCTATCGCTATTAGAAAGGACTCCATTGATATTCAAATAATTTTTTCCTTCCAGCCTCATCCCAAGATTCGAAATGAGAGTGCGGTTTTCTTCGTTGACGACAGTTGCTGGATTCAGCAAAAACCTCAGATCGTTGACATACACCATCGAGGGTTCAAGGTTGAGGTGCGTCATCAACTCATTTTTGCCATTCCGGGTAAAAAAAGTGTATGAATCCAACTGCCCACCCACGGTCAAGTCGGGAGTTTCGTTGCTGAAATTGATTTGCGAACGAATGGTATCCGACTCGGCATTCGCATTCAAATCAAATTCCATCCGATTGTCTTGATTAAAATAACGGGCATGAGCTTCTAGGTTCATCTCTTCATCCTCGTTCGAAAAATTGAGAAACGATTCTTTGATCTCCGCTTTCTCGTATTTCAGAAGTGGAGCTTTTACCTGGATATTAACAAACTTGGATAGCGTATTCATGGAGCCTGACGCAGTTATGGCTTGCGTGAGGGAGACTGGCGAACCAAAAATCTGCTCTATCTGTTTTGTGTCTTTTGTTTGTGCGGTAAACTTAAAATCATTCTTACCTGGCATACTACTCTTCACTGGCAAAATAAACTGTGGCAAATACCTGTGGGCTATATTTTGAACTTCATCCGTAATCGTTCCTAAATTTAATTTTCCGTCAACCCTGGCATTCAGAAAAGAGGAGGTCAACTCCATAAAATCACTTTCAGAAGCTGTTTTTCCTGCTTCTAAACGAATTAATCCTGGACTAAAATGAATGTCTCCATCCACAAATTGCATGCCTTCCAGTTGAATCGCTCCAATAAACCCTTGCTCTAAATCACCTGACATATTTGCCTTGAGAACAACTGATAGAAAAGGGTTTTCCCATTTTTCGTATTTATAGAACGAATTCAAATGAAGATCCTTGATACGGCCATCCACCATATATGAAGGAGATTTGCCTTGAATCATTTCGAAGTTTGCCTGCAATTTTCCCTGTGTCATGTTGGCATTCACCCATCCACTAATTTTTGAAGGAGTATAATCGGCCGAGAAGCGGATGTTCCGGTAATTGGCTTTTTCGTATTGGATGGAATTAATTTCTCCTTCGGCTTTCAAGGCTATTTTGGCAGCACCATTTTGGCTATAATCAAAATTTGCTTGTGCCGAAATTCTCCCCACGCTCGGAGTAGCAAATGGGCGTAAATTGAAATTCTGAGTCATTAACTTTCCTTTTGCTCCGATGTGCTGGAAAGTTGTGTCCGAGCGAAAAATCGCCTTTAGAGCAACCGCACCTTGCTTTGTCCACACATCCGAAAAGAGATTGAGTTGGGCTAGCGTTCCTTCGGCAGTGCCTTTCAAGCGGATATCTCCCAACGATTTTAAGTTTTGCGGCAGGGAAAATGTAGGGTCTGAGATTCTCACAATGTCGCGGATCGCATTTTGCGTAGTTCTGAACGAGCGAACCGAAAGTTTCACTGTGGCCGTTTTGTAGCGGCTGTAATCCGATATTTCACCATCGGCTTTCAATTCCAGTCCATTGCCGTAGCTTAAATCAAATTCATCAACCGCAATGAATGGTAATTTACCCTTGATGTTTCCGGACACCCGCACGAGTTCCTTCAACTGCTTTAAATTTGGCAAAAATGGAGCTAAATCCTTGGGCTGTATCGATGTTGGCTTTACATGGAAGTTGATTTTGTGGGAAAGTATGTCGAATTCAGCCAAAGGCAAATCAATCGTTGAATTTGGCAGATGCAACGAAGCGTTTTTAACCGTGAACAGGCTGCCTTTGCTTTGAAGCGTAAAATTTGATCTTTTGAGCCTCAATCCCGACTTATCGGCAAAGGATAATTTCAAAACTCGGATATCCAACTCTTCGGAGGCAATCGAAGGCAATGAAAGTCTCGCCTCAAGGTTTGACAAGGTAATATGCGAAACATTGAATTCATTCGGCGTTTCAGGCTCCGATTTCGTATCCATTCGGAAACGCCCCCTGCGAATGTCAATGTCGCCAATCAAAACCGTCATTTTCGAAGGCTCCTTTTTTGCCGTATCCTTCGAAGCAAAAGCATCGATTAAAAACTGGTAGTTGTAATCTGAATCGGGATTTCTTTTGGAGATATTGAGGGCAAAATCATTCAAGGAGATACCCTTCACCACAACTTTGTTCTGGAACAACTTCCATGTATCGAGGTTCGCCGACAATTCCTTTGCATACAACAAAGTGTCGCCAGCTTTGTCTTCCAAATACACTCCTTCAAGGCGGACTTGGTTGAACAGGCGAAGTTGAATTCGGTCGATGCGAACTTCTGTCTTTATGACCGGACGAATCCAGTCGAGAGCAAATTGCAACACCGACTGCTGTACAGCCGGAATCAACAACAGCAAGTATAGAAGGACATTGAGAACGGCAATGCCCAAAAAAACAAAAAGTCCAATCTTGGCTATTTTTTTCAATATGTTCAAAATGCGATCTATTTATGTCAAGCACTTTTTCCAATCCTCTTCTTTGAATCCGACAAGCACAAAATCATCCGCTACTAGCAAAGGACGTTTCACCAGCATTCCGTTTTCGGACAACAAGCCGATCAATTCATCATCAGGAGCTGACTTTACTTTTTCCTTCAAATTCCTTTCTTTGTAGATCAATCCCGAAGTATTGAAAAATTTGGCGACAGGAAGCCCACTTTTTTTAATCCAGGTATTCAATTCCTCTTTGGACGGATTTTCTACCGCAATATTTCTTGCATCTATCGAAATTTGATTATCGGTCAGCCATTTGATGGCTTTTTGGCATGTGCCACATTTGGGATAGCAAAGTAAAAGCATAATTGTTATCAAAAATTTTAATGTGTTTCGGCGTAAGACATTGCAAATTACAAAAAATCCCCATCCTTAACGATAAGATTTTGATTTATTTTGAAAGAAAGGATAGAATGAAAACAAATATAGCTCCGGCCGAACTTGAATAGCAGCTTTTGTACTTCTTTATTTATAGAATTCCTTCAATGTTGTTTGGCTTCTTGTAAAGTATTGAGTCTGCACCTATTTCCTCAATAAGTTCTTTTTCCTTGGCTTTTATCTCTACAGTTGTCATCACAAACTCCTTTCTTTACAGATTGATATTGATAAAGATAGCACTATTCTTTTAGATTGTATTTTCCGAATTGGAAATTGCAATTGCCACTTTCAATTATTCCTCTTAACTTTGAAAAAATTATTCATTCTCTTATGGCTTCATGTTTGCAAGTGGAAGGGCTAACCAAAAGTTTTGGTGACCTCCTCCTGTTCAAAGATATTTCTTTCGGTATTTCCGAAGGACAACGCATCGGCTTAATTGCCAAAAACGGCTCAGGGAAAACTACCCTGCTGAATATACTTTCGGGAAAAGAATCGTACGATAGTGGCAACATCACGTTCCGGCGAGATCTGCGAGTAGCTTACCTCGAACAAGACCCCAACTTCCCGGACCATCTGACCGTATTGGAAGCTTGTTTCCATCACGGGAATGAAATCACCGAACTGATTTCCCGCTATGAGAAATTGCTTATAAGTGAAGCGTTGGAAGGATTGGACGAAGTGCTCCACCAGATGGATTCGCTAAAGGCATGGGATTATGAGCAGCGTGTAAAGCAAATTCTTTCGCAGTTGAAGATAACCGATCTGGACCAAAAAGTAGGCACTCTTTCAGGCGGTCAATTGAAGCGTGTCGCCTTGGCAAACGTGCTGATTACGGAACCGGATCTCATTATTCTTGACGAGCCTACCAACCACTTGGATTTGGACATGACCGAATGGCTCGAAGGGCATTTGAGCCGTTCGCGCCTAAGCTTGCTGATGGTCACTCACGACCGTTATTTTCTAGATAGGGTGTGCTCCGAAATTATTGAAATTGACCAACAACAGATTTTTCAATACAAAGGAAATTATTCTTATTTCCTTGAAAAAAGGGAACAACGTGTCAGTGCTCAAAGTGCGGAAAGCGACCGGGCGAACAACTTGCTCCGGAAAGAATTGGAATGGATGCGCCGCCAACCGCAGGCACGTGCCACGAAAGCCAAATCGCGTATCGATGCCTTCTACGACTTGGAAAAAAAGGCAAAACAAGGTCCCCAGCAGGGCGAAGTGCGCCTAGAAATGAAGGGTTCTTACATTGGCAACAAGATTTTCGAGATGAGTCATGTCAACAAGCGTTTTGGCGACCTGAAGATTTTGGAAGATTTCAGCTACACTTTTGCACGCTACGACAAGATGGGCATTGTGGGAAACAACGGAACGGGGAAGTCCACTTTTATCAAAATGCTGATGGGCGAAGTGTCCTTTGACAGTGGTGAAATAGAAGTTGGCGAGACTGTGAATTTTGGCTACTACAGCCAGGACGGATTGGAATTTGACCAACAAATGAAGGTGATCGATGTTGTTCAGGATGTTGCCGAGGTGATTGACTTGGGAAATGGCAACCGGCTCACGGCTTCGCAGTTTCTACAACACTTCCTCTTTGCTCCCGAGAAGCAACATAGCTTCGTGTATAAGCTTTCAGGGGGAGAACGCCGCCGTTTGTATCTGTGCACGGTGCTGATGCGGAATCCAAACTTTCTTGTGCTGGATGAGCCTACCAACGACTTGGATATTATGACCTTGAATATCCTCGAAGAATACTTGCAAGGATTCAAAGGCTGTGTCATTGTGGTGTCGCACGACCGCTATTTTATGGACAAAGTGGTGGGCCATTTGCTCGCATTCAGGGGAAATGGGGACATCAAAGATTTTCCTGGAAATTACACACTTTACCGTGCTTGGAAGGACGAACAAGACCGCGAACAAAAACGGCAGGAACAAGCGTTGTCCGCAAAAGCACCCGAACACAAAACGGTTCAGACAGTAGAAAAGCCGGTTGAAAAACGGAAACCGTCTTTCAAGGAAAAGCGCGAGTTTGAAATGCTGGATGTTGAAATTCCCGCACTGGAACAGCGCAAATCGGCATTGGAAGCCGAATTGTCCACGGGACGGTTATCCAATGATGAATTGATTTCAAAATCCGCTGAAATCAGCCGATTGATTAAAGAAATAGACGAGAAAACCCTCCGCTGGATGGAATTGAGCGAAGGGATGTGAAATCGTGACAATTGCAGGGGCGTAAAACCTTACGCTCCCCATTTAATCAATTCTCCACCCCATTTATCAGCCTCTCCAAAAATCCCACCGTCTGGCCCTGTGTCGGAATATTGTATTTTGCCACATTGGAGCTTTTTCCCACCTTGATGGTAATGGCATTTTCTGGCAAAGCTATAAACATTTCTTCATCCGTGGTGTCGTCGCCTATCGCCATGATAAAGTCATAACTGTCTTGATTAACCAAACGAATGGCTTCCGAACCTTTGCTCACATCGTTGTTTTTGACTTCCACAATTTTATTTCCTTTCATGATTTGAAGGTTAAGCCGTGAGCAAGGATTAATCAACGCATTGATTAATTGAGTGACACGCAATTCTGCCAGCCAGGAATCCACGTTTCGATAATGCCATACGAGTGCCGTGTCTTTGATTTCTATCTTCGACATAGGCGTACGCCGAACGGTGTGTTCGAAGATATTCAGAATCTCTTTGTCCCATTCCGCATCCTCAATTCGTTTTTTCCATTCGCCGTCTTCTTTGTAGAAAGCCCCGTGTTCTGCCGCCAAGCCGATAGGCAGTTGCCCGAGCCATTTGTCCAAAGTCTGTTTGTCTCTTCCACTACTAATGACTACCCTGTTGCGAGGATCTCCGCACACATTTTCGAGCATGGTCAAGAGTTGCGGAGTTGGGTAGGCGTCCGATGGTTTCTTCTTGAACGAAACCAATGTTCCGTCATAATCGAGAATAATCAGCCTGTTTTCAGATTGTCCGTATTCCTCTTTTATCAGCTTAAAATTTTCTTGGTTTAGGATTTTGTTGTTCAATGCAATATTCTTTTCCCTTACTTCCAGCAATTCTTCCAAAAAGTCCTGTGCCCATTGGTTCACGTTTTGTATGGAAATAATTTGTTGCATCGATTTTATTTTCTCTTTTTGCTCGTCTTCGGGCATTTCAAGAGCCTGGATCATTGCTTCCACCATCTCTTTTTGGTCGGTTGGATTCACAATGATGGCATCCGATAATTCAATAGCTGCACCTGCCATTTCACTCAATATGAGCACACCGGGACTTTCATTTTTTGTTGCAACGTATTCTTTTGCCACAAGGTTCATCCCGTCACGCAATGGGGTGACGAGAGCTATATCGGAGTTGTGGTACAATGCCGTCAATTCTTCAAACTGGAATGATCGGTAGAAATAATACACCGGATTCCAGTCGATGGTTGAATATTTTCCGTTTATATGTCCAACGAGGGTGTCGATTTCTGTTTTCAATTTAGCATAAATATCCACATTGTCTCTGGAAGGAGCCACAATCATCACCAGAGAAACGGTGCCCCTGTATTGCGGATAATTCTCCAAAAGGGTTTCGAAGCTCTTCAACCGCATAGGAATTCCCTTGCTGTAATCGAGCCTATCCACCGACAACATAAGTTTGTTGTTTCCCAAGCTTTTACCAAATTCTTCGGCTTGCTGCCGTATTGCATCATTTTCCATCGCCTTTTGGTACATTTCAAAATTAATACCCATCGGAAATGCGTCCACATCCACAACACGCTCGTCCAAGTGAATTTCATCGAGAGTACATTCCATTTTCAGAACCCTGTAAACGGCGCTGATAAAATGCCGCATGTAGCTGTGTGTGTGAAAACCTACCAAATCGGCACCCAACAGGCCGTCAAGCAACTGTGCGCGCTGGGAAAGCGTGCGAAACAGTTCGTAAGAAGGGAAAGGAATGTGGTGAAAATAGCCAATACTGGTATCTGGAGCTTTGTTCCGGATCATTTTTGGGAGGAGCATCAGTTGGTAATCTTGTACCCAGACGATGTCGCCGGGTTCAATGATTTTGAGTGTGGCTTCGCAGAACAGCTTGTTCACTTCTTCGTAAGCTTCCCAATACTTGGTTTCGTAACGGATATAGCTCGGGAAATAGTGCGAAAGAGGCCACAGAACGCTATTGCAATATCCTTCGTAGTAGTTCTCTATCTGTTCGGGAGAAAGATGTACCGGGCTATATTTTTGATCCAACAATTGGTTGTCTATCGTTGTTTTTTCTTCGCCATCCTCCAGAAACATGCCAGGCCATCCAACCCAATATTTTTCAACATCCATTTCAAGCGAATCCAGTCCTGTGGACAGTCCGCCAGGAGATGGAATTACTTTATAAATGTTATTTTCTTCAACAATTTTTAGAGGTAGTCTGTTTGAAACAATAATTAGCTTCATAAATTGGTCATATTTCAGGGTTTGTAACTTTGATCTTTCCTTCAGGAGACGAACAAAAACGTCTAGTACCTATACAGGCACAGTATGTAATTTCAACGGTATTACTAAGACACAACAATATGAGAGTTAAGATAGTTGTGTTAAAAATACTAATTTACTTATTATCAAATAAATATAAACAGTAAAACATGAAAAATTTAGATTACGGAGTAATTGGAAATTGCAAAACGGCAGCTTTGGTGTCCGAGAGAGGTAGCATAGACTGGCTTTGCCTTCCTTCTTTTGACACACCTTCTGTATTTTCTAAGATTTTGGACAAGAATGCCGGTGGAAGTTTTGCCATCGAAGTGGATGAAAGTTATGAAATAACCCAAAAATATTTGAAAGGGACAAACATTCTTTGCACCATCTTTGTGTCGGAGGAAGGTAGTTTTGAATTGCTTGATTTTATGCCCCGCTACCGCACCATGGAAACAGGTTATTACATCCCTGCCGAGGTATATCGTTATGTGCGGTTGCTGAGAGGCAATCCTCGCCTGAAGATAAAGTACGACCCCAAAATGAATTATGCCCAAGAATCTCCCATACACCGCAAGTTTCCGGATTTTATCAAGACATCTTCCTGCAATAACCGCAAAGACAATATGTACCTGTATTCAAGCTTTGATTTTGACACCATACTTGAAGGCAAGGAAATTGTACTCGGAAAAGAAGAATTTTTGCTTTTGTCCTACCATCAAAAGCTGATACGCATCGACAGCGAGCGTGTTCATCTCGAATATCAACGCACGAAAATCTATTGGCTCAACTGGAACAACCGCTCGCGCAAATTTAAGCAATACAGTCCTCTTATATCCCGAAGCCTGCTTATCTTGAAATTGATGTCTTACCAAGATTCTGGAGCCGTAATTGCAGCACTCACAACGAGTATTCCCGAGACCATCGGCGAAGCACGCAATTGGGATTACCGTTTTTGCTGGATAAGGGATGCCTCGATGTCCATCGAGACACTTATCAAGATGGGACACCAGTCCGCAGCCAAAAGCTTCATGGGTTTTATCAAACGGATTTTACGTTCCAAATCCGATTCTTTTCAGATTATGTATGGGATAGATGGAAGCAAGATCCTGAAAGAAGAGATTCTGCCCCATTTGGCAGGATTTGAAAATTCGCAACCCGTAAGGATTGGCAATGCCGCCTACAACCAGCGGCAAAACGATTCCTTGGGCTACTTGATGGATGTTATCTACAACTATTATCTTCATTTCCCCGGTACATTGGACGAAATAGAGGAGATGTGGGCTATCGTGAAGAATATAGTGAAGAGTGTTTATGCCGATTGGCGCACCAAAGACCAAAGTATTTGGGAATTCCGCAACGTGGAGAGACATTTTGTGTTTTCAAAAGTGATGTCGTGGGTGGCATTGGACAGAGCGATCAAGATAGCGGAATTTCTTGGACAGAACGACTATGCCGCCAAATGGCAAGTGGAAGCCACTGTGATAAAGGATGATATTTTCACCAACGGGTGGAACGAAAAATTGCAAAGCTTTACGCAAGCTTACGACAATGAGGATGTGGATTCTTCCTTGCTGTTGATGGAGCAATACGACTTTATTCGGGATACCGATGAAAAATACATAGCCACCGTGAAGCGCATCAAGCAAGAACTATTCCACAAGGGGTTGATGTACCGCTACAAGAATAGCGATGATTTCGGTTTGCCCTCGTCTTCGTTCACCATTTGCACTTTTTGGCTTGTGCGGGCATTGTTTGTCATTGGCGAGAAAGACGAAGCTTTGCAAATCTTCAACGAACTCCTCACTTATTCCAACCATCTTGGCCTTTTTAGCGAAGATCTGGACTTTGAAACAAAGAGTCAACTTGGAAATTTTCCCCAGGCTTATTCCCACCTGGCTTTGATCAACACAGCAGAGTTGTTCACAGACGAAATTGTTGCATCCAAGTTTATCAAACCATAAGGAATTGACAGGATAAAATCTATATATTTGTAAAAAAAATCATGAATTTACTACAAGTCCAATCATTCTCCAACATGGAGAAAATCTTATCTACCTTGGCTGAGGAAGGCACTAGCTTGGGGTTGTCTTTATTGAAGGCTTTGGTCATATTTTTTATTGGCCGTTACATTATCAAGTTCATCAACAAAATTGTAAGGGGACTGCTTAACAAACAGAACACTGCCCTGGCGGTGAAAACGTTTGTTGGAAGCCTGGTAAACATCGTGCTGATCGTGATGTTGATTGTTTCTGTCATTGGAGCCTTGGGCATCCAGACTACCTCTTTTGCCGCATTGATAGCCTCTGCCGGTGTGGCTATTGGCATGGCTCTGAGCGGAAATTTGTCGAACTTTGCAGGAGGATTGATCATCTTGCTATTCAAGCCGTTCAAGATTGGCGATTACATTTCCACCTCTTCCGTAGGGGGAACCGTGGCGGAAATTCAGATTTTCCATACCATTCTCAATACACCCGACAATGTGAAGGTGTATATACCAAACGGGTTGTTGAGCAGCGGCTATATCAATAATTATACCGTGGAGCAAAGAAAAATTGAGTGGACATTTGGGGTTGATTACGGAGAGGATTTTGAGAACGTAAGGAAAACAATTCTTGATGTTGTGGCCCAAGAACCCCGGATATTCTCTGATCCGGCTCCTTTCGTCGAACTCATTAACCTGGCCGATAGCAGCATAAACATTGTGGTGAGGGTGTGGGCGAAAGGTTCGGATTATTGGGATGTGTTTTTCTTGATAAACAAGCTCGTGTATGCCAAATTCAATGAAGTGGGAATCAATTTCCCATTCCCTCAATTGACTGTTCATCAAGCAAAATAGAAGTATTAATGTTTTAGCAACAACAATGGAAGAAGATAGAAGATTGTTTTGGAAAGTGTTATCGAGCGAATACATACACAAGGACACGTGGTTGACGGCGCGTAAAGAGTCGGTCCAAATGCCCAGCGGACACATTATCGAGCCATATTATGTGCTGGATTATCCCAACTGGGTGAATACGATTGCCATCACGAAAGAAGGTAAATTCGTATTCGTCAAGCAGTACCGTCACGGTTTGCGGAGTGTCAACTTTGAGCTTTGTGCCGGAATGGCAGAAAAAACCGACCCTTCGCCGATGGTGTCGGCCAAGCGTGAATTATTGGAAGAAACGGGGTACGGGAATGGCACTTGGAGCCAGTACATGGTGCAGTCGGCCAACCCTTCCACCCATTCCAATCTCAATTATTGTTTCCTTGCCGTTGGCGTGGAGAAAATTCAGGAACAAGAGCTGGAAGACTCGGAGGATATTTCTGTCCACTTGTTATCCGCTCAGGAAGTGAAGCAATTGCTGGATGAAAACAAAATCATGCAGTCGTTGATGGCAGCTCCGTTGTGGAAGTATTTTTACGAGAATAAATTGTAATAAACCTAAGAAAACTTATGCGGATGAAACTGACATATATCTATCATAGCTGCTTTGTAATGGAGAGCGAAAAATTTACGCTCATCTTCGACTATTACAAAGATTCGGAAGAAAAATACATCCATGAGCATCTCACCAACTTTCCCGGAAAGCTCTATGTCTTCAGCTCGCATTCGCACCGCGACCATTTCAATCCTGACATTTTGGAATGGAAAAATAGTCGTTCCGACATCCAGTATATTTTATCCAAAGACATCGTTGACCACGAGCTATACAAAGGAGATGAGGCTTTTATTATCGACAAGCTTGAAACCTTTAGCGATGGCTTGCTGACGGTAAAAGCATTTGGTTCCACCGATTTGGGAGTTTCCTTTTTGGTGGAGGCCAATGGAAAGAAAATCTTTCATGCAGGCGATTTAAACAATTGGCACTGGAAGGAAGAATCTACCGGAGAAGAGGTGCGCGAGGCCGAAAATTTCTATTTGTCCGAATTGGCACATTTGGTGAACGAAAGCCAGCATTTGGATGTTGCGATGTTTCCCGTAGATCACCGTTTGGGAAATGGATACACCCGTGGAGCAGAACAGCTTCTCGACAAAATCAAAGTTGATTTGTTTGTACCCATGCACTTTTGGGAACATTACGCCGATGCAAATGCCTTTGCGGAAAAAGTGGAAGCTTATGGCAGCCAGTTTTTTGCAATACATAAGCAAGGTGATTGTATCAGCTTTTAAAATACAATCCCACGCAAAGACGCAAAGGAAAAAACATGCAAAGCCCGCTGAGAAGAAATTTACGAACATAAATTAGAAACAATATGGAAATTAAAGCAAGATTTGACCATTTCAACATCAATGTCACCGACTTAGACAAAAGTATCTCCTTCTATCAAAAGGCATTGGGACTAACCGAAGCGCGCCGCAAAGAAGCCGCTGACGGTTCCTTCGTTTTGGTATATCTCACCGATTCCACTACCGGATTCCTGCTCGAGCTCACTTGGCTGCGTGACCATGCCGACCGCCCCTACGAGTTGGGCGAAAACGAAAGCCACCTTTGCTTCCGTGTTGATGGCGATTACGATGAAGTGCGAAAATACCACAAGGAATTGAACTGCGTGTGTTTCGAAAACCACAGTATGGGACTCTATTTTATCAATGATCCCGACGATTATTGGATCGAAATACTTCCCTTGAAAAAATAGATCAGCACTGCGAGCTTCCGGATAATTACAAACGGAAGCTCTTTTTTTATCTGCCCTTTTTGTGAATATCGCTCTGAAAAAACATTTTCATCCTGTTCCATTTTCGGATTGATGCCCCAGCTTTTCTTTTTTAGCATATATAAAAAGTAAATAAGATATATATGAAAAAATAAGATGATATATATTAAATGAAAATTTGGTATATATTATATTTGAGATACTCAGTGATGGATAGAAAAATTTAACGCTGTCAACCCAAAGTTTTTATGCATTCAAATATCAATTTTCCATTGCGCTTTCGTATGGGACTACCGGTTATCCATTGATTTAAAAATAGAACCCGTGTTTATTTTTGTTCTCACATACCAAAAACTGCTCGGAAAGGTGGAAAAATTCATCCGAGAACTCCTTTCATCCATCAAATTGCAAAATTCGATGTAATTGAATTTGTCCCTACTAAATATGCAGAAGGATTTGACAGATATATCAACATCTAAGGATAAGATTTTTAATATCTTTGCTTTTAACAATTTATTATCCAAATCGTCAAAACCCTGTACAAATGAAACGATTCCTTTTATTTCTACTGATTGCCTTTAGCTCGCAGGCTTTTGCCCAAAAGCAATTTTTTAAGCCCGAAAAGCTGATCGAGACGGGTGTTTATTACTATCCAGAAGCATGGAATCCCGAGCAATGGGAACGTGATTTTGCCAATATGGAAAAGATGGGTTTTGAATTTACCCATTTCGCCGAATTTGCTTGGGCGCAAATCGAACCTTCGGAAGGAGTTTACGACTTCAAATGGCTCGACAAAGCGGTGGAACTTGCATCTAAGCATCATTTGAAAGTAATCATGTGTACACCTTCTGCCACACCACCTGTGTGGCTGACAAAGAAATATCCGGAAGTGCTGGTGGTGTTGCCAAGTGGTCAAACGGCCATGCACGGCACGCGCGAACATTACTCCTGGTCAAGTCCAAAATACCAGGAATTGACACGCAAGGTGGTGGAAGCTATGGCAAAACATTACGGCAACGATAGCCGCATTTGGGGTTGGCAGATTGACAACGAACCTTCCCACTACGGAGCATTGGATTACGGTACTCCGGCACAAATAAGTTTCCGGAATTGGTTGAAAAAGAAATACGGCACCATTGATGCCTTGAACAAGGCCTGGGGAACGTCTTTTTGGTCGGGAATTTACACCGACTTCGAGCAGATTGAGCTTCCCAATGAAGGCCGGTTGATCTCTGGAGTGGCAAGTCCCACGTCCCAAATCGACATGAAGCGTTTCAATGCCGATGAGTGTGCAGCTTTTATTTCCCTTCAAAACAATACGATTAAGCAATATGCAAGCAAATCGCAGTTTGTCACCACCAATTTTATGAACGGACACACCGATGTGGATCCGTGGCGCAACAAAGATTTGGATTTTATCAGTTACACGATGTATCCGGTTGCCGGATACACCGAGGGAGTTGGCGACCAGGGTTTCCGCCTTGGCGACCCGTGGCGCATTTCGTTTGCAAACGATTTTTTCCGCCCGTTGAAAGGGGTGACGGGGGTGATGGAACTTCAGCCCGGACAGGTGAATTGGGGTTCCTACAATCCGCAACCCTATCCCGGAGCTGTCCGGATGTGGCTATGGAATGCCTTTGCCGGAGGGCTTGACTTCATTTGCTCCTACCGTTTCCGCCAACCTGCATCCGGTGGCGAGCAATTTCATTATGGCATGGTGGGTACGGACGGCGTAACGCCTTTGAACGGTGGGAAGCAATACAGCCAGTTTATGGGTGAAATACGGGAATTGCGCAAGCAATATAAGCCCAATGTGCAGATGCCAAAGGAATACGCGGCCAGAAAAACAGCCATCGTTTACAACATGGACAACGTGTGGGAAACAACCCTCCAGCCACAAACATTCCAATGGAACGAGCGCAACCACGTCACAAAATACTACAATGCCTTGAAATTGCTGACCGTGCCGGTGGAGGTTGTGAGCGAGGACAGGGATCTCTCTTCCTATCCCTTTGTGGTTGTTCCCGCTTTCCAGATGGTGGACAAGGCTTTGGTGGACAAATGGACGAAATACGCGGAAAACGGAGGACATTTGGTGGTGACTGTCCGCACTGGATTGAAAGACCGCAACGGGCATTTTCCCGAAGGAGAATGGGCATGCGCCATCACCAGCCTGATCGGAGCAAAAATCACGATGAACGACATGCTTGGTGCCAACAAAACGGCGAAACTGGCGATGAACGGAAACGAGTACAAATGGAACAATTGGGGAGACATGCTTGAACCAAGCGCAGGAACAGAAGTGTGGGCCACTTTCGCCGACCAGTTTTATGCAGGCACGGCAACAGTTACAAACCGCAAATTAGGAAAAGGAACTGTCACTTACGTGGGAACGGACACCGACGACGGCAAACTGGAACAAGCGGTGTTGAAACAGGTGTTTGAAACCAACGGAGTGAAAGTCCAGGAATTGCCGGAAGGGGTGATGGTGAACTGGCGCGACGGATTTTGGATTGCTTGCAACTATTCTTCATCGGCAGTCAAATTTGAACTGCCACAAGGTGCAACGAAACTGGTTGGAGGCAATGAATTTGGTTCGGCTCAGGTTTGGGTGTGGAAGTGAATTCTTTAATCGAATAACCTAAGAGAATATCGGCCGGATGAAGTTCATCCGGCTGTTTTTTTGTAAAGCAATATCAGCTTTGGCACTCATAGGCCTAATGGCCATAGAAATCGAGAACTAATATTATTCAAGAGTGAAAGCTATATGTTGATCTAAGTTTTCGGAGCAAAGCCAGCTTTTCTTTCGAATGCCTGTTCGCAAAAGCCAGGCCTGTTTGTTTAAATTGACAAAATAGCATATATTTGTGAAAGCGGATGCAATCGTTACAATTTGTTTGTCTAAAAAATTGGGAATAAATGAAATATCTAAAACGAGGGCTACTCATTTCCTTTCTTGCCTTCAGTGTACTTTTAATTGTGGGTTCTGTTTTCATGTTGGACTTTTCTTTAAAAAGCAATGTAAAACCTACCGATGAAGCAGATGCGTACGCCTATCTTTTTAAGCACGAATATTTGCGCCAATGGGTGGATAGCTTGAGATCTGCACATGCTCTACGGGACACCTTCATCGTGGCATCTGACGGAACAAAGCTGCATGCAATGTATATTCAGTCTCCTTCCCCCCATTTTGACAAGTCGGCTCTCGTCATTCACGGTTATACCAATAACTCTATCCGCATGTTGATGATTGGCTACCTGTATAATAAGGGCATGGGCTACAATGTTCTCCTTCCCGATTTGAGAGCGCACGGCAAAAGTGAAGGCAAATACATCCAGATGGGATGGAAAGACCGGCTGGACATTCTGCGTTGGATAGATGTTGTGAAATCACGGTTTGGAGATAGCACCAAAGTCGTTATTCATGGTATCTCAATGGGTGCGGCAACAACCATGATGACATCTGGCGAAAAGCTCCAAGGTAATGTGAAATGTTTTGTCGAAGATTGTGGCTACACCAGTGTTTGGGACGAGTTCGCATACAAGCTCAAGAAAGAATACCACCTTCCGGCATTCCCTCTTTTATATACCACCTCTTTTTATGCTAACCTCAAGCTGGGATGGAATTTTAAAGAGGCCTCTCCTTTGGATCAAATTAAGAAATGCAAGCTACCCATGTTCTTTATTCACGGCGGAGATGACACCTATGTGCCAACTTCGATGGTGTACAAACTTTATGAGGCAAAAAAAGGGATTAAGCGAATCTGGGTTATTCCAGGGGTGACACATGCCCAAGCTTATTGGGATCACACAGCCGAATACACCACCAAAGTGAAATCATTCGTTAGCCAATATATCAATTAATTATCTGACGAATTTATATTTTGTGTTTTGAGCAAGCAGCATTTGAGAGGCAACAAAGAGAAGTAGAATGGCAATCTTTCGCCGGCGAATCATTTGGTTCGTCTGTTTCATGATAAATCAGTTGAATCTTATTTTTTGTTTCAAATTGGGAACAATTTTCCAATTACAAATTTATTAGAATACTGGACACCTCACCATGTAATATTTTCAGAAACCTATATGTTGGTACAGGTTCTGGATTCAAATTCAGTTTTTCTATCAAAATATGAGTAGAAGTTATTTCTCGGGTAGATTTCTTATTTTCTATAAAAACACAGGTGAATTTTTCTCCACTAGTTTTACAAACTCAAGATATACTCCGTAAGATTTTGTTCGTGGTTTAAACCAATTTTTTTACGTAGTCTGAATCTCTTTATTTCAACACTTTGAGCTGAAATATTTAACATCGGGGCTATTTCTTTTGAGGATAAATTGAGCCTTAAATATACGCAAAGCTTTAGATCATTCGGAGTGAGGGACGGATGGAACTCTTTGATTTTTTTCAGAAAATTCCTGTCAATGTTATTAAATGCCTCTTGAAAAGCTTCCCAGTGATTGTTATTTAGCAAATCATTATCAATGATCTGAAGTGCCGATCTGACAGAACTACTATTTTTCTCTTGCAATAATTCTGATTTAATAGCATTCAGCAGTTCGTTTTTATTAACAATAGCCATTGTTGTTGAAGCCAATTCTTTACTTTTCGAGTCTATTTCGAGGGATAGCTTTTCATTCTTAAGTTTCTCATTCTCCAATTGCATTGACATCAACTCTTTTTGCTTTTCTTGATAGATGTGTTGCTCGTGACGTTTGTATCTTCTTTTGTATTGGTGGTTTATAATTACTAGCACGAATAGAAACAGTAATACATAAAGGGCTATTATCCAATTGGAGGCATACCATACCTTGCTTATAGTGAATTGGAAACTTGCGGTATTTGTCGTAAGCTTATTTCCGACTTTGGCTCTCACCATAAATCTATAATTTCCTGAGGGTAAATTCTTAAATGAGACACTTGACTCCTTACTCCAAATACTCCATGAGCTTTCCAACCCCTCTAATTTATATTGGTACTTAGTTTGAAAAAAGCGGTCATAAGCAGGAACATCAAAGGAAAAAGACAGATTATTTTCATCAATCTTGAGCCGGCACTCGTTTTCAGAAATAGGGATTGCTATTTTCTTGTTATTCAATTTATTTTTCTCTATGTTATTGATCTGAATAGTATATTTTTTATCGGTCATCTTATTTAAGTCAATTAACACATAACCGTTGGTTGTGCCAATCATATACTCTTTATTGGCAACATGTAATATGTTTTCAAAGCCGGATACGTTTTCTCTGATTGACAAGGGGAGCGGTATGCGGGTCACCTGAGGCTCGTCATCTATTCCATTGGGAGACAATTGAACTATATTGTCTTCTGTGAATGCCCACAATATTTGTTTCTCATCATGGATTAACTTGCCCGAAATATAATTGTCATTATTAAGAATAAGTTTTGTCAAAGCTTGATTCTTTTGAAATTCATTTTTCTTCCAAGTGTATTCGTATAATCCCAAATTGCAGAAATACAGCAATTTATTATTGAATTTGGCCATACCCGAATTAAAACTTTTTGGTACACTTCTTATAATTCTACAGCTTTTCACCCTTCTTAGATCGGAAGTCACCTCTAACTCAAAAAGTCCTTTATATTCATGGTTTACAAATATCTTGTTGTTGGGCATTTGCTCGAAATACCTGCTTGAAATATCAAATCCTTCTATCTTATTACGATATTGCCATGAACCATTTTTCTTCTCCAACACATGAAGCCCCTCATAATTTCCCTGTATAAGAAGATTTGGATTTCCAGCCACTTGTTTGATTTCCCAAGTTCCTAATATATCGGCAATCTGAAATGCTTTATTTCCCTTGATGATGTAGGTCCCTGAGTTGTGTCCGCAAAACAAAACACCGTCTATTGTCTTCAATGTCCAGACTTGGCCTTTTGTTTTCCCCACAAGCTTAAAATCCTCGTCCGAATTTGATTTTTTATAAAAAAGCCCTTGATTTGTCCCTATATATAGATAGCTATCATAGAAGGCTTCCGCATAGATAGTACCGAAAATCCCTTTTGTATCAAAATATACTTGAAATGGAGATTTATAATTAACCAGGCTAATCCCGTTGTCTAATCCGAGCCAGATAGTTTCGTTTGCATCTTCAAATAGGGAAAGAACGGTGTTGTTCTGCAATCCATTTTTTTTATCCAGATGAACTTTTATTTGTCCTGTTGGAGATAATATGTAAAGACCTTCGCCAATCGTACCCAATGCAAAGCCACCATCTCGCAGCTGAATGCTAGAATAGACGCTCATAGTCTTTATTTTGGGAATATCATTTGTTTTCCATTCACTCGTATTGTTGTTCGCCCAAATATAAAAGCCATTATTTTGTGTCTGCATCAAGAGCTTTCCTTCGAAAGGGAAAATGCCAATAACGATGTCTTTCTTGAACAATGAAAAATCGGAAACCAATAAAGGCTTCCCGTCTTGAAGCTGGAATATACCCTCGTTTATTTTTTGAAAATAAATTTTGTGTTCCACTTCAAACATCTTGGGCAGATTGGTCTTGGCCTCAATGATTTGAAATTTCTTCGAAAGTGTGTCGTAAATGTAAATTCTGTGAAGAGATTGAAAAAGCACCCATTTTTGATAGCATATAATTTTCCAAAATTGTTCGTCATCCAATAACTTGTTTTTTATTTTTTCACTTAAAGAAATATACTTCATATTCGACACACCGTCTTTTTGCCAATAGCCGAATTCTCGGTGACAGCCTGTATAAATCTTATCCCCCAGCACGCTCACTGACCGCATAATAGTATGATTGGGAGAGGGATAGAGTTTCCAGCTCGCTCCATTATATTCCAACAGCCCTAAATTGTTGGCGAAGTAGATATTGTTTTGCAAAGATTGACAAATGCTCCAGTTCTGGGTTTCCCCATGGTATGTCTCAGCCGTGAAATTCTGAAAAGGAGGCAATTCCTGGGCTTCCATGCAAGGCAAAAGTAATAATAATATGAATATACGTCTGAAATGCGCCATAAGATCAAGGTTGCGGGTTTCTTTTAATTTTAAATTAGGATAAGATTAACAATATTTGCAACGGCCCTAGTTTGTTGCAATAATAAGATCAAGCCATCTCGAAATAGTCAAGTGCGATGCAAGCCAACTATTAAAAGCCAAATAGTAGTTTCTCGAAAAGAATGTTGGTAAGCTGGTAAATGACATCAGTTTATCTGATGCGGTGAAGAGTATTTCCCTTTGGGGGTCTAAAGAATTATTCAGAGAGCTGAATTTTACAGAAATAGCCTTAGCAAGCACCTTAGCATAGCCTTAACAAACGTTCTTTTTCAAAAAATAAATTTACTTTAAGTGTTTAAAATCACTCTTAATTTTAATCCAAGTAAATATTTAATTATTAAGTTTCTAGCCATATGTCTCGCAATAGAAAATAGTGCAAAAAACATAATTTTGTCCTGTACATTTTTTATATAGGTATGTTTGACATTGAGAGAGACTTGCTATTTATATATTTGACAGACCAAAAATACATAAAATTATCTATTTCTATGAAAGATGATTGCCTATATTTAAACGACTATGGTTAAATGAAAATTCATTTAAGAGACAAATCCGAATGCAATCACGAGTAACCTTTAAAACATATAGAACATGAGAAAAACACAATTCGTATTATTAGTTCTAGCCTTATCTATTCCGACAGCTTTTGCCCAACGCTGCAAAATAGTAGTTGCAAAAGACCAGGGTGGTGCGAGGCTGAAAGTCGATGGCACTGATTTTGTGATTAATGGCATGAACTGGGACTATTACCCTATCGGCACGGATTTCAATTACAGCTTGTGGAAACAGCCTGACACAACGATCAAGGAGGCACTTGATAATGAAATGGCATTATTGAAGAATATGGGCGTCAACACTATCCGCCAATATGTTGGCGTGCCACCCAGGTGGATACGATATATTTATGAAAACTACGGGATCTACACCTTGATTAATCACTCTTTTGGGCGCTATGGTTTGACAATTGGTGGTGTCTGGATGCCTAACACTGATTATTCGGCCCCTCGTGTAAAAGCTTTGCTTCTCAAAGAAGTGTCCAATATGGTGGAAACCTATAAGGACACACCTGGGGTTCTGATGTTTTTGCTTGGCAACGAGAACAACTATGGCTTGTTTTGGGATGGTGCGGAAACGGAAAACATTCCCGTTGACAAGAGGAAATCCACCCATCGGGCAGTTTCTCTATATAGGCTCTTCAACGATGCGTTTGTTGAAATGAAAAAAATTGACGCCACCCATCCCGTAGCCATCTGCAACGGGGACGCCCTGTTCATGGATATCATTGCCAAAGAGTGCAAAGATGTGGATGTGTTGGGATTTAACTGCTACCGCGGCAAATCGTTCACCGATTTATTCCTTAAGGTGAAAGAGGCTACGGACAAGCCCATGATGCTCACCGAATTTGGTGCTGATGCTTTCAATTCAGTTACAAATATGGAGGATCAGAAAGATCAAGCTGTTTACGACCTCGCCAACTGGAAAGAAATTTATTCCAATGCTGCCGGTATGGGAAAAGCGGGCAACTGTATTGGTGGATTTACGTTTCAATTCAGCGATGGCTGGTGGAAATACAAACAGACTGCAGATTTGGATGTGCACAACATAAATGCTTCATGGATAAATGGTGGTTATCAATATGACTACGTACCCAAAGAAAACAACATGAACGAAGAGTGGTTCGGCATTTGTGCCAAGGGCCAAACCAACAGCCTCGGATGCTACCAGTTGTATCCCCGCACGGCATATTATGCCCTCAAAGAAGCTCATAAATTCAATCCTTACTCTCAAGGTGCATCTGGCAGGACGTTGGACGAACACTTTGCTTCCATTAATTTCACTGACGCGATGTTGCGTGCAAGGAGCGATGCGGCATCTTATACAAGCGAACAATCAAAGAAGGTCAATGTCGGGTTGAGAGGCGAGTTGACCACCTTCAACACAGGAGGTTCTTTAATTACAACCCCGAAAGAGGAATCTACAACGACAGCGAGCTCTACGACCTACCCCAACAAACTTGGTTTTGACCACATGGAGTCGTTCTATCTCGATGTGGATGGAAAGCTCTCTGAAAATATTAGCGCTAAAGTATCCGTAAACATCCTTGGAAACGTGGCATCAAACCCTATTGACGAGGTATTTTATGAAAATCGCGCCCGCATTGCCAATCTTACCTCGAATGGCACAACCTACGACCTTTCTGGAGCAGAAAGAGTGAAATTGTACCAGGCAAGTTTTATATGGGATGACAAGTGGTTTGCTTTGAATGGATTCTACCGTACGGGCCATGCTGGCTGGGGATACGAAGGAGACTTTTTCGGCTTATATCCGGAAGCCAATTATGGATCGAACTTGGATATCTATCACGGTGAGATCATGGGAGTGGAAATGGAAGGGAAAAAAGGAATCGATGGCTTGAAAGTGGCTTATGGCCCTCAGCTCTGGTGGGGTTCAAATCCATCTCTTTTGGCTAAATATAGCCGAAAAGTAAGCATCTTTGATATCACCGGCATCTTTCAGGACGATTTGGACAAAAACACCAGCACAACTAGTTCCGTCGCTATTCCGGTTGCGAAAAACCGTAAAGCAATGCTTGGCATAAAAACAAAAATCGGAGCCTGGGGAATTGAGCTTGGAGGTATCTGGGCAGGCTCTACAAAGCTTGGCGAATCATTCCAGATAGTTGATGGTTCTCCGGGTAGCTATTCCATCTGCACAGATAAGATTCATTCGAAAGACACCTGGGGTGCAAAAGCAAAAGTCACTTTACGACACGGGTCAGTGAATTGGTATGCACAAAGTGCGGCCATGGGATTGGTAGCCGATGGAGGGGCTGATTACACCAAAACCTTTACGGGCTGGAGGCTGAAAGATAGCGGGAGTGGCAATCAATACAACTTCTTGTCGGGATTCGCTTATGGAATAGGCAATTTTCAGATTGCCCCCAATTTTTTGTGGCAAAAACCAATTATCGGCCCCGTACCTTCTGGAGCAACAGATAAAACGACCGGTTATATTGCGACACCGAGGGTGATCACTACAGATCCATTTGCCGTAAGAGCAAATAGGGAGACAGTGGCCGGAGAGCTTCTGCTCGCTTACGACCCAACACCTGCCACCTGGATGTGGGAATGGAATAACGATGAGATGGAAAATGCGACGTTCGCAGCCAGCGCTGATTTCGTATACCGCCATCTTCCAACAACTCAAGATGCAACTGTCGGATTTATGGCCGACCGCACGATGTTTGTCTTCGGTGGCGCACCTTCTGCCCACGATTTATGGGAAACGAACATACGTGCCGTCTCAAAAGTCAAACCAGGATTAGCGATTATAACTAACCTTTATTTTGGGAATGGCCAGGCAAACGGCGTAGATGAAAGGATTATTAAACGATTCGGCGGCGATGTGAGAGCCATTTACAAAAAAATAAAATGGGTTGCGTCTGTAAAAATAAACGATTGGGGACCTTATGACTATCACCGTGACTACAACCTCACCTATCCGTTGCAGTTCATGGCCGACTTGTCAACCTCCGCCAGATTCCCAAACTGGTTTGGACTTCCTGACACAAAATTTGGGATACGTTGCACTTGGAGGTCTTTAGACCAATATTCCCCTCGGTATGCACCAGTTACTTATGTTGATGATACGGGAACTACTGTTGCTGATACTTATGCAAAAGGCTATGGGCGTGGGCAAGAATGGGAAATCAGAACTTATGTGCATTTTAATATTGGCAGATGACAACGTGTAAAAAAACAGATGATATGAGAAAGAATAATTTAAAATATTACATATACGCTCTGTTTGCGATATCCATCTTCTTAGATGTCGTAAGTTGCAGTGACAGAGATGTCAGTACATTGGAAAAAGCTACGCAGTATTCCACCACAGCCGAAGTTTTTATTGATGGATTCAGCCAGAATGAAGATTTTAATGCTTGGGGAGATGTTTACAATTTAAATATTGATTATTCCACGTTTTACGAAGGAACAGCAGCCATTCGAATCGATGTACCAAATTCTACGGATGTAGCGGGAACATGGGCTGGTGGAAACATTTATACACAGATACCCAGGGACTTGTCTGGTTACGACTGTCTCACTTTCTACGCAAAATCTTCTGTAGCCGCAACGATGATTGCCGGTTTTGGAATTAACAGTAGCGGATCTGACTATTCAGTGGCTGATTCAGTGTCCCTGAATACCACGTGGACGAAGTTTATCATACCAATTCCAGTTGCATCAAAGCTGACAGCAGAAACTGGCATGTTCTATTATTCGGCCTCCCCTGTAAACACCTTGGGATACAGTATCTGGATTGACGACGTTAAATTTGAAAAATTAGGAACATTGGCATATCCGACAATCCAGAATACCCTTGGAAGTTCTCTATTTTTGGGGAAAACAGCCATTGGAGATATTTCATTGACCGTGAGCCTGCCTACAGGAGCAACCCAAAAGATCACGGCCTCGTCGTCATATTTTTCTTTTACGTCATCCGACACGGCTGTTGCGACAGTTAATAATGACAGCATCAACGTGATTGCTGCCGGCACTTCATATATCATGGCCGATGGGTTTGACGGTAATCTGATTGTAAACTCGAATGGTATTGGATCGGCACCCAACCCCACCGCTTCATCGAACGATGTCTTATCTGTGTTCAGCGATTCTTATTCAAATGCCACAATCTACGATTTCTGGTGCGGGACCACTTCTATTTCAAAGATATATGTGGGATCTAATGCGATGTTTTATTTCATATCCCTGAATTGGACTTGCATGGTTCTTTTCAACTCATCCACTTCGGCTGGCTACGTGGATGCAAGTGGTTACAAATATTTGCACGCCGATATAATGACGCCAAACACTGTCACAACCTCTTCCGCCCTAGAGTTCGATTTAGGTAATTATTCCACCGGGAGCAATGTCAGCACGCCGATCTATACCTACACTTTTAGCTCAACAAGTAAGTTGAAATGGATTCAATTAGATATCCCCATTTCGTCATACACAAGGAGCAAGCTTGGATACATAACATTTGTGGGGACAAATTTGACAAACCTCTATGTGGACAATGTATATTTTCACAACTAATTGCGAGACTTTCATTTGAGTTATATCATTAAAAACTAATTTATTATGCGATTCATTATAAATTTAACTAAATATATGGGTTTGTTGTTTGTCTCATTTGCTTATGGGAGTTGCACAGACACGACTGAAATCAAACAGCACAATTGGGTGTTGGACTGGAGCGACGAGTTTAATACGATGACATCCGACAGTTTACCCGATCCCGCTAAGTGGACATATGATATAGGCAACGGCACAAGCGGCTGGGGAAACAGCGAATTGGAATATTATACCAAACGGACAACAAATGTCAAACTCGACTCAATAGATGGTGTGAAATGTCTTAAGATTACTGCTCGCAGCGAAACTTACGAGGGCTATTCTTATACCTCGGCACGCATTAAGACAAAAGGTCTGTTCTCTACACAATACGGAAGAATAGAAGCCCGCATCAAACAACCTTATGGCCCTGGTTTATGGCCTGCATTCTGGATGCTTGGTAGTAACATAGACACAAATGTATGGCCGGCTTGTGGCGAGATTGATATTATGGAATACAAAGGGCAGCAACCGACCTTGGTACACGGAACCGTACACTGTCCAAGCCGCTCGGACTCCACGATCGATGTATATATCACTCAAGACTTTGGTTATGCGAACACTCGTTTAGATACAGGCTATCATATCTATGCGGTGGAATGGTCTGCCGGGTGCATTGATTTTTATTTGGATGACATACTTTACCGTGAAATCACGAGGACAGACATGGATACCGAAAAAGCAACCTGGGTCTGCGACAATCCATTTTTTATAATACTCAATCTGGCGGTAGGTGGTGGATATGTGGGTGATCCCAACACGAATACAACTTTCCCACAGAGCTTGTTAGTGGACTATGTACGGGTTTATAAAGAAGATGTGCAATAAAAGGCTATTAATCTCCCCTTCGCTCTCAGGCGGAGGGGTTGATTGAGCCTTCATCGAAAACTTCACAGACCTTTTTCCCTAAGCGAAAAGGCTAAAATCAAAGTTTATGAGAAAGTCTATGCTGTTCTTGTGTCTTCAGTGCATATCATTCGTTGCCTTTTCGCAGACATGGATTCTGAAATGGCAGGATAGCTTTGAAGCTAACGCATCCCCTGATACTACTGTTTGGTCATTAGAGAAAGATGGCCGGGGAGGGGGCAATAGCGAATTCCAGTGCTATTTGTCAGACAATGTCTCCATCGAAACCTATCAGGGACTACGCTGCTTGGTGTTAAATGCGAGGACGGAAAATTACTTGTGGGCTCTTTTAAATAAGCCATGTGCCGCAACCTCTGGAAGGGTCAACACCCAAGGGAAATATGGAAAAGTGGAAATTCTGAAGGAATAGCCAACAAAACCCTGGCATATAGTTTTGGCGGAACCTTGCATTGGGGTACAAGTGACCCAATACTCCGAAATCGATAGTTGTTCGTGGATTGTCTCCTGAAACCACTTATGAATTCAACATTACAGCCAGAGATGCCTCAGGCAATGTGTCAGATACATTAATTCCTGTCATTGCAACCAACAGTGTCCAATACCGGATGTGCTGAAGCATCCACTGCTTCTCGATCAGGTACAGGTTTTTTGTCCTTTGATGCCGGTTTCAATTATAATTTCGCCACTTCAGGGATGAGCGTGACCACTATCTTTAAATGCTTGATGGTAAAAATGGATATGGAGCCTATCTATGGAACAATACTGCAAGTTTTGACGAAAACTGCGCAGGTGGTAAAAAATACACCCATACATTGACGAATCAAACCGAGGGGACAAAATCATCCCTTACCTGCAAGTTTATAGATGATGGAGGTTGTTGTGTAACTCAATATATAAACTATACGGTAGGTAATGTTTGCGGAGTAGTTAGTATAGGAGATGCCATTGAAAATAAAGTGTTGCTCTATCCGAATCCGGCCAAAGATGTTCTCCAAATAAGTGCGGATAGACCGGTCAAAGCCATTATTATTAGCAACTTATTTGGAAATAAGATAGTGGTGGCCAACCTCGATAACGCCGGTGGAACAATCAGTATTGGCAGAATCGCCGATGGGAATTATATGGTCATTGTCAGACTAGAAAACGGAACAAGTTTGTCCGTAATATCTTAAAACAGTAAAATTCAAGGTGAAGGCTTTGCTCTTTGGCTACAACTGAAAAAGTTTTATTTTTCAATTAAAACCCAATCTTTATAATTTATCACTCACCATATTATTAAACTTTTAAATTTACTATTTATGAAAAAGATTACTAAAATTATTCTCGTCCTAACATCATTGGCTACTCAGCTATGCGCATATGCACAACCATCGGCATCGGCCCCTACACCGACTTATGCTGCAACCAAAGTTGCTTCACTGTATAGCGACACCTATTCCCTTTCTCCAGGTTCTATTAATTATAATGCTGGCACTGATTCTTGGGGTGCGACAACCGAAATGGCGATCACGAAAATTGGATCAACTGACAACGTGTTAAAGTATAGTAGCCTTACCTATCTTGGATGGCAATTTTCAGATGCAATTTGTGTCAAAGATTTATCTACTCTGCATATCGACATCTATTCTGTTGATGTAACAAGTTTAGAGATTTTTCCCATTTCAACATCCACTTCGGGATATACCCATGTGACCGAATCTTTGACAACTGGGTCTTGGAATAGTTTTGATATTCCCATCTCCAGTTTTACAAATCAAGATTTTTCGGCAATAGATCAATTTCAAATTATTGCGAATACACCTTCTTCAGGAGGAACAATTTATCTTGACAATGTTTATTTCTATACTTCCGGCACAACGGTTGATACTACGGCCCCCACTGGCCTAACTGATTCATCTACAGCTGTCACATCAAACTCGGTCACTTTGTCATTAAATGCAACTGATGATTCCGGTGCCGTCTTTTATACTATCACCGGCGGTTCAGAAACTGTTACCGTGGGAGGTGCTTCAGCAGCTACAAAATTAGTTACAATATCTGGACTGACTGGCGCAACAAGCTATATATTTACGGTTACCCCAAGTGATAGGGCTGGAAATCTGGGCACAGCTTCAACGGTGAATGCTACAACGATATCTCCAATTCCAGCCTCTCCAACTCCTACAGCTACTGCAATTAGTGTGAATTCAATATACAGTGACTATTATACTGCTGCTGTCGCAGTTCCTTCATGGGACAATTGGTATAATTGCCCTATTGGCGGGGTTGTATTGGCTGATAATGGGAATGCTTTAATGTTTAATGTTTCTACTGCTGGTTGTGGTGGAACTGGCGGTTTCTCAGCATTGAATCTAACTTCCCTAGGGATGACTTCTTTGCATTTAGATGTTTATCCAACTACGGCGACTAGCATTGGAGTTTGCCTTGTTTCGGGTACTGCATCAAGCTACGTTTCCTTAGGTACTCTTACTTCCAACGAATGGAACAGTGTAGATCTACCTTTGTCAACAAATTACTCGGGTTATTTAACTGCTGTAACTCAAGTTGGATTTAATTCAGCAAGTACGGGCATTTTCTACATGGACAATCTTTACTTTAAGAATAGTTCAATAAGCGGCATATCCGACGAGGAACAAAGTCAAGATGTAGAATGTTATTTAGGTAGCGACAATCAATTGGTTATTAGTTCTGATGCGAATCTATCTAATCTGTCAATTTATAACCATACAGGACTGCAAGTTAAGTCAATCGCGATCAATAGCACAACAAAAATAGTTGATCTAAACAATATAATATCAGGATGTTATATTTGTAAAATAACAACAACCGCTGGGGCTGTTGTTATTCGCAAGATTCTGAAACATTGACGCTAACACCCTTTCTGAAATCTAATGGTATGGGCATATTGAACATCGCAGAGATGGCGCAACCAGTAGGGATGTGCTTCCCTGGAGACTAAATATGCCTTTTGCCTTCTGGACAAGCGGCCTTTATGAATATTTATATCTACATATAAGCATATGGAATCAAACAATACCCTTGGGATATTGTTTAACGTTAAATATAATTTCTATATTAATCTTTTTCATCATTGCTTAGTCTTAACTAATAGAAATAAAATATTCTATTAAATTAGAAACGAAGCAAATTGTACAAATCTAAAAACAAATCAATTATGAAAAAGTATTTATTCATAGCAGTTATCGTAGCAAGTTTAATCCCCATAAACCGTGCTGTTGCACAAGTACATGTGAATATAAATATAAGTAGCCAACCTGAATGGGGACCTTCTGGCCACGACTATGCACGTTATTATTACATTCCCGAAATCAATGTTTATTACGATGTTACCTCTGGCCTGTATGTCTATTACAGTCGAAATAGTTGGGTAAAACGCCATTCATTGCCTCCGCGATACAGGCATTTTGATTTGTACCGGGCATATAAGGTCATTGTGAATGATCGGAATCCATGGAATCGGCATGCTACTTACAAAAGGCAATATGCGAGATATGCCACCATGCACGGCAAGCAGGCTCCTTTAAGAGATGTTCGTCGTCAGAGACCAAACCAAGGACCACAAGCCCAGGGTGGGAGAACTGAAAATCGGAATCACAACAGCAGCGGAAAACAAGATAACCGCAACCAGAAACAGGATAACAAGCGTAACCACAGTAAAGAGAATAAGCAAAACGACCGCAAGGATACCCGTAGTGACAAACAGCAAGACGGTAGGAAATAAGGCCTATGTCTGATAAAAAAGATGGCTCCATTCTGAATTCAGGATGGAGCCATCTTTTTTAGGGATCAGGAAGGTTTACAAAAAAGAAAAAGAGAGAACCTGTTAGGAACTCTCTTTTTATAGAGCGGAAGACGGGGCTCAAACCCGCGACCCTCAGCTTGGAAGGCTAATGCTCTATCAACTGAGCTACTTCCGCAGAATTGATTTTGTGGGCAGTGATGGATTCGAACCACCGAAGGCGAAAGCCAGCTGAGTTACAGTCAGCCCCATTTGGCCACTCTGGTAACTGCCCTTTTTCCAATTGCGATGCAAAGATAGGGATTATATTTTATTTCTCCAAGAAAACTCTATCATTTTTATCGCGGTCACTGCGGCTTCATCACCTTTGTTGCCATGAACTCCACCTGCGCGATCGATGGCCTGCTGCATGTCGTCGGTGGTCAAAAGGCCGAAGATGAAAGGGATGCCATAAAGCGTGTTCAAATGTGCAATGCCCTGGGTGACTCCGCTGCAAACGTATTCAAAATGAGGCGTTCCTCCACGGACAACGCATCCGAGAACGATCACCGCATCCAATTCGTGAGCTTCTGCCATTGCTTGTGCACCATAGATAAGCTCAAAACTTCCGGGAACATAGTCCACAAGGATATTTTCTGGCAGCACTCCGTTTTCGATAAGCACCTTGAATGCACCATCGCGTAGGGCAAATGTAATGTTTTCATTCCATTCCGAAACAACGATGCCGACCCGCATGTTTTTGCCGTCAGGCATTTTGGATGCATCGTAAGAAGATAGGTTGTGGTATGCTGTTGCCATTGCTTGGTTCTTTTTTAGTTGTATATAATAACAAAGAAAGTTCCGTTTGAATGACGAAACTTCCCTTTTTTATCTTTTGTTTCCCCGACGGAGATTATTTTTTCAACAATTCTGCTTCGCCAATATATTTGTCCGCTTCAGCAGCTTCAGGCGAATTCATGTAATCGTTTTTAATTTTTGTGAAGATTTCGATCACCTTGTCGTTGTTTTTCAATTCACGGTAAACGATGCCTGCTTTCTTGTAGTAAATCGGACTCAGCAGCGGATCATCGGCTTTTTTGGCTGCTTTTTCAAACTGAGAAGCGGCATCCGCCAATTTATTCTGACCTGCATAGCAGTCTCCAATAGCACCTTCTACTGCATGGGATATCAATTCATCATCACCAGTGAAATCTTTTAAAAATTTCAGTGCTTCTTCGTATTTTCCAAGACGTGCGTAGGAAATTCCGGCATATGCTTTTGCCACGTTTCCGGCTTTTGTTGAGCCATATTCGTTGATAAATGCTACCATTCCGTCAAAACCTTTGCCATCGCCAAAGAGAGCGATGGAATCGCGTTCGGCACGAAAATATTCTTCACCTTTGAACAGTTCGGCTTGTGCTTTTTCATTCCTTGGATCCAAATAGAATTGCTTAAACCCAAAGTAGATAAGTACGGCAACAACAATCAAGCCAAGCCCTATCAAGATGGGTTTTAGATTTTTCTCAAGGAAATTTTCTGATTTCAGAACGGCATCGTTTACCGATTCCCATTCTTTTCCTACTCTTTCTTCGTCTTGTTCTTTTTTCGTTTTTGCCATAAATATATGTATATTATGCTTTTTAGGTTTCTTTTTTAGCAGTTGCAAAAGTAATAGTTTTATGTTTATAAATAAAATTTAGTTGCCTGTTTTTTAAATAGCTCATTTTTTATTGAATATTTTTCCTAAATCAAGGTTTGAGAATCAGCTTGCCACCTGCGGTTTATTTTCACCAAAGTCCAACCTGCATTCTTTTTCAGGACCAGGCAAGTGGGCGAAACACGGTTTATGAGTTTGGTTGGACATAATTTCCTTTTCCATCTCAACGGATAAATTAGTACATTTGTGATTCACTTTGTGCGTAGGCTATGATTTTGGAACATATTTCAGTACTTCATTTCAAGAACATCGAGCAGGCCGATCTGGACTTTTCCCCGAAAATCAATTATTTTCTCGGGAAAAATGCCATGGGAAAGACCAATTTGCTGGATGCAATCTACTATTTGTCGTTCTGTAAAAGCCATTCAAATCCGATTGACACACAAAATATTGCGCACAAGCAAGAATTTGCGCTCCTGCAAGCAACCTATTTGTTTGAAGAACAAGGCTCCGAAAACTTTTTTTGCAGCATCCGCCACAAGCACAAAAAGCAGTTTAAGCGCGATAAGCGCGAATATGAGCGGCTTTCGGAACATATCGGAGTATTGCCCCTGGTGATCGTCTCTCCTGCCGACACGGAGCTTATTGTGGGGGGAAGCGAACTTCGCCGAAAATTTGTGGACATCATCTTGTCGCAATTCGACAAAGAATATTTGCAATCGCTGATCCGCTACAACAAAGCGCTGATGCAGCGGAATGCACTTCTGAAGTCGGATTATCCCGTGGAAGAAAGTTTGTTTGAAATATGGGAAGAGCAATTGGCCCATGATGGAAAAGTGATACACTCGAAGCGGAACAAGTTTGTGGAAGATTTCACTCCAGTATTTCAGGAATACTACAACCGGATTGCATCTACGGACGAAAATATTGTGTTTGAATATGAATCACACCTCAATGATGGGGAATTGCTGGCACTGCTGAAAGAGAGGCGAAGCAGGGACCAAATCCTTGGCTATACATCCGTTGGCGTTCACAAGGACGATCTGGATATGCGTATCGGCGAATATTCCATCAAGCGGGTGGGTTCGCAAGGACAAAACAAAACCTATGTGATTGCCCTCAAGCTTGCGCAATTCGACATGATGGCACGGATGGGTTACACCACTCCAATTTTGTTGTTGGACGACATTTTCGACAAGCTTGATTCAGACCGGGTGGAGCAGATAATCCAGATTGTTTCAGAAGATAAATTTGGGCAGATTTTTATTACAGATACCAATCGAAAATACCTGGACGACATTATCAAGAAAGTGAATCAAAATTTCCATCTCTACCATGTGGAAAACGGGCAGGTGGAACAGCTCAATAATGAGTGACAAGAAGTGAACGAGAAATTAATAGTGGAATGAGAAAAAAGAATACGGAATCGATCGGCGAAGTGATGCAACAGTTTTTTGCTGAGAACGAAGTTTTCAAAAAGAAGCTGGGCGAAAACCGCATCCTAAACGGATGGGCGGAGCTTTTGGGTGCTTCCATCGCTTCTTACACGACCAACCTCTACATCCGAAATTCGATACTTCATGTGCACGTGTCCTCGTCGGTGCTTCGTTCCGAATTGATTATCAACCGCTACAACCTTATCAAAAGATTAAACAAACATGCGGGAATGGAAGTGATTAAGGATATTGCGTTTAAGTGATTCTTAATGCTCTTGCCAATTCTCCCACACTTTTCTGCAACCGGGGATGCACCACATCGCGAGCAATTTCAGCCAAAGGTTTCAACACAAAATCTCTTTCGTGCATCAGCGGATGAGGGACGGTTAATCTTTCCGACTCGATCAGCAAGTCCTCAATCAGCAAAATATCAATATCGATTGTCCGATCGCCATAAATACGGTTGGAAGATTTGGAAATTCTCCCTAATTCTTTTTCAATGGCTTCCGTTTTGTCAAGAATTGAAAGCGGCGAAAAAGTAGTCTCCACGCCACAAGCCGCATTCAGAAAACGGAATTCCGATTGAAAACCATCCGGCTCAGTATCATAAAAAGCGGAAAGGGAAACAACTTTCCCAATCCGCTCATGTATCATTTTAACGGCCGCCTGCAACGTTTCTTCGCGGCAACCCATATTGGATCCTAAACCAAGGTAAACCCGCATATCAGCACATCAGATAACCAGCAGGGCATCGCCGTAGGTGCCAAATCTGTAGCCCTCTTTCACCGCCAGAGTGTATGAATCCATAATCAGGTCATACCCGCCAAAAGCAGTGGTCATCATCAACAAAGGACTTTGAGGATGGTGGAAATTGGTTATCAACGAGTCAGCAACCGTGAAGTCATAAGGCGGAAAAATAAACTTATTTGTCCAAGTTTCAGCCGGTTTCAAATGCCCATTGGTACTCACGATGGTTTCCACCGCACGCATCACCGAGGTGCCCACCGCACACACTTTCCTTCCTTCGTCCTTAGCCCTATTCACACGGTTGGCGGCTTCATCCGTAACAATCATTTGTTCGGAATCCACTTTATGCTTTGTCAGGTCTTCCACGTCAATTTCGCGGTAGTTGCCCAATCCCGAATGCAGTGTGATAAAGGTGAAATCCACGCCTTTGATTTCCATCCGCTTCATTAGTTCACGGCTAAAGTGCAATCCGGCAGCCGGAGCTACCACCGCACCTTCGCTTTTGGCAAAAATGGTTTGGTATCGTTCCTTGTCGATAGCTTCTTCGCCACGGCCTAGATATTTTGGGATAGGAGTCTCACCTAACGAATACAATGTGGGTTTGAATTCTTCAGAAGATCCATCGTAAAGAAAACGAAGCGTACGACCGCGCGAAGTGGTGTTGTCAATCACTTCTGCCACCATCGAGTCGTTTTCCCCGAAATAAAGTTTATTTCCGATACGGATTTTGCGGGCTGGATCCACCAAAACATCCCAATAGTGGAGGGTGGAATTCAGCTCCCGAAGAAGGAAAACTTCAATTTTGGCACCTGTTTTTTCCTTGTTTCCATACAAGCGAGCAGGAAAAACCTTTGTGTCGTTCATGATAAAGACGTCTTTGTCATCAAAATAATCCAACACATCCCTAAACGTTCTGTGTTCTATTTCACCTGTTTTGCGATGTACAACCATCAGACGTGATTCATCTCTGTGTTTTGCCGGGTATTTGGCAATTAATTCATCCGGAAGGTCAAATCTGAACTGAGATAACTTCATATATATAAGCTTGTTATAATTTTGTATTTACCAAGTAAAGGTTTGTGCTTTACTCAATGATTTGAATTTCAATTTATTTCTATGTTTCCTAAAACCGTTGTGTCAATCTTCTCGATTAAAGAATCAATGTCCTCGACTTTCATGCAATTTTCCGCACGAACCTCCCCTATCCTCGTCCGTCGCAAAGCAATTAAATGCCCTCCCGAATTCAGAGCTTGCCCTATGTCGCGCGCCAATGCCCGGATATAGGTGCCTTTGCTACAGACTACGCGGATGGTTATTTCCTGCGGATCAAACGATAAAAGTTCAATTTCATCAATCACCAACAGTTTCGATTGTAGCTCCACTTCTTTTCCCTCACGGGCCAAGTCGTAAGCGCGTTTTCCGTTCACCTTACAAGCCGAAAAACTGGGTGGGACTTGCTCAATGGCTCCCACGAATTTTTTCAAGGTCTCTTCCACCAACTCCCTGGTTATATGAGATGTCTCGAAGGTATGGTCTATTTCTGTTTCCAAATCGAAGGATGGAGTGGTGGCTCCAAGCCTGATTGTAGCAACATACTCTTTGTCTTGATACTGGAACGACTCGATTAGTTTGGTCTTCTTGCCGGTACAAAGTATCATCACTCCGGTAGCCAAAGGATCAAGCGTGCCTGCATGTCCAACTTTCAGTTTTTTCACGTTCAATTTACGGGACAATCCGTTACGTATTCTTTTTACCAATGTAAACGATGTCCAATGCAAAGGTTTGTCAAAATATAAAATCTCTCCTGCGATAAAATCCATTATGCGATGTTTAGTTCATGCCCAAAGAACAGCAAAAGCAAGATAGCACCACCTACAACAATGCGGTAGATACCGAATGCTTTGAAGCCGTATTTTGTAACAAACCCAATGAAGAACTTGATAGCAAGAATGGCAACGATGAAGGCAACAATGTTCCCGATAATCAAGACAAACAGGTTTTCTTGCAACAGCGAAAAATCAAAATCGAAGTGCCCGCCATTTGGCACTTTCACCAAGTCGTACACCTTTTTTGCTGTTGCAGCAGCCATGGTTGGCACGGCAAGAAAAAACGAAAATTCGGCAGCATCCCTGCGAGTCAATCCTCGAGTCATGCCTCCTACTATTGTTGCCATTGAACGTGAAACTCCTGGAATCATCGCAATACACTGGAAGCAACCAACGATAAATGCGTTCTTCGAGCTTATTTCATTGCCTTCGGGCTCGGTTGGCCTGTTGAACCATTTGTCCACGAAAAGCATGACAACGCCACCCACCACCAGCATGATGGCTACCACTTCGACGCTCTCCAAAAGCGTGTCAATTTTCTTGCTGAACAATCCACCTAAAATCACGGCTGGTATAAAGCCTATCAGCAATTTCAAGTAGAATGTCCAGGATTGGAAAAATCGTTTCCAATAAAGGGCAATCACCGAAAGGATGGCACCGAACTGGATGATGACTGTAAAGGCTTTCACAAATTCCGATGGCGGAACGCCCAGGACAGATTCAGCGATAATCATGTGTCCAGTGGAAGAAACAGGCAAAAATTCCGTCAATCCTTCCACGATGGCGATAATAATGGCTTGAAATGTCGTCATTATTTACTCTCCTCCTTTTTTTTGCTCCAGCTTTCGGGAGCCAAGATGCCACCAATCATAATCACAAAACCAATAAAGCAAGTGACCGGGGCAACTACAATTCGCCTTGTGCTAAAAATATCCGGTTCAAATCCCCCTTCAATCGAGGATCCTTTACCTGCCATTAAGATAAAGCCCACAATGATAATGAATACTGCAATGCCGCAGATAATGAAGTTGAGCTTGCCAAAGGCAAAAATCTTTTTGTCCATATTCTCAATTGATTTTTAAATTTTATACGTAGTAAAATCTGTCTGTCTTCATTCTTAGGTAACGATTGACGGCAAATACTGTTGCCACCAATGTCAATAAAATGCCCAAAACCAGTACTGATCCAAAAACGATGAACAAATTGTTGATATCAATAATCGTGAGCAAGTCCGGATATTCCTGTTGGAAATAATACACCAAGCCCAAGATGCCCAGATTGGCCAAGATGGCCGCTAAAATTCCTGAAACAATCATCCCCGTTACAAACGGTTTGCGAATGAAGCTGTTCGTGGCTCCCACCAACCGCATTGTATTGATCAGGAATCGGCGCGAATAGATATTCAATCGAATGGTGTTTTGGATCAATGCAAACGAAATCACCATCAACACGATGGCCAGCACCAATAGGCCGGCACTAATCCGTGAAAGATTCGTGTTCACCATACGTAGGTCGTCGGCACTATACATGACGTTTTTCACCAAATTCAGTCCCTTCAGATCTTTTTCAACAATTTTTATGCTGTCGGGGTTTGCATAATCCGGCTTGAGGTTTATATCAAAGCAATCTGATGCAGGATTGTAGCCCAATACTTCCTCGGGATCACGCCCCAAATCTTCGATCAGTTGCTTTTTAATCTCTTCTTTGCTTACAAAATGAACCGATCTGACATATTTCTTTTTCTGAATGCTAGTTTGCAGTCCATCAATGCTTGGTTTATCCATATCACCGGATATGACAACCGATATTGTCAAATTCTCTTTAACAAATGCTGAAATCCCTCGGCCTGTGAAAGCAGTGAGGATTGTCAACCCAAGCAAGAACAACACCAAAGCTATGCTGATGGTGGTGGTCACTTTGGCATTGAAAATAGTTGTCGATTTTATTTGCCGGCGTTTATTCGACATGATTCCTTTATTATTGTAGATCTGAATGACGGGCATATACCTCTTTGCCCGAAACCGGGTACAGATACCCCAAATTTGGTGCAAAGAAACAAAATAAATAGCGTCTTATGGGCCATTTTCATTTCTTTAACGAAATGCTTTGCTATTTTCTCAGTTTTACAGAGTCAATGATATGCTCGGCTCCTTTGTGTAGTATCAAATTGGCTCTGTCGCGTGTCGGAAAGATGTTTTGGCGAAGATTTTGTAGGTTTATCTCCCTCCAAACAGTTTTTGCCGTTTGGATTGCTTCTTCAATCGTCAGGCGCGAATAATTCACGAAATAGGAATCCGGGCTGGAGAAAGCGCTCTCCCTTAATTTCAAGAAACGGGAGATATACCATTCTTCCAATAGCTCTTCTTCGGCATCCACATAGATCGAAAAATCAACGAAATCGGATACGAAAGCATGGAATTTGGCCGAATGGGGATAGTCGGAACTACTTTGAAGGACGTTTAAGCCCTCCAAAATCAAAATATCGGGTTGATCTATTTCGTAGTATTGGTCGGGAATCACATCGTAAATGAGGTGCGAATATTTAGGGGCTTGTAAATGGCGTTTTCCTGATTTGATGTCCATTACAAACTGGAGTAGTTTCCGGGTATCATATGACTGGGGAAATCCCTTCTTCAGCATCAATCCCTTCTCTTCCAACACTGAATTTGGGTGCAAAAAGCCGTCTGTTGTCACCAAGGCCACTTTCAAGCTTTCTTTCCAATGGCTAAGCAATGCCTGAAGCACGCGCGAACTGGTGCTTTTCCCCACAGACACACTTCCTGCAATGCTGATGATAAATGGAATATGCTGCTCCTCTTGCTTGAGAAACTTCATCAACACCGATTGGCGGTTGTGGCGTGCGTTGAGATAATAGTTGAGAAGACGTGAAAGTGGAAGATATATGTCTCTTACTTCATCGATCGACAATTCGTCGTTGATGCCTCGAAGTTTTTCAACCTCTTCCTGAGTTAGTGTCATCGGTTCTGAATCTCGAAGGGAGGCCCACTGTTCTCTATTGAACTGCAAATAAGGACTTTCGGAAGAAGTGATCGTTTCCACAGGATATTTTGCTTTACCTATAAATATACTAACAACAAGAGAATATACTTCTATCGGGTGCAAAAGTAAAATAAAAACAAGAAGTTACATAGATTTTTGGCTTATCTTTCAATTTTTCAAAATAACAGAACAAATCGGGTGATATGTATGTTTAAAAAAGCGTTATTTGATATGTAAATCAACTTACCCTTCCTATTTATATGGCAAATTATCTGTATCTTTGCGATAATTAGGATTGTTTGTAAGGCATTTGTCTTTAATTAAAACTTTTATACTCAAAATGCAAGAAGATTCAACCAAAATAATAGAAGACATTACCTCCGGTGAATATAAATATGGTTTTGTGACGGATATTGAAACCGAGATTATTCCTATCGGCCTCAACGAGGATGTTGTCCGTTTGATTTCCGAGAAAAAAAATGAACCCGGATGGATGCTCGAATTTAGGCTCAAGGCCTATAGGCATTGGTTAACGTTGGGCACTCCCAGTTGGGCGCAACTCAAATTCCCCCATATAGACTACCAGTCAATCAGCTACTATGCTGCGCCGAAACAGAAAGACGGGCCTAAAAGCTTGGACGAAGTGGATCCGGAATTATTGAAGACTTTCGAGAAACTTGGCATTCCATTGCACGAACGGGAAATGCTTGCCGGTGTAACAACCATGGCTGTGGATGCCGTGGTGGACAGTGTGTCGGTGAAAACGACCTTCAAAAAAACATTGGGCGAAAAAGGAATTATTTTTTGCTCGTTCAGCGAAGCCGTTCAAGAACATCCCGATTTGGTGAAAAAGTACCTTGGTTCGGTTGTGCCTTACCGCGACAACTATTTTGCGGCCTTGAATTCAGCGGTATTCAGCGATGGCTCATTTGTATATATCCCCAAGGGCGTTCGTTGCCCAATGGAACTGTCCACTTATTTCCGCATCAATGCGGCCAATACGGGACAATTTGAACGCACGCTGATCGTTGCCGACGACAATTCCTACGTAAGTTACCTTGAAGGGTGTACCGCCCCGATGCGCGACGAAAACCAGCTTCATGCGGCTATCGTGGAAATCATTGCCCTGGAAAATGCCGAAGTCAAATACTCCACAGTCCAAAATTGGTTTCCTGGAGACAAAGAAGGAAAAGGGGGCGTGTATAACTTTGTAACCAAGCGTGGAATCTGCAAAGGAAACGGTTCTAAAATATCCTGGACCCAGGTGGAAACCGGTTCGGCCATTACCTGGAAATATCCTTCTTGCATTCTTGCCGGAGACAATTCTGTGGGCGAGTTTTATTCTGTTGCGGTGACCAACAACTACCAGCAAGCAGATACGGGAACCAAGATGATACACATTGGGAAAAACACCCGCAGCCGGATTGTCTCGAAAGGAATTTCGGCAGGAAAAAGCCAGAACAGCTACCGTGGGTTAGTGAAAATCTCTCCCGGAGCAGTAAATGCCCGCAATCACTCACAATGCGACAGCCTCTTGGTGGGTGACAAATGTGGAGCGCATACTTTCCCCTATTCCGATATTCGCAACCAAACAGGAATTGTGGAACACGAAGCAACCACTTCGAAAATCAGTGAAGATCAGGTTTTTTATTGCAACCAACGTGGCATCTCAACGGAAGACGCAGTGGCACTCATTGTAGGTGGTTATGCAAAAGAGGTGATGCAAAATTTGCCGATGGAATTTGCCGTAGAAGCACAAAAGTTGCTCCAAATCAGTCTCGAGGGAAGTGTAGGCTAATTCTTTTTGAAGTAATAGATCATTGACCGAACTTAAGAAATTTTGTTCGGTCTAATTTTTTATAGATATTCAGTCTCTATTTGCTTGATTCTAAAATTCAATCGTTTTTTGGGAATTGTATATTTCTTTTCCTAATTGCTAATTAAATTTCTACTGAACAGTATTTTTTTGTCAATATTTCTTAGCAAGCTTTCCTTTGTATTTCGAAATCTAACAGGATATGATAGCGAGGAAAATGAAGGCTGTAAATTTTGCCTTCGAATATTTGCAATTATATTCACCTTCACCTATTGCCAATGAAAAAAACATCACCCTTGTCTTTTCTGAAAAAACCAAGAAATTAGGAAATAGCAAAATGTTTATGGAACGCGAACTCATCAAATTAATTTGTACGGATGTCCTAGTTTCGATTAGTCGGGTTGTGTTCAGGTTTATTTACGAATAGTGAAAAACGGGACAAAAGAAAAAACATGACTTATAAAGTCTTACCTTTGCGCAATGAATAAAGAAGACCAATATGCAACGATATTATCCAATTTAGGCATCGAAAGCCTGAATGAGATGCAAATTGCCGCTCAGGATACGATCATAAACAAGCAAAACACGATATTGCTATCTCCTACCGGTTCGGGAAAAACCCTTGCCTTTTTGTTTCCTATCAAGGAATTACTCAATGAGAACATAAAAAAAGTGCAGTGCATGGTGATCGCTCCATCTCGTGAGCTGGCTCTCCAAATAGAGCAAGTGTGGAAAAAAATGGGAACGAAATTCAAAGTGAATGTTTGCTATGGTGGACATTCCATTGATACCGAAATTAAGAATCTGAGCAATCCACCCGCCTTACTTATTGGTACTCCGGGACGGTTGACAGATCACCTGGATCGGAAATCGTTTGATCCTACAGACATAAGGATATTAGTGTTGGATGAGTTCGATAAATCTTTGCAATTAGGTTTTCAGGACGAAATGAATCGGATTATCACCCGCTTATCCAATTTGCAAAAAAGAGTTTTGCTTTCGGCAACCTCCGATGTGGAAATTCCCGATTTCATACAAATGAAATCCCCCACGATTCTTGACCACACACAGAAAGAAAAAAACGACAGTCTTTTCATCAAGCAAGTGGTTTCGCCCGAAAAGGACAAAATAGAGTCGCTATTTCAGCTTATATGTTCGTTCGATTCAGAGCCGGCACTCATCTTCTGCAATCATCGGGAAGTGGCCGAACGGATCAGTGATTTATTGAACGCAAAAGGAATACATTCCGGATACTACCACGGGGGCATGGATCAGGACGACAGGGAAAGGATTCTGATACAATTCCGAAACGGAAGTCTAAATTATCTGATCACTACCGACTTGGCGGCAAGGGGATTGGATATCCCGGAGATGAAGCACGTAGTCCATTACCATCTTCCAGCAAAAGAAAGCGAATTTGTCCATCGTAACGGGCGTACAGCCCGTATGCACGCTTCGGGTACTGCATACATTGTTTCGTTTAAGGAAGATAAGTTGCCAGATTATATACCTGCCCATATAGATACTCTTCGAGTTAAAGCAGGTGGTTCGCTTCCTCAACGCCCCGAATACCAGACAGTGTATGTGAGCGGGGGTAAAAAAAACAAATTGAACAAAAGCGATATTGTCGGCTTTTTTCTACAAAAGGGTAAATTGGATAAATCTGATTTAGGGCTGATAGAGGTGAAAGACTTTATTTCCTTTGTTGCGGTTCGTTCTTCTAGGGTCAAAGATCTTTTGGCAAGTATAAAGGAGGAGAAAATGAAAGGCAAAAAGTACAAGATAGAAGTGGCAAGGAATGTGATTAAGAAGGTAGATTGATTCACCCTTGCCGGATGAATTCCCAGCGCCCACAGCGCCTACTCCAATCAACAATCCTCCTGAAATCTTCACTAACCTACGTTTCAAGCCCGTTGCCTTTATCATGGCGTGGCAAATCTGCTCAATGGTGAATCCAAGTTCATACGTACAATTATATATATTTCTACCCCTTCCTGATGATATTCCAGGCAGTAGAGCATAAAGCGCACCAGTTCCTTCTGCCATTCTCGCCCGTCCCGAACAGCACACCCGGACGAACAATCGTCAACTGCCGTTCTTGCCGATCTTTCGCTTGCCAAATGCCGTGTATCTTTTCCGCCACCAATTTGGAAAAATAAGACACCATTTACATCGCTGCTATTTGGGATTGCCGGCAAGACCCAAAAACAAATAAAAAGAAAGTCAGATAAAAAATTCTATTCCCTATTCCCAAAAATCCTATCCCTCAATTGTTTCAACGGAATAATCTTATTAAATTCATAAATGGAATAAATGCAAGAAGCCAAAAACAACGAGATTCCGAGCAAATAGAACATCCATCCTTGCACATTTCGCACAAGCAAAAAAGCCAAAACTACAAATATTCCACAAATAATGCTTTCAATCCACACCTGCTTGGACCAATTGAAGCGAATCAAACCTCTGGCAAAACCAAAGATAACCGCAAAATAAACCAGATAAGCGATCAGATAAGCTATTCCTGCCGCATTCAACCCAAATGAAGGGAACAACCAATAGTTGAAACCATAGTAAACAAGAAAAAATAAGACTTCACTCAGGATGTAATGTTTCCCTTTGTCTTTTGCCAAAAGGATGAAAGCCATCGGCCAAGATGCCACTTTGAGGAATGTACCCAAAATTTGCCACTGAAGAAGCGATTCGGCAGCCAAAAATTTGGAGGAATAAAGCAAAGTCAGTGCCATAAAACCAAACAACAACATGCCCAAAATAATAGGAGTCGCCACCAGCAAGGCCACATAAGTTTGTTGATTAATCAAGCGGGCGGATGCCACGCGTTGCTTGCTCACCTCACACAAACGAGGGTAAAAATCGGTTCCCATCGACTTCAACACCAGCATCAGATACACGTTTGTGATCGCCCACACAGATTGAAACAACCCGGCAGCTTCCACCCCTACCCTATTTGTTATAAAAATACGTATCAAAAACATAGTCAAGGCATTCACAATGGTTGCAGCAACCAAATAAGCTCCTAACCGAAACATCGATTTCCCTTTTCGTATAACCTCCGAAAAGGCGGGTCTCGCCGGTAAATTTTCCAGACTATTTTGAATGGGGATATAGTATTTCAAAGACAAAAGGTAATATATCGCTGTCCCGACAATCAATACAGGCAAAATTCCATTTATTCCCCATAAAAAGAAAAACGGAAGTGTCAACACCAACGACAAGAAGTTACCCAACACCAAGACCTTGGCCATCTTAGAAATTTGCCTCAGGCCCTGCAAAACGATAAGCTGCCCTTGAAGAAGTGCAGACAATGCCACCACTAACGACAAACAGGCTATATAGACAGTGTGTGATGCATCGCCAAAAGTCCAAATACTAATGGGATAACACAAAAATAGACAAATCATTCCAGCTGCCACAGCTGTAATTTCTACCAAACGACGCACCAGATTTACAATGTAGGCCAACCGCTGCTTATTGTCGGCAGCATTTGCAGAGGCTATTTCTTTCACACCGGTCATCTCCAAACCTAAGCCGCTGATGCTCCGAACCATGTCGATAATGGATTGGTAAATACCGATCAAACCTACACCCGAAGCTCCCAAAAGGACAGCAATCACCTTGTTGCGGATCACACCGATAACAATGTTTATCAGTTGCGACCCACCAAAGATGCTTGTCGATTTGACAATCTGCTTGTAAGATGACAATTTGTTGGTTTCCAAAAAGTAATAGATTTAGCTCTTCAAAATATCCGACACTTTTCTTTTCTCGTTCAAGGAATAAGCTTTTATCAGAAAAGGAAAAGCACGTGCCACAGGCAAAAACAACCTGAACAACAAAGATGGATAAATATTCCGCTTGTCACGCTCTATTCCGTTAATAATTCCCCTCGCCACCGTTTCCTGGTCTTGACTTAGAAAAGGCAATGAAACGCTTCCTAAAGCTGCTTTTTCGAAGAATTCGGTTCGGGTAGCTACGGGATAAACATTTGAAACGATCAAATTGTCATTTTTCTCGAATCGATATGCTTCGAAAAACAAACGCAAGGCACCCTTTGTGGAGCAATAAAGTGCATAAGCGGGTAAAGGAAAATATGCTACCCCGGAAATAAGTGTCACAAATTGAATTTGCCTTTCCCCTTCTGCAGCCATCAATTTCTCCAAGGAATAGATAGGCGAAAAGACATTCAGACTGAAAATATCCGAAATATGCCCCCAATCTGGTTTAATCAACCTTTCGGTATAAGTAAATCCTGCATTCGCTATAAAAATATCGATATGCCCCAATTTTTGCAAAGCAAATGAAAACAACTCATCCACCCCTTTTTGAGTGCTCACATCCAAAGAAATGGCAAAAATTATTCCTTCCTTCTTCGGAATCAACTCGCTACGGCGTGCAGCGGCAACAATTTTCACACCTTCATAAGCCGAAAGAAATTCAACCAAGCTTTTTCCTATTCCCGAAGAGGCTCCAGTGACAACAATGTGTTTCCCTTCTATTTTCATAGTATGAATTAAAAAAGATATTCATCAAAAAACTACATTTTCCTCCTCAATACCCAAAGCCCGACAAAAGTGAGCAAACCATTCATCATCAATATTTCATACCCTACTTTGTAGCTAAAAAAATGCAAAAGCAAAAGTTCGGTGACATAACACAAAATGGGTGCAGCCACAGCAGCATAAGGCACCAACCTATCTTTCACCTCCCATTTGGTAAACAATCCGAAGGCAAACATTCCCAACAAAGGGCCATAAGTGTAAGAAGCAACTTTGTAAATAGCATCAATTATACTGTCAGACCCAATGTAATTGATTGCTAAAATTACTATTATAAACAGTATATTCACAAGAAAATGTACATTCAGGCGAATTTTTTTAGCCTTTTCAGCTTCTTTTTGTTTAATATCCAACAAATCCACACAAACAGAAGTAGTCAGTGAAGCCAATGCGGAATCGGCGCTAGCGAATGCGGCTGCTATAATTCCGATGGTGAAGAAAACCAGTACAGGAAATCCTAAATATTCCGTTGCCAAAATAGGTAAAATCTTATCGGATACATCAGGTAAAGCTATATGAAATTGATCAGCAAATCCTAAAAGCAAAATACCCAAACAAAGCAATATGAAATTGATGGGAATAAAAGCAAATCCGTACGAAAGCATATTTTTTCGGGCCTCTTTGAGGCTTTTGCAAGTCAAGTTTTTTTGCATGATATCTTGGTCTAATCCACTCATGACAACTGTGATAAAGATACCACTCAAAAATTGCTTCAGAAAATGTTGCTTGCTGCCCCAATCGTCAAAAACAAAGATGCGGAAATGCTCACTGCTTGTCACAAAATCCACTGCTCCTCCAAATCCGTGTCCCATCTTTGAGGACACCTGCCAAATAATCAAAATGATAGCCGAAAGAAAACATAAAGTTTGGAGCAAATCAGTCCAAATAATTGTTTTCACTCCACTTCGAAATGTGTATCCCCAAATCAACAGGATAATTCCTATCACTGTGACAGGAAAAGGGATATTCCATTTTGAAAAAACAAGTGTTTGCAGGATCATCGCTACTAGATATAGCCGGGCAGCAGAACCAATGACCCTTGAAAGTAAGAAAAAAGAAGCTCCCGTTTTATACGAAAAAAAGCCAAACCTCTGATCTAAATATTCGTAAATGGTGGTCAATCTAAGCTTGTAATAAATAGGCAATAAAACAAAAGCAATGACCAAATAACCTACAAAAAAACCAAAAACCATCTGCATGTAGGTCATGTCGATATGCCGAATCATTCCTGGTACGGAAATAAAAGTTACGCCTGAAATGGATGTTCCAATCATGCCGATAGCAACCACAATCCATGGAGATTTCCTGTTTCCTAAGAAAAAAGCATCGTTGTCAGAACTTTTACGGCTAATAAGATGAGAAATAATCAGCAAGATACTGAAATAAAAAAGTATTATTACGAAAATAAGAGTACCAGTCATATCAAATAGTTTCAATTGTGTACAAATCTATAAAATCTTCATTCAGCTTACAAACTAAGGGGATATAGAAAAAAGAAAAACCTGCAAACTTATCCGCTCACAGGTCTCATATTCCAAAATTTTGATGTATTTATTGTCCTAATACGGATAAAATAGGTTTTCCTATACATCCGTCAGGCATCTGTATGTGCAGCAAGGCGGCAATCGTGGGAGCAATGTCTGTCATATACACCTCCTTATTGGATTTTCCGTGCTTGATCCCCCACCCCATCCAAATTAAAGGAATATGTGCATCATAAGGATTCCAAGCTCCATGAGTTCCTCCTTTCAGATTGCTGTCACTGTACCATGCTGGTTTCAATATGATTTGTATTTCACCACACAATTCACGGTTGTAACCATTGATTATTTTTTCTTTCACTGCGGAAGGGATCGCAGCTTCCGCAACTTTTGCCGTTTCGACTACATAAGCCACATTAGATTGTTTTTTGAAAAAATCGATGCAATCTTCAATTAATTTTTTCTTATCAATATCTTTAGTAATGTTCTTATAATTAAAATTCACTTGGTAGTTAGATAAGCTCAACACCAAATTATTAATATTATATTTTTCCTTCAAATATTGATTTAGCTCTGTACGCACAGCATTTTCGTTCCAATTTCCTGCCGGAATCTTATTGTCCAACAAAAATTGTGCATTGTGGCTTGCACCATGGTCTGCCGTGAGAAACAATACATAATTTCCCTTACCAACCTTTGCATCCAAATAAGCAAAAAAGTCCGCCAAGTCCTTATCCAAGCGAAGATAATTATCCTCAATTTTCACAGAGTTAATGGTAAATTGATGCCCAATATAATCAGGTGAAGAAATACTGATAGCCAAAAAATCTGTATTTTCATGTTTTCCAAGTTGTTCATTTCCAATAGCTTCTTTGACCATATCCAATGTGAGTGTATTTCCATAAGGAGTAGCGGCAATGAGCCCATATCCGTTTTTCTTTACCAACTCGGAAGTCTTTATTGGAAATTGGGTATTGTCGCTATTTTCATACAATTCCTCGTAATTATTTTTGTCATCCACACTTTGCGTATAAGTATTTATTGGATAGAGCGTGTTCCAATCTTTTTTCAAATATTGTTCGGGAAGTTTCCTTTTGTTGAAATCCACCAACCATTTGGGCAATTCCTTCATATACCAAGTGCTGGTGATAAAGTTTCCGGAAATTCCATCATACCAATAGGCGGCATCGGCAGCATGGCCAGCAGGAAGGATAGCACCTCTATCTTTAATAGAAATGCCTATTACTTTCGATTTAAAATTTGTGGCCAGTTTCAATTCGTCTGTGATGGTTGTGGCTTTGAGATTGAAAGGTGACATTTTTCCTTTTTTGTAATCTTTATCTCCATTTCCCACACTGTAAACCGTGCTGTCTTCGGTACAATACAAACTCTTTCCTGTGGACTGAACGATGAAATCGTTTCCAGCAATTCCATGAATGGAAGGAACGGAACCCGTATAAATGGTTGAATGACCGATCGCCGTGAAAGAAGGAACATAATTAAGCATCGTGTTTTCACACGAAAAACCCTCGTTCAGCAAACGCTTGAAACCATCTTTGCCATACCTGTTAGAAAAACGATACAAGTAATCCCATCGCATTTGGTCAACTACAATGCCCACAACCAGTTTAGGGTGATCAACTTGATTTTGAGAAGAAATTGAAATTGACACTAAAAAAGAAAAAAAGTAAGTTGAAATTTTTATTATTCTCCTGATATTCATCACTTTTTAAATATAAATATGGATAACCTTAGTGAATATTTTGTACCGTGTAAAAGTAGGCAAATAATACGAACCCAGATTTATCATTTAATGCTTTTCATAACTATTTAGCCGAAATTTAATATAACAAAAGGCCTCTCCAAAATAAATCTTTTGAAGAGGCCTAAATGAAATATTGTTACTTGTTAATAAAGAACTTTATCGTCTTTGTCACGCCACATGCGGAATGCATCAAGCGACAATTCACGAAGAATTTGTTCAGATTTCACTTTTCTTAATTGAGGATCCAACTCAAATTCCTTGTAAATAAAAGAATCATCAAATCCGATAGCAGAAGCATCCAAATTAGAAGCAGCAAAACAAATTTTATCTATATGCGCCCAATATATGGCTGATAGACACATCGGACATGGCTCACAAGATGTATAAATCACACAACCACTAAGATCAAAAGTCTTCAACTTTTTACAGGCTTTTCTTATCGCAAGAATTTCTGCGTGAGCTGTGGGATCTTTCATTATTGTGACACTGTTATGTGCTTGAGCAACAATTTTCCCATCTTTCACAATAATGGCTCCAAATGGTCCTCCACCTTTCAGTACACTTTTTTCTGACAAGCGTATTGCTTTTAACATGTATTTTGATACGTTCTGTCTCATTTAATATTGGTTTTCTAAATAATAAATATCACTTTAATGAAAAAAGTTTGGTTATTATTGATTTATAACAATCTTACTACTAATTTGTTTTAGTATCAAATATATTTATAACTTATTAAGTTGATCTATGTAATTTAAAATATCTTCTTTTCCTTCACCTTTTTCAGAAGAAGTGAAGAAAATAGAAGGTAATTCTTCCCATTCTTCACTCAATTTCTCGATGTAATTGTTGGTATTTATTTTCAAAGCAGACCTGCTTAATTTGTCACTCTTGGTGAATACTATACAAAATGGAATAGCTTTTTCACCCAACCAAGCCATAAACTCCATATCAATCAGCTGTGGTTCATGCCGGGAATCAATCAGCAAAAAAAGGTTGGTCATTTGGGTACGATTTAGAATATAAGTTTCTATAATCTTTGCTATCAAATTTCTTCCTTCTTTGCCACGTTGTGCATAACCATATCCTGGTAAATCCACAATATACCACTCATCATTGATGAGAAAATGATTAATAAGTTGTGTTTTTCCTGGCGTTGATGAAGTCAATGCTAATTTTTTACGATTAGTGAGCATATTAATCAACGAAGATTTTCCTACATTCGAACGTCCTATAAAGGCGTATTCAGGCTTACCATCTTGGGGGCATTTTCGGTAATCCGTATTGCTTATGACAAATTGCGCATCTTTAATTAACATAGTGATAAACTAAAATGAATACAAAGATACTTATTTATGTCACAATCTCAATCTATATTGTTATTTGCCATGAAATCCTTTACTTCAGTGTCCAACCCTATTGGACATCGTTTATTTGTATCTGGTTTGAACTATTAAATTTATTTGTAAGATGAAAGTGAATTGAAGCAAATTTCTCCATCGGGAGACAGAACAAAATAAGTCAGATCGGCTTTTTTAGTTTGCAATCTGCCTGAATAAATTGTAGCCAAAACTTCATCCTGCTCTCTTTCATTATATGCATCTGAATTTGAAACTTTTACTTTTTTCAATGAATCTAAAGTATTTTCACCTTTAGTAATCACCTTTGCATAAGCATCCCGCAAAGTGGGTGTGCTAAGAATGGTTTTTGCACCATCCGAAAGCTCTTTTTTATACTTATCTATATTTTGTTGGACTGAGTCAATCTTGAACTGAATATTTTTTTCTGCCTTACTTTTTAATATAGCCAAACTATCAGCCACAGTGATTTCCTTTACCTCTTTTAAATCATAGATTTTTGCATCCATCCCATTTTTGGCTTGCAGATAATCTATGATCGCGTTTTCTGGATCACTGGAGCAAGAAGTAAAAAACAATGCAAAAACAACAGATACGCAAACAACTATTCGTTTCATATAGAAATAATTCAATAAAATGCTAATTTTAATAATTAAAGCAAACTCACAACTACTATATCCTACAATCCTAATCTTGCAGATATTTCCAACATTTTCTGGATAGGTTTCACTGCCTTTACCCTAATTTTCTCATCCACAAATACCTCTGGAGTTTCATCTCTCAAACAAAGATAAAGTTTTTCCATCGTATTCAAACGCATAAAGTTGCATTCGTTGCAAGCGCATGTTGGATCTTCGGGAGGAGCGGGAATAAATTCCTTGCCCGGATTACGTTTCTGCATTTCATGAAGAATACCCGATTCGGTGGCAACAATAAATTGCTTATGATCGGTATTGGTTGCATATTTCAACAAAGAAGCGGTGGAACCAACGTGGTCGGCTATCTGCAAAATATACGATTTGCATTCGGGATGTGCTAATAAAAGCGCATCGGGATATTCGTTTTTAAGCTTCAATATTTTCTCCAACGAAAATTGCTCGTGCACATGGCAAGCACCATTCCAAAGTACCATCTGACGACCAGTGATGCCGTTGATATAATTTCCCAAATTCTTGTCGGGACCAAAAATCAATTTTTGATCTTCTGGAAAACTTTCCACAATCTGTTTGGCATTGGAAGAAGTCACCACCACATCGGTCAATGCCTTCACATCTGCCGAAGTGTTCACATAGGAAATCACTTTGTGACCTGGATGTGCGGCAATGAATTTTTCAAAATCATTCGCCTTGCAACTGTCCGCCAACGAACATCCTGCATTCAAGTCGGGAATAAACACCCGTTTTTCAGGACAAAGAATTTTTGCCGTCTCGCCCATGAAATGCACTCCACACAACACAATCACGTCTGCATCCGTCTTTGCTGCCCATTGTGCCAAAGCCAAACTATCGCCTACAAAATCGGCTATGTCTTGAATGTCGCCGGTTTGATAATAATGAGCCAAAATGATTGCTTTTTTTTCTTTCCGTAATCTTTCTATTTCCTGCTTGTAGTTGACCTGAATTTGCATTATTCACAAATAATAAATTATAATTTTTTTTTAAATCTAAACTTATGGTTATTATTATAGGCTGTTGAAAGCGTTGATATCTTTTTACCTAAAAATTTGCATAAATAGTTATGAAGATATACTTAACCATTTTCTCTATGTTACTAACAACTGAATATCTTATTTCGTTCTGAAATTTTGAAAGTTACAGACTTTATTCATCTGTTGTTAATAACCTGCAAAGTTAAAAACTTTCCTTCAAGTAGAATAACTAAATGCGGTTGAAAAATGATTAATATAATTGTTATAAACTAACGCCAACTTATTTGTGCTTGTCATATCTATTGCGTATATGTGAAGTTTATTTGGTTATGCAAATATACTTTTTGTACGGATTTGAACAACCTGTTAACAAGTTTGTAACATATATTTTTCAATAAAAAAACAGCATCTTAACTTTATAGTTAAAATACTGTTTTCTAAAGGAATATATTTTTTACTACTCTCCTACTTGTACGCTTGTCATGCTCAGACTTCCACCAACTAAATGGTCGTTGAATAGATTTATCGGTTCATTTTTGTTTTCTTGAGACAAAACATAGAGCAAAGGAAGAAAATGGTCGGGTGTAGGTATAGCCAATTGAAGAGATGTTGACAGTTTTTTATAGTCTGTTAGTGATTGATAATTACGGCTAATAATAGCTTTATTCACAATTTCACGTGCTTCGGATGCCCATTCATACCCGTGGTCAATTTTATCCACATTTTTCCAATCCACCATTCGTAGGTTATGCACAATGTTTCCGCTTCCCACAATCAATACCCCTTTTTCGCGGAGCGGGCGAAGCTGTTTTGCCAGTTCAAAATGATAAGAAGCCGGTTTGGTATAATCAATACTGAGTTGCACGACTGGAATAGTTGCTTCCGGATACATATGTCGTAACACTGACCATGAACCATGATCCAATCCCCATTCGCTATCATCAATTATTGACGGATTTGGAGATAAAAGTTGCTGGGTGGTTTCTGCTAAATCTTTGTTTCCGGGAGCAGGATATTCAATTTGATAAAGTTCACGGGGAAATCCTCCGAAATCATGGATTGTTTTAGGATGTTGCATGCCTGTTAAGAACGTTCCTGGAGTAAACCAATGCGCCGATATGCAGAGTATGGCTTGAGGCGTTTGGATGCTATTTGCAGCGTTCTGAAAGCCATCAACAAAGGTATTGTTGGCAATTGCATTCATCGGGCTTCCATGGCCCACGAAAAGGGCAGGAAGCTTTTCGGATGTTTTTAAAACTTCAGTATATTTTTCTATCTCTTTTTCAATATTCATATTCCTGATGTTTAGATTCCAAGTGATTCTATTCTTCTTTGAAAGAAAGTGATAATTGATTTTCTTTCAAATGAAAGCTCCTTCGATGATAGGGCGACATGCCATATTCATTCAAGACCTTTCGGTGAGCTGCTGTGCCATATCCTTTGTTCACATTCCAGAGATAGAGAGGAAATTCTTCGTGAATGGATTTCATGTAATCGTCCCTATATGTTTTTGCCAAAATGGAAGCGGCAGCGATTGGCATCAATTTTCCATCCCCTTTCACTATGCAGGTATAAGGAATATCGCTTTTGCAACGAAATCTATTTCCATCAATAAGTAAATGTTCGGGCTGTATTTTGAGTGTTTCCACAGCCTTATGCATCGCAAGAAACGAAGCATTTAGTATGTTGATTTTATCTATTTCTTCGTGCGACACACTTGCTACGGCCCAAGCTATGGCTTCTTTTTCGATGATTTCCCTAAGTTTGTAGCGCGTTTTTTCTTTGATTTGTTTGGAATCGTTGAGTTCTTCACAAACAAAATCAGGCGGTAGAATCACTGCGGCAGCAAATACTGGCCCGGCCAAGCATCCACGTCCGGCTTCATCACATCCGGCTTCAATTTTATTAGGAAAAAGGGATAATTCAAGCATTTTTATTTTTCATTTTTACCTTTCAAAAGTAGCTATAAAATACAATATCCACAATGGTATATAAAGGAAACTAAAAGGCTATATTATTTTTTATGAACTAAATGATAATAGCGTGCATTTTGATAATTATTCTTTATTACCTTTGTTAATAATACATTTTCAAAGCATACATGAGAAATTTTTTTAATACGAGGACACAGCTATTGATGGTTGCCATGGCTTGTCCTTTTTCTTTGCTGTTGGCCAAGAATCCCAGCAAACCAACAAAAGCTGAAATAAAATGGTTTGAAAAACGTGAATGGGCAGAAGGCATTTCGGCACACCCCGATTCCGAAATTGACATAGCAACTTTTGCCCGCCATTACAAAAAACATCCAGGCAGATGGAAACGTGCTTTCCAATTTATCCGTGACCACGATTTGGCTACCCTGCCACTCGGAAGACAAGATTTGGGTGATGGACTCACTGTGAGTGTGGAAGAATATACGACACATGATCCCGAACCAGAAGCCTTGGAAGGACATAAAATAAAAATCGATTTGCAATATGTTGTGGTTGGAAAAGAATTGCAGGGATATGCCAAAATCACCGATACAGTTGCAACGGTTGATCCATACCTCGAAAAGAAAGATGTTGGACATTACAAAGTAAAAAACATCACTTACCATGTGGCTCAGCCCGACAGATTTATGATTTATTTTCCAGACGACATTCATTTGACGAACGTTCAATATGGAGATAAAGCCAAAGTCCGCAAAGTAGTCTTCAAAGTTTGGGTTGATTAATGTTAATTATTTATATAAATGAAAATTAAACAGTTAAGTGTTTATTTGATTTTAGCTACCATTATTTTTTTGTCCTCATGTGGAATTCAAAAAAAGGTAGCCAGAAAAGAAGCGGATCCACAACATCCTAAAAGGGAATTTCGTGGTGCGTGGATTCACACCGTTGGTCAAGCGCAATATGCTCAAATGAATTCCGTGCAAATGAAAGCTTATTTCGTGAGAATGCTCGATCAATTGCAAGCTGCCGGAATCAATGCGATCATTTTTCAGGTGCGACCTCAAGCAGATGCTTTCTATAAATCTGAGCTGGAACCTTGGAGCCGTTATCTCACCGGTGTGCAAGGCAAAGCTCCCGATGGCGATTTTGACCCTTTGGCTTTCATGGTGGAAGAATGCCACAAACGCAACATGGAACTTCATGCTTGGCTGAATCCTTACCGTGTGACCAATAGCGAATTGCAGACTTTGTCACCCAATCACATTTTCCACCGTTATCCAGAACGATTTATAAAATACGGCACCCAGCTTTATTTTGATCCCGGAATCCCTGAAAATCGTGATTTTATTTGCAAAGTGGTGAAAGACATAGTTCTGAGATATGGTGTGGATGCCATTCACATGGACGACTACTTTTACCCCTACCCTATTACAGGCGAAAAATTTCCCGATGACGGTAGTTTTTCTAAATATGCTGCTTCACAAGGATTTGCCAGTTCGCAGCGAAACGATTGGAGAAGGAACAATGTGAACATGCTTATCAAAGAAATCAAGCAAACGATTTTAAAAACAAAGCCTTGGGTTCGTTTTGGCGTTAGTCCTTTTGGTATTTACAGAAATAAAAAAAACACACCTGACGGTTCGGGTAGCGAAACCAACGGCTTGCAGAATTACGATGATTTGTATGCCGATGTGAAACTTTGGGTGAAAAATGGTTGGATTGATTATAATTTACCTCAGTTGTATTGGGAAATTGGATATCCGGCTGCCGATTATGCAAAACTGATCTCTTGGTGGGCAAGCAACAATTACGGGCAGCATCTTTACATTGGTCAAGACCTGAAGCGCACAATGGATAAATTGAATGCCAATGGGGAAACTCAATTGAAAGAGAAAATGGAATTGTCCCGCTCCTATTCCACTATTCACGGTAATTGTTTTTGGCCAGGATACACCATTATGGAAAACTACAAAGGGGTTGCCAACGAATTGGCTGACAACTACCATAAATATCCTGCTTTGATTCCTGCTTATAACACTTTGCATCACAAATTACCCAAGAAAGTGGACAAGGTGGAAGAATATTTCACTCCCGAAAAGCATGGTTTGCGTTGGAGTGTAAAAGGGGATCGGAATGATCCTACAAATGCACAATATTTTGTGGTGTACCGTTTCAAATCGGATGAGAAAAAAAATTTGAATTTGGCGCGAAACATTCTGAAAATAACAAGGGAAACAGAATTAGAATTGCCATACGAAGGGGGTAAAAACTCGTATAAATACGTGGTAACAGCTGTGGATGCATTTCACAATGAATCGGCAGGAAAATCCAAGAAAATCAAGTTGTAGGGGTAGGTTATCCCTCCATAATAACAGGATAGTCAGGCTAGGACTCTCCTAGCCTGACTATCCTGTTATTTGATATCCTTGTGTAGCTGATAATTTTATCAGCTAAAGTTAGTATTCGTCTTCGTTGAAAAAGAAATCTTCTTTGCTCGGATAATCCGGCCAAATGTCTTCGATTGATTCGTAAATCTCTCCTTCGTCTTCGAGTTCCTGAAGGTTCTCGATCACCTCTAACGGAGCGCCCGAACGCTGAGCATAATCAATCAATTCGTCCTTGCTTGCAGGCCATGGGGCATCTTCGAGCTTGGAAGCCAATTCTAATGTCCAATACATGTTTTCCTCCTTTTTATTAGATTAAAATATTCTATTTTTCCGCAAATGTATAATAATATTTTTTAGCAGCAACTTTTATCCCAAAAAATTTCTGTTCCATTTGTCACACATTCGTATCGGGCGAGTACAAAAAAGAAATCAGATAGGCGGTTTACAAACTTAAATATCTGTTCATCAATAGGATATTCTGACGAAACGTCATAAATACGTCTTTCTGCCCGTCGGCATATTGTTCGGCAAATATGAGTGCGTGCTGCCGCCTCGCTTCCGCCAGGCAATACGAAGCGGTTGAGTTTCGGAATCAATCCGTCCAACCGATCCATTTCGTCTTCCAATCGCGTCACGTCCGATTCGGTAATGCTGGGAATATTCTTGCTCACATCTTCTTCCGATGCAAGGTATCCACCTACAGAAAAAAGTTTATGTTGGATAAAAGCCAAATCGTTCAGGAGGGTTTCGTCTTTCACTTCTCTCACAAGAAGTCCAACAAAAGAATTCAATTCATCCACTGTGCCGTAAGCTTCCAAGCGAATATGTGTTTTCGGAACGCGGGTTCCGCCCACTAGGGAGGTTTTCCCTCCATCGCCTGTTTTTGTATAGACAACGCTTTTCCCCATTTTATATTTGTTTAAAAACTAAGTAAATAGTTACGTTTATAATATTTTTTATTGAAAAAGAAGATAGATGCTTTGTACAAATCGAGGGATATGTGCACATGTTCATCTTTTCTTATTTGTTGAACTAACGAATAAACGTTGTTGTTTGTTCTAATATTGTTTAGAATAACGACACTATTTTCGTTTACATGTGAAAATAAGTATTCGGATAGCACTTCCTGATGTTTTCCAATTGTTTTCATATCAACTAGTATGCAATCGAATATTTGGTCGGTTTTTGGTAAAGAATCGACTATTAAAACATCACGTTTCCAATGATGGAGTAGGCTAGAGGCAGCTTTTCTGCTTCCTTCCTTTGTTTCCACGCAGGTATATCTTATTTGGCTTGAGGGAGCCGTTGCATACAGCGAATTGATTCCTTTTGCCGACCCTATTTCAAGTATATTTTTTGCTTGAAAATGGTTTATCAGCTTGAAATTTAGCTTGTTTATTTTCTTCGGCTTGTATTTTTTGGATGTTTCTTGTTGGATGTAATCTTGAATATCTCGGAAAGCGTAGAAAGACAATTTATTTTCAATGACGTTCACAATCAAGTTGTAAACAAACGGCGAATGGATGCCATGTCCACGTCGATGGCGCACTTTGTAATAGAATTTAATAGCTTGCTTGTCCAGCACAAACATATATATTTCCAGATTTTGTTTTTCAGAGTTCAAAGATAATGATTGTTGTGGATTAGTTAGTTTGGGTGGGGTAGGAGATTGAAGCCATATTTTCTAAAATTTTAAATAGCTAAAAAAGGGAAAGGAACTTTCGCAAGCTCCTTTCCCCCAAAAAAAACAATTTAGATTTAACGAGTAATTATAACTGAATCATAATGGTGATTTATCGCCTTTTGGTGATGGTCGTTTTATCTTTTCCTACACCTTTGATTTCAAGTGATTTCCATCCTTCTGGAAGTGCTGATGGACGTGTTGTGATTCCTTTAGGGGTAATTTCTATTCCTGCGAACCCCATCAAGACGGTCTGGAGAATTCCCCCCGCTCCAGTTGCAAAATAAGGGTTGTCTCCTCCTTTGGTTTCGGCAATTACCCTGAAAGGTGGACACAGATTAGGTAAGTATGCATCTTTGAAAAAATGCAAGGCTTTTTGCTTGTTTCCCAATCTGGAGTACAACAAAGAGAAAATGGCTTGAGTCATGGCGGGGGTATTTTTTTCTGGAATCCTCACTTCATAATATTTCAGATCTTTATGTATTTGGGCCGTGTCTTTCACTATTCCAAGGGGATAGGCGAGAAGATTCACGTCAGCCTGTTTTATCGATTCACCCTGGTAGGACGAATGTTCCCGGGTTGTGCCATCAGGAAAATGTTCAATTACTAAGTTATTAGCTACGGTTTTCCATGCTGCTATGGCTGGATATCCAAGCAATGAAGCTGCTATGGCAGCATTTCGGAGGTTCACTTGAGCCACTCCATTTGTAAAGGCATCATTATCTACATTTTCAGCATATTCATCGGCTCCCACTACATTCTTGATTTCATATTTTCCTGTCGAATTTAGTTCCGATCGGCTTACCCAGAAATCGGCAGTTTCCGAGAGAATCGGCCACCCCTTTTTCCGTAGCCAGTCCAAATCTTGCGTCACGCAATAGTATTGCCAAGCGGCCAACGCCACACAGCCGGAAATATGGTGTTCGAAGGGGCCGGCAAGTGCCCAAACGGGAGTTTCTTCCACTCCGCTGCCGGCACTTTCCCATGGGTACATGGCACCTTGGTAGCCGTGTGAATAAGCGTTGTCTCGTGCAGCTTGCAGTCGTTGAAAGCGGTATTCCAGCATGTTTTCAGCCATTTCGGGATGCAATAGCAGAAGAACGGGAAACATCCAAGTGTCGGCATCCCAGAAGACATGGCCGTTGTATCCCAAGCCCGAAAGCCCCATCGGCGAGAGGGACATCCCCGATCCGGCGGAAGCAAAAGAGTAGAGGTGGTACAACATGCTGTGTGTATCCTGTTGGGCTTGTCCGTCTCCTTCGATGCGGATATCACTTTCCCAGAGCTTGTCCCAGGCTTCACGGTGCTTATTCATCAGGCGTTGCACCCCTTCTAGGCGGGCAAAGATTGTCAAACGTTCCGATTCATTGTATGGATCAGCAGTGTGGACGGAAGAAAGTGTGGTTCCAACCAACCCGAATTGATAATTGGCCCCGGCTTTGATTTCTTTCGAAAACTTCATTTGGTGGAGGTTGTTGTCGGGCATTTCGTGGATAACACGGGGCTCGTCACCTCTTGGCTCGGAAAAAGCAAACGATGTGGTGGCGCTAAGCGAAAACTTTTCCGTTGGGCTTTTTGCTTGTGAAGTCATCAGCTGAATTCCGATGTGGTTGCGGTTGATTTCATTGCAAGTATAGTGGGCATCACGCAAAGCATCGGGAGTCTGCAAGACATTCACCACCGTGATATTTAGATTTTCTTTAACAGTGATTTCCATATTTGCCATGACGCAATAAGGCAAATGCCGCAAAGCGCAATAGCTGTATTTCACCGATGCTTGGCTTCCAAAATCAAAGGATGTGGTGAAAGTGGCATTGCGCATGTCGAGCTGCTGGTGGATGTTCGAGATATTTTCTGCTGTCACCAAGCGACCATTGATATATAATTTTAAATTTAAAAGATTGAATCCTGAAATGAAATTGCTGACCCTTCCCCGTCCAAATTTGTCGTAGAGGCCGGCAAGCACCACATTGCCCACTTTGAGAGGTTCGGGTGATGATACCAAACCGATCATCCCGTTGGCAACAGTTACTCCGAAATAATTTCTCGAATCAACTGAATCGGTAGAAATAATCCATGGATCCTGTGCCGAGACATGGGATGCAAGGCAAAAAAGGAGAAGAACTTGTAGAAAGAAATATTTCATTGAGAAGTATGATAGGATGATAATCAATCGAATTTTGAAATAGGAAGTGAGCGGATGCTAGATTGAGACGGCTAATTTTTAATTTTAAATATCCCGTAAGACACTTTCCCGGCGTCAATGCGCAATCGTCCTTCCGAAAAAGAAATTGCCGAACGGTTCGCCAAAACGGGTTCAAATCGCACATCTCCGATAGCGTTGTATGGCAATGATACCTTTTCTTCCCGAGCCGCTGGATTAATCACAACGATAAACTTTTCTTTTCCGGCAGCACGCTCATACACCAATGGGTATTTCCCATCTTCTGCATACAAAAAGCGGATGCTGCCTCTGGTTCCCAAGGCGGGATATTGTTTTCTAAGCTGCAACAAACGGCGGTTGAAATGGAGTAGGGAAGAGGGATTCGCCATTTCTGCTTCCACATTGGGCCTGCATTCGGAGGGATCAATGGGGAGGTAAAATTGCTCTGGATCAGCTGTTGAAAATCCGGCACCACGGGAAGTGTTCCACTGCATGGGTGTTCGTGATCCGGCCCGATTGCCTTTTCGCACCACGCTGCCTTCTTTGTTGGGAAGGCCTGGGATAAATCGCATACCGATTTCGTCTCCGTAGTAAAACAAAGGAACTCCTGCGATGGTCATCAGGAAAGCCGTGACGGTGCGGAGCTGCTCTTCACTCTCACGTATGCCGCAATTGGGTCGCTGGTAATCGTGATTGGCTGTGGGAACACAGATGTATCCGTTTTCACCCACTTTTTTGAGCTGCTCGAGGTAATAATCCACAAAGATCTTGGGTGTGCCGTTTCCTTCCTCGCTAAAATAGCAGGTGTCGTGTCGGTAAGTCCCTTCCTTGTTGAAAAACAGTGAGCTGTATCCATCGTTCCCCAAATGGATAATGAAATCCATCATGAATCCCGCTTTGATTGCGCGGGCAGGGTTGCCCCATTCGGCAATAAGTATTCCTTGGGGAAATTTCGACTGAAAATGTTGACGAATTTCTGCCCAGAGTTTGTTCGTTTCGGTTTTGTCCGGATCGTTTTTTATTAGTGAGGAGGCCATGTCCACCCGAAATCCGTCACATCCCATTGTCATCCAGAAGTCGATGATCCGCATCAATTCTTTCCGTGTAGCCTGTGGCCCTTCTGCTGTCACAGGCTGTTCCCAAGGATGTGCGGGATCAAGTGTGGCAAAGCCGTAATTTAATGCCGGCTGTATGTCAAAGAAATTTTTCCGGAAGGTTCCGTTCCGTTCAAATTTTCCGGAAACATATCTGTCTGGCTTCACCGTTGAATCATTGGTCCAGATATAACGGCCAGAATATTCGTTTTTGGTAGCTTTTTGCGATTCCTTAAACCAAGGGTGGTCAATCGAAGTGTGTCCTGCCACTAGGTCGAGGCACACTCTTATATTGCGCTTGTGGGCTTCTCTGAAAAGCCGTTTTAGGTCGTCGTTTGTCCCATACCTTTTGGCCACACGGTAAAAATCGGTGACATCGTATCCGGCATCTTGGAAAGAAGATTCGAAACACGGATTCAGCCATATGGCGTCCATTCCGAGCCATTTGATATAATCCAGTTTCGATGTAATTCCGTTGATATCCCCAATTCCATCCCCGTCACTGTCTTTGAAACTTTGGGGGTAGATTTGATAGAATGCAGCTGTTTTCAGCCAATCGGGTGCAGGTTTAAATTTTTGAGCAAACATAGTCGTAGGGAAAAATAATAGTGCTGTCAGCCATTTTTTCCAATTCATAAAGTCTATTTTTTTTGGTAAATGTCAATATGTAAGTACCTTATCCGCTTGCTAAGTCAAGAAGACGGAACAAGATAAAAGAGTGAGGGAAGATATTCCCTCACTGCAAACTTGAAGAAATCAAAAAGAGTCGTAACCCGGATTTTGCGTGATATTTGAATCGCCATCATGTGCAGTCAGAGGCACAGGCAGCAATATCTTGTAGGTTGGGGTGACGGTTGTTTTTTGATAACGGGCTGCACAATAGGTATTGAAACGAACCATATCGTTGCGTCGGCTGTTGTCCCAATAGAATTCGTAGCCACGTTCGTTGTAGATTTTTTCTAACGTCAATTCGCTTTCCGCATAAACGGCTACTCCACGTTTTGCACGCACGGTGTTGATGTCGGTAAGTGCTCCAGCCACATCCCCGTTTCTGAATTTTGCTTCGCATCTCATCAGGTATGCATCGGTAAGGCGATAGTACTGAAAATCGTTTTGGCTTGCGCCGGGATAAGCCGTGGTTGGATCGGGTGCATATTTTACCACACGTATCCCTTGTTCCTCCAGTGAGTTGTCATTGCTGAACTCGGGGGTAAATTTCAACGGGCGTCCGCCATCTTTTGTGAATAGGCTGTCACCAGAGGCATTGTATTGTTGGCCAACAAGAAATCCAAGATTAAATCCTGTGGAACTTTCCAAACGGGTATCACTGAATCGAGGGTCGGCCTGATCCCATGTGGCATAGAAAGTAGGAGTCGTGCAACATCCATTCCACAAATTGGATGTTTTGTAATTTCCAAATGCCTGGTTGTAATCGAGGGTCATATTCACCCACGGAATTCCACCTATCCCTAACGAACTGTCGTAAATAATGGGAAGAATCGTTTCTGTGGCATCTGAGTAGGCCGCATTGTCCGACAAATACAATTTCCAGAAATCATCCGCCAAGCTATATTTTCCCGAACTGATTATGGTGTCGCAAAGAGAGATGCATTCCGCCCATTTGCCTGTTCCATCGCTGAATTCTGGAGCCGAGCCGGTATATACCTGGTTGTTGAGATATACTTTCGCCAATAGCATCTGTGCAGCCGCTTTGGTTACACGGCCATAAGCAACATTTCCTTTTTCGGCCATAAGGGGGATAATTTCCTGAAGTTCACCGATCACTTTAGCCACGATTTGTGCGCGTGTCAGGTATTGGGGTGTTTCGGTGAAACTAATGTCCGTCCACTCCCTGTATGGCATTTGCCCGAACAGGTCATTCATCAGGTACATCGACAACGTCCGAACGAAGCGCACTTCATAGATATACTGCTTGATCTTGCTTGTTTGTGGCATCTTATTCAGGTAATACAAGGCCACATTGCAACGGGAGAAGCCAATCAGGTAGCTATTCCACGTGTTTTTGATGTAACTGTTGGAGGCGGTATAGTCGTGTGTGAAAATGGTGCGGTAGTCGGCACTGTTCCAGTTGGCTCCGCGGGTTGGGAAAACGACCTCGTCGGTGCAGGTTTCGCCTACAAGCCAGCCAGCTCCCCGGCTTTGAAGATCTCTAAGAAAAGTATAAGCCGGGGCAAGCAGATTAGCTGCATTGGTGCTGTCGGCCAGGATTTCCTCGCCATCTTGTTCGTTCAGCACTTCTTCCTTGAGGTCAGTACAAGCAACAGCCCCAAATAACATTGCGAAGAAAAATAGATATAACTTTTTCATAATTCACAGGCTTTACATCAATTAAAACTCAATATTAACTCCCATGGTGAAGGTCCTTGCTTTGGGATAGGTGGTCCACCCGATACCAATGGCCGGAACGCCGTTGGAAACACGTGTCACGTTCATCTCGGGATCGTATCCGGAGTATTTGCTGATGACAAACAAGTTGGTACCCGAAACATAGGCTCTTAGGCGGCTTATTCCCCATTCGCGTGGCAAACTCACGGAGTATCCAAGTGTGGCATTTGATAGTCTCAGGAATGAGCCATCTTCGATATATTTGCTTGAAAAGCTCAATACATCGCTTGTGGATTGACCAGAATTAAGTGCGCCGGGCGTTGTGTTCCATCCGCTGCTGAACAAGGTCATTTGGTCCATGATGTTGGCTAGGTTGTTATAGACATCGTTTCCATATACACCGTTGAAATTCACTCCCAAGTCAAATTTCTTCCAAGAGATGTTTGTCCCAAAATTGTATGTAAAATCGGGCAAAGCATGGCCAATCACCCCTTCCACAGCAGTTCCATTGGCATCCGTTTGGTAGAGGCTATTTCCATTGGCATCGTATCCGATAAATGTTTTGCCCCAGAATGTACCCAATGGTTCGTTGTTGATGATGTATTGGGTAGGTGTTCCGGTGATGCCGGGGCCGCTAGGGTATCCGGTGGGCACTTTTGAATAGGGATAATTTTTCACACGGTTGATGTCTTTCGAAAAATTAGCATTCACCGTCCAGTTCAAATTTTTCTTTGCTAAAATCACGCCGTTGAGGGCAAATTCATATCCTTTGTTTATCAAGTCGATATCCAAGTTGGTATAGACATTGGTTCCAAGAGACGGACCTGCTGCAACCTTATAAAACAGCAAATCGGAAGTTGTTTTGTAGAACATGTCAACTGTACCAGTTAACCTACCCTTTAGTATTCCAAAGTCGATTCCCGCATTGTATTGTTTGGATTGTTCCCATTTGAGGTGAGTGTTGGGAGTTCTGGTGACAGTGTAACCGGGCACAACAGTAGTTCCACCGTCTAGGCTGGCTCCAGTGACAGTGCCTAAAGTTGCTTGCGATTGTTTGGATATAATTTCCTGATTTCCTGTGATCCCCCAGCCAAGACGTAGTTTCAAGGCACTGAAAACATCTAAATTTTTTATAAATTCTTCCTCTGAAGCTCGCCAAGCCAATGCCGCCGATGGGAAATATCCGTATTTGTTGTCTGTCCCAAATTTGGAAGAACCGTCTGCACGGAAGTTCACGGTCAGCAAATATTTTTCCAATAAATTGTAGTTGATGCGTCCAAAAAAGGATTGCAGTTCGTCCACCGTAATATCGGATGTTGTGATGGCTTTGGTGTAGTTGCCCAGCTCCAGGTCATTGAGGTAGTCGATCGTACCTGATGCAAATCCATCTTCCGTGAAGGAATAGGAATACCTCCTGAATTTTTGGTAAGAATGTCCTGCCAACACATTGAACTTATGCATATTGTTCTTAGAAGTAAAATCATAAGTCAAGTAGTTCTCAATCATTTTGCTGCTTTTTTCCACGTTTCCGATAGTGGCTGTACCGCCATTTTCCATGTACGAAAGCTGTGCATCCTGAGTCACCTTGCGGGCTACTTTCACTTCATCGACCGATAAATTTACTTTGTAGTTTAACCCTTTGACCAAACGGAGAGTTGCAGTCAGGTTTGCCAGCAAACGGTCTGTTTGTGTGTTGTCATTGGTCAAGTTAATCATCGCCACCGGATTGCGCACTTGGTCGGATACTTGGTAGTATGTTCCATCTTCATTATACACGGGATAAGTAGGATTGAGCTTCAATGCGGACAAGATTAGGTCTCCTTCCACGCCGCCTGTTTCACCTAAGGGTGCCCGTTGATCGTTTGTGCGAGCTGCCGTCATGCCGATTTCCAAAGTAAGTCGGTCGTTGAGAGCCTTGGTGGTTACATTTAGTCTTCCAGAATACTTTTTCAGACCCGTTTTGTGGATAATTCCGTCTTGATCCATGTATCCCAATGAGGCACGGTAGCTTGATGATTTGTTTCCCCCTACAATTGATAAATTGTGGTTTTGGACCACCGCTGTCCGGAAAATTTCATCCTGCCAGTCGGTGGCGTATCCTGCATCGGCCGAAGTCAAATTGAGTTTTGCACGTGCTGCGTTAAATTCTGAGGCAGATAACACATCGTATTTCTTTGGTAAAACGGAAAGACCGGCATAACCAGAATAGCTCACTAGGCTTTTGCCTTCCGATCCTCTTTTGGTGGTGATGATGATGACTCCGTTCGATCCACGAGAACCATATATGGCCGTCGCTGAAGCATCTTTCAGGACATCGATGGAGGCAATGTCGTCTGCATTCAAAAAATTGAGCGGATTTTTGGACGAAGCATCTCCAACGCCTGTTGTGGATGCACCATCAGCCTGAACATCGGTGATGTCAAGTGGAACGCCATCCACCACATACAATGGATCTTGCCCGGAACGGATAGAGTTGGTGCCTCGCACGCGAACAGAAACCCCGGCTCCCGGTTCACCGCCGTTGTTGGTGATTTGCACACCGGCTACACGTCCCTGCAACATTTCAGTGGGAGATGAAAGCACCCCTTTGTTGAAATCTTTTTCTTTAAGGGAGGAAACCGATCCTGTCAAATCGCTTTTTTTTACGGAGCCATATCCGATCACCACCACTTCCTCGATGAGTTTGGAATCTTCTTTCAAAACCACTTTCACGTTTTTTCGCAAGGCAATTTCCTGCGTTTTGTAACCCAAATATGAAAATGAGAGTGTTGAAGCCGTTTTTGCCAAATTCAAAATGAAACGGCCCTCCAGATCGGTGGCAGTGGTGGTGGATGTGCCTTTAGCTGCTACGGTTACTCCTGCCAAAGGTTGGTTGTCTTCGTCCACGACCATTCCGCTGACATTGACAGGAACAGAGCTTTCTGTGCTGCCCATCTTCTTATCGTTGTCCTTATAAATCACGATCTGTCGATCGGTGATTTTATAAGAAGCGGATGTACCTGCCAATACTTTCAAGAGAACCTGTTCGATGGTTTCCTCTTTTGCGCTCACGTCAATAAGTTTACTGCCATCAATTACATTGTCATTGTATATGAAAATATACTGGCTTTTTTTCTCGATCTCTTTCAGGACATCTTTCAAAGATTTGTTTTTCACGTAAATGGAGATACGTTGCTGCTTCTTGTTGCTGGAAGCTGCTTGAGCCGAAATGACTCCGGGCAAGAGGAAGAAAAAAAGAATACTAATAATTCGTAAGGAATTATGGATTCTTCGGCTGATGAAGTGTGATGTGCAATTATTTTTCATAAATTCACAGCGATTTTGGTAAATAACATTTATAACTACTAATTGGTAATCTTTTATCAAAGTCATCCGGGGGATAGTGCCAATATTCCCCGTTTTTTTGTCTTTTTCTGTTTTTTTATTTCTGCATAGGCATCCATTTTTTTTAGTGTCTGACATTAATTTCCACATAGGATTTTCCCAGTTGATATTCTATAGGGCTAGTTGTTGAAATTATTTTTAGAGCCACTTCCAAGCTGTTATTCAGATCCAATTTTCCGGATATCCGTATATCATCTATGGATGCTGCCTGATAATGAAACGGCATTCCATAATAGCTGCTGAGTTTTTCCAAAACAACATTCAGTTTTTCGCTCTCGAACAAGAAATAACCCTCTTTCCAGCTTGTGTAGGGGTTCACGTCCACATCTTCCACTGTTTCTATTTGGTGATTTTCGTTAAAGGTATATTTCTGGTTTGGGCGTATCCGGATAGCGTTTCGTCCACCCGTGTTCACTTTCACTGAGCCGTTCACCAGCACAACCGATTGCTCCTTATTTCCGGAATATGCGTCCACATTGAAGCTTGTTCCCAGCACTTCCACATTCATTTTATCGGTTTTCACCACAAACGGCCAATGTTTGTTTTTTGAAACCTCAAAAAAGGCTTCTCCTTGGATAAATAATTCCCGTTTCTTCTGTCCGAATTTTACTGGAAATATCACTTGGCTGCTGGGGCGGACTTCAATTTTTGTTCCGTCGGCTAAGAGCAAGGAAGCTCTTTTGCCAGCTGGAACCACCAACATTCCCATTTCTTTGCCCGATGAAACGGTATTTTCAAGCGATACCATTTCTCCCTGTGCCGAGCGCAAGGATATTTTTCCGTCTCCTCCAAGCACCACCTGCATCCTGTTAGAAAGCGTCATCGATCCTTTTCCTGGAATAATCAGTTTGGAATCTTTGATCGTATTCGGCATCACTTGTTGCGCCAGCGCAAAATAATCCATTTGCCGATTGTTTTTCCAAACGACCAATAGCGTACCCACAATAGCCAGCAGCAAAACGGCTGCAGCTGACACAAATACCTTTTTCTCTACCGAATAGTGATTCAACAATCTTTTGCGACTTAGCGTGCGCTTAGACACATTTTCCCACATTTCGGCCACCTCCTCGTCGCTCAACTGGTGGTCGGTTTGATCCATGTTTCGCAAGAGGTCAATTGCCGTTCTCATTTTGATGGAAACTTCGCTCCTTTCGTTCAGCAAAGGGATAAAAACGGCATCCAGTTCTTGCCCAGGATGCTTCACCCACTGTAGGAAGTCGGTGTCATCCAGCCACTGTTCCACATCAAATGTTCTATATATTGAATTTTCTTTCATTGTCTTTTCTTCAATTGTGATATTTTTGTATCAAATCTTATTTACAAGAAATTGGAGTTTTTTGTTTCAGCAGATTAGGGCAATAACGATCAACAAAGGGATGACTACTTCTTTCCGTAATTTTTCAATGGAGCGATGCAGCAAGTTCTTCACCGACTGGTAATTCATCTGCAAAAGCTCCGAAATGTCGTCCAGAGGCATTTCCATCGTGTATCTTAGGTAGATGGCTTCACGCTGGCGAGGTGTAAGTCTTTCGATTCCTTTTTTTAGCCTGCGGATGCGCAAGTTATGGTTCCAGCTTTCCTCTTCTTCTACCTCTTCGGTGCCTTTCAGCTCAAGAAAATCAGTTGGGGAAGACAAGGAAACGGTCTCTTTGCACGAATAGATCTCGTCGAGCAACCGATTCTTTAATGCACGGAAAAGGTAGAGCCGGATATTATCTGTCTGACTTAAGTTTTGACGATTCCGGTATAGTTTCACGAAAAGATCCTGTATGCAGTCTTTTACTAGTTCCTCGTCTGTCACAAATTTTGTTCCATAGCGGAACAAAGCTTTTGCTTGCTCATTGAAGATGGACGAAAAAGCCTTTTCACTGCCGCTCGTAAAAGCAGCCCACAACTTAATATCCTGTTCTTTTGCATTCAATTCCAACATACTGCGACCATTCTCTACTTGATTTTGTCCTTTTTGCGATCATTGGAAACTTCCTATTCTTTTGTCGGATTATGCGGTTTCCTTCAAAAACAAAAATAATCTATATAAGTCAAACGGCAAGAAAAACATTTTGGTACTCATCGTTTCAAACAAAAAAATTAGAGAAAAAGATGTTTTATATCATATTTCTATGGTTTGTATTCTTATTTGTGCATGGAGAGAATATATCTGTCTAAAATTTAACATTTAGACAAATTGAATTTCATTGACACTGTTGGCGAAATGAAGCCAAATGGAAGTTTTGGAAGCGATTTTGAACGGCTAAATTAATCAATTTTACTATCGGGACTCATTTTTTGAATATGTTTGAAAGCAGCATATATTTTTGAAGGCTCCGTTCGCCCTTCATCATTTTCTTAATTTTGCGGCATTTCTCCGATTTTGTCTTTCCTGTTCCCACATTTGTTCCCACTAATGATGGTTGTATTTGTGTGACTAAGCAATTATTTGTTATACACGTATTTGGTTGCTATAATATAGGGAGATTATTCTCCTCTGATCGGTCAGAGTTACTCCTCATTAGGCATTGCAGCAAAGTTTTTGTAACTTTGCCCCCTGAAAAATTAAATATTAGATAGATATGGCTCTTCAATGTGGTATTGTGGGACTTCCGAATGTAGGAAAATCGACCCTTTTCAATTGTTTGTCAAATGCAAAAGCTCAATCGGCAAACTTCCCTTTTTGTACGATTGAACCTAATGTTGGCGTGATTACCGTGCCAGACGAAAGGCTGAACAAACTGGCTGAATTGGTGAATCCGCAACGCATTGTACCTACTACTGTCGAAATCGTTGATATTGCCGGCTTGGTAAAGGGAGCAAGCAAAGGCGAAGGTTTGGGGAATAAATTCCTTGCCAATATTCGTGAAACGGATGCAATCCTGCATGTGTTGCGTTGTTTTGACGACGACAACATTACCCACGTGGATGGCAGTGTGAACCCGATCCGAGACAAGGAAATCATCGACTACGAACTCCAGTTGAAAGACTTGGAAACCGTGGAAAGCCGCATTCAAAAAGTGCAAAAGCAAGCTCAAACAGGTGGCGATAAAACAGCCAAAGCGACATACGAAGTGCTTGTCCGTTTCAAAGAAGCCTTGGAGCAAGGCAAATCGGCCCGTACTGTGAGTTTCGACAAAAAGGACGACGAAAAAATAGCTCGTGAACTCTTTTTGTTGACCTACAAGCCTGTGCTTTATGTTTGTAACGTGGACGAAGCTTCGGCTGTCAACGGAAACAAATACGTGGATCAGGTAAAGGAAGCCATCAAGGAAGAAGATGCCGACTTGCTGATTGTAGCGGCTAAGATTGAATCTGAAATTGCTGAATTTGAAACCTATGACGAGCGTCAGATGTTTTTATCCGAACTTGGATTGGAAGAATCTGGAGTTGCCCGTTTGATTAAAGCAGCTTATAAGTTGTTGAATCTGGAAACTTATTTCACTTGCGGTGTGCAGGAAGTTCGTGCTTGGACCTACCTGCGTGGGTCGAAAGCTCCGCAATGTGCCGGAGTAATTCACACGGACTTCGAAAAGGGCTTCATACGGGCAGAAGTTATCAAATACGATGACTTTATCCAGTATGGCTCTGAAAGTGCCGTGAAAGAGGCTGGAAAGATGGGTGTGGAAGGTAAAGAATATGTTGCGCATGACGGCGACATTATGCACTTCCGGTTCAATGTGTGATTGAGAATTTGAGTAATTTGCTATATGATCCGGAAAGTTGAATCGAACTTTCCGGATTTTTTGTATAGCCAGTTGTTTTTTTCCAGTAACTTATAAAATTGCTTTTTCCACTTTATCCAAAAATTCTTTCCGGTTTTCATCCCCGCCTTTGCTTGTTCCGGTGCAGCTCAACCATTGCATGTTTTTGATGCCAACCGATGCTAGCATGTCTTCCGCAAAGCAGTGGTTGATGAAATAGTCAAAATTCGCACTTGGATGTTCCGAGGTGGTAATTACAAGAGTCTTATCGATAGACAGGAGAGGGTTGAAACCTCCTTCGTAGTTGAACGCAAAATCTTTGAGCAACACTTTGTCAAAAAACCCTTTCAAGATTGCAGGAATGGTGTTCCACCAATTTGGGAAAATGAAGATGATTTGTTCTGTTTTGGATATATATTTCTGATATTTAATAATTAGTGGATCAAGTGCTTTTCCTTGGTTGTAAACCGCAAGTTCTTCCTCGCTGAACACAGGGTTAAAGCCATCTTTGTGGAGGTCAATTACTTGGAATTCTTTCTTTTCACTTCCTAATTTTGCCGTAATGGTATCCAAGATGGCTTTGTTGAAACTGCCATGCCATGGATGGGAAAAAACGATTGTTACCATCAGATTATAATTGTTTAAGTCTATAAATCAAAGTAAACTCCTGCGGTGTGGAAGACTCTATTTCCGTATGGGGAATATTTATTTTGAACAACGTTATATTGTAGCATAAGGATCATTGCTTCATACACGAATCTCCCTCCAATTAGCAATGTGGTTGTCCTGGCCATTGATATTTTCTTTGGCCATGTACATTTCCTTGATTGTCAATGTATATCTGTGCATTTCTTTGACAGATTCCAATCAAACAAAAAATAAATAAAATTGTCCTCTTCATTTGTTGTTTGAATTAATTTATGCTAGCCTGCAATATTTACTTTTATCCCTAATTCTTGGACTCTTTTTCCAATTTTTTGGAGTTCTTCAATACTTACTTTTTCAAGCTGTTTTTCGGGCGTTTCCCTGTCAATGGAATACAACATGACTTCCTTGGGTTGAATCTCCCTGACGGCCTCCAACCAAGCTGAAACTTCTTCTTCGGTGGAATTATCAATCGCTTTGCCATCATGTGTTCCCCGGAGAAATATGGTTTGAAGAATGAATTTCCCGTTGAACTGCTTTAGTAGCTCTATCTGTTTCTCCACTGTGTAATCTTTTGGCAAAGGTCTATCCATTAATTGAATGGTTTCCAGCTTTCCAGCATCCAGCTTCAATATATTATTGTCCACTTTTAGCAAGGCATCAACTATTTTTCTCTTGCCAATATGTGCAGCATTCGAGAGTACGCTGATTTTAGCATTTGGAAAAAATTCGTTACGTAAAGTGATTGTATCGTCTATGATTTCCGTAAAATGAGGATGGATAGTTGGCTCTCCGTTTCCTGCAAAAGTGATCACATCGGGTGTGATTCGTTTTTCTTTTAGTTCGATGAGTTTCTTTTCCAAAGCTTCTTTCACAGCCGTTCGAGAGGGTAGGGGGGCATTGGTTTTGAAATCTTTGTTGTATCCGCATTCGCAATAGATGCAATCGAATGAACAACGTTTGCCATTTGTCGGGAGCAGGTTGATACCCAATGATACTCCCAGCCTTCTACTGTGTATCGGGCCAAATACGATTTCGTTGAATAGAATGGTGGACATTCTGCTATAATTGGTTAGATTTGTTTATGAATTAAATAAGTGTATGCCATATTTCACGGCATACATTACTACCACGTATCGGCTGAATTTTCCAATCAACATACTGACAATCACAGTATATACATTTGCTCGCATGTAGCCCAATGCTACAGCCATCACATCACCAACAAATGGAGCAAAGCTAAAAAATGCGAGCAAAGCACCTCCTTTCCCCTGTATCCATGTTTGCATCTTGATGATTTTTTCTTCCTTGATTTTTAAGTATTTCTCAATCCATTCGATGTTTCCGAGTTTACCCAAGAAATAATTTGTCATACCTCCTGCCCAATTGCCCAAGGTGGCAACAAATGTACAAGTCCAGGGGTCGAATTGAGGCATTATGATGAGTGCTGCAAAAAGAAAGTCGGAACTGAATGGGAGAATAGTTGCGGCTAGAAAACAGATCGCAAATAATCCAAGATATCCATACGCATCAACATTTTGCAAGATATAATCCTGTATATTCAGTAATATCATCTTATTATTTAGTAATGATCTTGTAAATAATGTTTATCACAAAAATCGAGGATAGGATAATACCTAATATCCGAACTAATTTTTGAGTTTTTATTGCTTTTTCGTCAAAGCCCCTCACAAAAGTGGAGGGGGTGAATGCGATGAATAATCCTACCAAAATCAAAGCTAATTGATCTAAATATTCCAATATAAATTTCATATTGTAAGAGCCTTAATTATTGAAATTAATTTTTTTATCTTTAATGTGCTTCTAGCCAGTTTTGGCCGATTCCTGCATCTACCCGGAGAGGAACAAGCAGTTGGATGGCATTTTCCATCTCTTCTTTCACCACTTGTTCCACGTGAGACAATTCTTCGTTGAAAACGCTAAAGTTCAATTCGTCATGCACTTGCAAAATCATTTTTGAGCGAATATTCTCTTTTTTAAAACGTTTTGCAATATTCACCATGGCTACTTTGATAATGTCTGCTGCGCTTCCTTGAATCGGTGCATTGATAGCATTTCGTTCTGCATAACCACGCACAATGGCGTTCTTGGAATTGATGTCAGGTAGAAAACGTTTTCTTCCAAATATGGTCTCCACATATCCCTTGCTTTTGGCTATTTGTATGCTCTCGTCCATGTATTTTTTCACGCGTGGATAAGTTGCAAAGTATCCCTCAATGAGTTCTTTGGCTTCACTTCTTGGGATCGTGAGACGATCGGCCAAACCAAAAACAGATATTCCATAGATAATTCCAAAATTTGCCGTTTTTGCTTTTCGGCGCATATCCTTGGTTACTTGATTGATATCCAATTTGTAAATTTTTGCCGCAGTTGCCGCATGGATGTCTTGATCTTCCACAAAGGCTTCAATCATAGATGGGTCTTGGCTCAGGTGTGCCATGATACGCAATTCTATTTGTGAGTAATCCACAGATAAAAATGTGCATCCTTTGTCTGGAATAAATGCCCGGCGAATTTCCCGTCCTTCCTCGTCTCGTATCGGAATATTCTGGAGATTTGGGTTTGTGGAACTTAGCCTTCCGGTGGCGGTTGTAGCCTGGTTGAAGGAAGTATGTATCTTGCCTGTTTCAGGATTGATAAGTTCTGGCAGTGCATCAATATATGTACTCAATAATTTTTTTAATCCTCTGTATTTCAATATTTTATTTATAATTGGATGCTTGTCTTTTATAGCCTCTAATGTTTCTTCACTTGTGGTGTATTGTCCTGTTTTCGTTTTTTTGGCTTTTTCAATTACCCTCAATCTTTCAAATAATACCTCGCCCACTTGTCGGGCCGAATTAATGTTGAATTCGTATCCAGCTAGGTCGATTATCTCTTTTTCAACTTCTTGCAGTTTGTTTGTCAACACAATTGATGATTCTTGCAAGGCGTTCTTATCTACCCTCACTCCATTGAATTCCATTTCACACAATACTTTCAAGAGAGGAAGTTCGATTTCATAGAGCAAGTGGTTCAATTGGTTCTTCTCAATCTCCTTTTCAAAAATTTCTTTCAGCTGCAAGGTGATGTCCGCATCTTCAGATGCGTAGTCCACGATTTGGGATGGATCCAATTGCGACATATTTTTTTGATTTTTTCCTCTTGGTCCTATCAGTTCATCGATATGGATTGTCTGGTATTTTAGATAGGTCTCTGCTAAATAATCCATGTTGTGTCGAAGTTCTGGATTTAGGAGGTAGTGGGCAATCATGGTGTCGAAAATAGGGCCATCCAAAACGATCCCATATTTTCGAAGTACGAGCATGTCGTATTTGATATTTTGTCCAATTTTAAGAATCTGATCACTTTCTAAAATATCCTTAAATTTTTCCACTAATTTTTTTGCAATTTCAAAATCTTGAGGAACCGGAAGGTAGTAGCCCTCATTTTTCACCAAAGAAAAGGACATGCCGACCAAATTGGATATTAAGGGATCAATTCCAGTAGTTTCTGTGTCAAATGAACAAAATTTTTGTGCATGTATTTTGCCTATTAATTCATCAATTTCAATTTCATTTTCAATGAGATAGTAGTTGTGATTGATGCTTTTTAAGTCGCTGAGATTTGAATATATTTTTTCTTCTGTGGGATTGGCTTCAAATTCTGCAAAGAGATTCGTTTGATAGGGATCATTTTTGGCTTGCTTTTCGGAGGATTTTTCATTTGGAAAAATTCGTTGCAATAAAGTTCGAAATTCGAGTTCTTCAAAAATTGTCCTTAATTTTTCTTCATTGATTTCTTCCTTCAAAAATTCTTTGGCGTTAAATTCTATTGGAACATCTGTTTTGATTGTAGCCAAAAATTTTGAGAAAAAAACTTGATCTTTGTTTTCCTCCAATTTTGTTTTCACGCTTCCCTTCACTTCGGAAATATGTTCGTAGATGCCCTCGATGGAATGGTAGTCTGCCAAAAGTTTTTGGGCCGTTTTTGGTCCTACACCTGGACACCCTGGAATGTTGTCAGATGCATCGCCCATCAAGCCGAGATAGTCAATCATTTGGAGAGGGGAGGAGAGACCATATTTGTTCATCACGGCTTCATCGTTCAGCACCTCGAATCCTGAATCCCCGTATTTAGGTTTGTATATTTGGATTTTGTTGCTTGTCAATTGTCCGTAATCCTTGTCGGGAGTCATCATGAACACTTCAAAGTTTTCTTTTTCAGCCATTTTAGATAGGGTTCCAATTACATCATCCGCTTCATATCCAGATACTTCTACCAGCTTTATGTTATAGGCCTCAATAATATTTTTGATATATGGTACAGCAAATTTGATGTCCTCCGGTGTGGCTTCACGTTGTGCTTTGTAAGCTTCGTAGGCTTCGTGCCTGAATGTCTTTCCTGGAGGGTCGAATGCTACGGCAATATGTGACGGATTCTCTTTTTTCAGTAGTTCTTCCAGTGTATTTACAAATCCAAAAATGGCAGAAGTGTTTTGCCCTTTGGAATTTACTCTAGGAGATTTTATAAAGGCATAGTATGATCTGTAAATCAGTGCATAAGCATCTAAGAGAAATAATTTCATTCGGTATAAGCTATTTTGTCTATGAAACGTGGATTTTGATTTTGCGTACACAAAAATATAGGGAAAAATTCTAAATATCTAATCTTAGTTTTCTGTTCTATGGATTTATTCTATAAGAATTCTAAATAAATGGGTTTATGCACTATGTAAAGTTACAAATTAATGCCGTTAAAAACCGAATTATTTATATTTTTGCACTGAAAGCGCATATATATGGATAAGAAGCTTCTGATTGCAAAACCAATTGAGGGAGAATTAAAAAAATTCACAACTTACTATAGAGATTCTATACACTCTGGGAATAAACATATTCAGGAAGTTATAGACTATACCATTAAATCTGATGGGAAGAGGATTCGTCCGATACTCCTGTTTTTGTCCGCAAAAGCTTGTGGAGAGATTAATGAGATTACCTATAATTCGGCCGTTACGATTGAGTTGTTGCATACAGCTTCATTGATTCACGATGATGTGGTGGATGAATCTACGTTGCGGCGAGGGCGACCTTCTGTCAATGCTGTTTATGACAATAAAGTGGCTGTCCTGGTGGGTGATTTTTTCTTATCCACTGCCTTGATAAAGACTGTGCTTACTGGTAATATTGATCTCATTTCGAATATTTCCAATTTGGGACGGAACTTATCGGAAGGTGAACTGAACCAATTGTATATCGCTAAGGAGACGATTTTCAACGAAGAGGATTATTACGAAGTGATCCGAAAAAAAACAGCATCTTTGTTGTCTGTCTCGATGAAAATGGGTGCCCTTTCTGTTGGTGCTCCCAAAGAGATTGTTGCTCGTTTTGCCACATTGGGCGAATATCTGGGCATTTGTTTTCAGTTGCGGGATGACATTTTTGATTATTTCGGAGATGATGTTGGGAAACCTACTGGAAATGATATCCGTGAAGGTAAGGTCACATTGCCACTTATTTATGCTTTGAATAATACTTCCGTTGAATTGAGGGAGCATTATATTTCTTATCTGACCAAGCACGAATTGGATGAATCCATTATTGCGGAACTCATTGAATTTGCGAAAATAAATGGTGGGGTGGATTATACTTATCAATCGATGAAGGGCTATAGCCAAAAGGCGTACGATCTGATTATGCAAATGGAAGATTCCGAATCGCGTGAGGCTTTGTTGGCAGCGATTGACTACATAATTGAACGGGAATACTAATAATATTGCAACATAAAAAAAGGCTGAAAAACAATTTCCAGCCTTTTTTATTTTGTCTTAATTGCTTATTTTTCAATGGAATCTAGGAGATTTTTTGCCAAGCGGCTTGCTCCGATTCGAAAATATTCGCTGTTGAGCCATTCTTCTCCAAGTACTTCTTTCACAATGGTATAGTATTTCACTGCATCTTCTGTTGTGGAAATTCCACCGGAAGCTTTGAATCCCCGTTTTGTGCTGTTCTTCTCGTAATATTCTTTCAAGGCGGAGCACATTACGTAAGCGGCTTCCAAAGTTGCGCCATCATATACTTTACCTGTGGATGTTTTCAAAAAATCTGCTCCCGAATAAAGCGACAAGATAGAAGCTTTTTTGATGTTTTCGGCTGTTTTCAATGCCCCGGTTTCGAGTATAACCTTTAGGTGTGCATCCCGACAAGCATGCTTTATCTCTTCTATTTCTTCGTTGAGTTCCTCATAATTCTCTGTCAGGAAATACCCTAAGTTGAGTACTATGTCTATTTCGTCAGCACCATCCGCCACGGCCAAAGCGGTTTCTGCTATTTTCACTTCCAAGGATGTTTGCGATGATGGGAAACCTCCTGACACACAAGCTATTTTCACGCATTCAGCAGTTAGTGCCTCTTTCACCGTTTCGGCAAAATTCGGGAACACACAAATTGCAGCTACATTGTCCATGTCGGGGCGCGAGCCTTCAAAGTCGTTCACTGCTTCCGTGAATTTCCATACCGACTCTTTTGAATCCGTTGTATTCAAGGTAGTTAAGTCTATCAGTGAGTATAATTTTTTATATACTTCCTTGTTGTCGTTCTCGGCGAACTTTTCGGCAATTATTTTTGCCACTTTTTCCGCGATTTCATTGTCATTGAGTTTTGTTTTGTACTGGCTCAATGCGTCTTGATACTTATTAGTTGAACTCATACTATATTGTATATTAATATTTTACTTTAATTTTTCATTGTTGGTATGCCGGTCTTTGTCCCGATTTGTCTTTTTCTCAATGTTTTTTTGGAAAGCTTCCGTCAGGTTGATTCCCGTTTGATTTGCCAAGCACATCAGCACCCACAGTACATCTGCCATTTCGTCCCCCAGATTTTTTTCTAAATCCGACTTTTTGAAAGACTGGTCCCCATAAGTTCTAGCCATGATGCGAGCCAGTTCTCCCACCTCTTCTGTGAGGATCGCCATGTTGGTGAGTTCGCTGAAATAGCGTACTCCTATCGTTTTTATCCAATTATCTACTTGATTTTGAGCTTCTTCTATTGTCATTATTCTTTGTTTTTTGAGTCTATCCAGATGGTTACTGGGCCATCATTAACTAATTCAACTTGCATGTCGGCTCCAAACCCACCTGTAGGAATTTCTTTTTTTGTTTTTAGTTGCAAAGTTTGGCAAAAGGCTTCGTAGAGTGGGATAGCTATTTGAGGCTTAGCCGCACGGATGTAGGAAGGTCTGTTTCCTTTTTTCGTGGATGCATGCAAGGTGAATTGTGATACAACAAGTATCTCTCCATCAATGTCTTGTACAGATTTATTCATCACGCCGTTTTCATCGTTGAAGATCCTCAATTGAATAATTTTATTTGACAGCCATTCAATATCTTCTGAATTGTCGTCATCTTCTATTCCAACAAAAATAAGTAACCCATTTGAAATAAGTGACTTGCATTCTTTTTTGATTGTCACAGATGCTTTTCGTACTCGCTGAACCAATACTCTCATTCCAGTCTCTGTTATTTTATCTTTCTTTTTAGACCAAATGTAAAGTTAAGAATATTCTTTAATTATCAGTTCTAGAAAATCCCTTTCTGTTTTTCAGTATTTTGTTGAGCAAAATATTCAGTGATAATCTTCGCTTTTTTTTCTCCAACTAAAGTTGTTACTTCTTTTATATCTGCTGATTTTAAGCGCTTTAAACTCTTAAAATGGCTCAGTAATTTTTTTTGTGTAGCTTCCCCAATGCCACTCATCTGATCAAATTCAGACCTTATTTGTGCCTTGCTTCTCACTTGTTTGTGGAAAGTTATGGCAAATCGGTGTACTTCATCTTGAATTTGCTCCAGTAGATGAAATATGGCGGTATTTTGCTTGATGCCCACCTCTTTTGGAGGAAAGCCAAATAGTATTTCAGATGTTCTATGCTTGTTGTCTTTTGCTAAGCCGGCAATCGGAATTTCCAAATGCAATTTATCTTGGATAATCTGACGAACTGATTCCATTTGCCCTTTTCCTCCATCGGTTATGATAAGGTCGGGTAGGGGAGTTTCCTCCTCCAGCATCCGGCTGTAGCGACGAAAAACAACTTCTTGCATGGATGCGTAATCATCGGATCCAATCACTGTTTTGATGTGGTATTTCCGGTATTCTTGTTTTGATGGTTTTCCTTTCCGGAACACCACGCAAGCCGCTACGGGTGATGAACCTTGTATGTTTGAATTGTCAAAACACTCGATGTGCAGAGGCATTTTTTTCATGCCAAGGCTTGATTGTATTTCTTTCAGAATACGGATGGAACGCTGTTCTGGATTCAGGCTTTCTGCTTTTTTCAATTTATCGACCTTGTATTGCTTCACATTTTGCTCGGAAAGTTCGAGCAATTTCCGCTTGTCTCCACGTTGCGGGATCGTAAAAACTACATTGTTTAAGGATAAATCGGGTATGAATGGAACAATTATTTCTTGTGATTTGCTGCCAAATCTGGAACGCATTTCCACGATTGCCATACCAAGCGTGTATTCCTTCTCTTCGTTTAGTATTTTCTTGTATTCGAACGTGAATGCTTGATTGATAGCTCCATCCACCACGTGCAGGTAGTTGATATAAGCGGCTTGCTTGTCTTCATCGTAGCTAAATACATCAATGTTATACGTAATTTGGCTTACGACGGTCGATTTTGTGCGGAAATTATCGATTAGAGTGTATTTCTCTTTCAACAATTGTGCTTCTTCAAATCTTAGTTCATTTGCTTTTTCTTGCATTTGCTGGTAGATATTTTTAATTATATCTCCAATATTTCCTTTCAATATCTCTTTTACTTGGGCAATGTTTTTGTTGTATTCTTCTAAAGATTGCAATCCTTCACAAGGGCCTTTACACCTTTTTATATGGTATTCCAAGCACACTTTATATTTCCCTTTGGCGATGTTTTCAGGAGATAAATTTAATTTACAGGTGCGGATAGGGTATAATTTATGTATAACTTCCATCATTGCACGTATGGCAACAACAGATGTGTAAGGGCCAAAATAGAGTGAGCCGTCTTTGAAAATTTTTCTTGTTTGATAAATTCGCGGAAAATATTCATTCTTGATGACGATAGACGGATAGGTTTTATCGTCTTTCAGCATGATATTATACCGAGGTTTGAACTGCTTAATCAGGTTGTTTTCGAGAAGAAATGTATCCTCTTCGGTGTCCACCACAATGTATTTTATGTCGCTGATTTTGCTGACAAGAACACGTGTTTTAGGGCTGTCCTCATGTGTTTTTGCAAAGTAGGACGATACCCTTTTCTTCAGGTTCTTCGCTTTTCCTACATAAATAATGCTTCCCTTTTCATCAAAATATTGGTAGCATCCAGGTTTTTCAGGAATATTTTTGATGATATTTTTTAGGAAATCACTCATTGGGAATGTCTTTTTTAGATAGGAAATTTGATTAAGGATTCAATTTCGACATCTTCCGGAAACCATTTTCTTCCTTCTAATTCTTCCAATTCAATGATGAAATTGATATAGACTTTCTTTATCCCCATCTTTTTTATGAGCCTATATGCCGCCGCCATGGTGCCTCCTGTGGCTAATAAATCATCGTGTAAGAGGACAATGTCGTTTTCGTTTAAGGCATCTACGTGTATCTGGATTGCATCTTTTCCGTATTCTTTTTCGTAAGTTTCCTCAATGATGGATGCTGGAAGTTTGCCCGGTTTTCTGGCGGGTACAAATCCCGCATCCAGGTTTAATGCTATAATTGGACCCAAAATAAAGCCCCGAGATTCTATTCCGACCACCTTTGTTATTCCTTTATTTTGGTATAATCCGATGATATTTTTGCTTAGAGATTGCAGTCTTTGCGGTTCTTCGAATAGCGGGGTTACATCTTTAAATTGTATTCCAGGAATGGGGAAATCGGGGATATTTCTAACTGTTTTTTTTAGTTCTTCGTTCGTCATACTGTTTTATTTTATTCTTCTGTTCCACGTGTAACAATAGTCTATTTCCCTTCTCTGAGTGAGCTTTCTGCTTGGTCTTTCACTCACCCTTGGTTGGGGTTTTTTGATCAGGAGATCTTTTTAACCATTTTGTTATAAGTGCTTTAAGACTCATGTTCCACGTGTAACTGTGGCTGATTTTTCCTTTTCTTAGCGTCCCATCAGGACTAGCAGGATGTTGATGTCATTCGGCGAAATTCCTGGAATTCTCCCTGCTTGAGCAATGGTTTCTGGTTTGATTCTTGTCAATTTTTGGCGTGCTTCTGTCGATAAAGAATGGATAGAATTGTAATCAAATTTATCCTTGATAGAGATATTCTCGAGGCGATTTATTTTGTCCGCAATGATTCTTTCCCGTTCAATATATCCTTCGTATTTGATCTTTATTTCTACTGCTTCTGCAATCTCTTCTTTTCTATTTGGCACGCTCTCCAATTCTGCTTTCAGGGCGGGACAAGCCTCTACCATATCCGCAAATGTGATTTGTGGGCGGCTCAATAAATCTTTTAGTTTGGATGTCCTTTTAAGTGCGGCTGTTCCTAATTTCTCAAGGACTGGGTTTATATCTTCGGGCTTGATGCTTGATGTAGCGGTGAAATGGGTAAGTTTCTCTATTGCCTTTTCTTTTTCTGAAAGAAGGCTCACTCTATTTACTTTTGCCAATCCAATGCTTTCCCCTTTCCTTGTTAGACGGGAATCCGCATCATCTTGTCGAAGCAAGATTCTATATTCCGCACGCGAAGTAAACATCCGGTAGGGTTCGTCCACACCTTTTGTTACTAAGTCATCGATTAGCACGCCGATGTAAGCTTCGTCTCTTTTTAAAACAAATTCTTCACCGCCGTGTGCCTTGATGTGCGAATTTATTCCGGCAATGATTCCTTGTCCCCCGGCCTCTTCATAACCAGTGGTGCCATTGATTTGCCCGGCAAAGAAAAGATTTTTGATAAGCTTTGTCTCCAGCGTATGTTTCAATTGTGTTGGATCAAAGAAATCGTATTCGATGGCGTATCCCGGACGATAGATGTGGATGTTCCTAAATGCTGGGATCTTTTGCAACGCTTCCAGTTGAGTGTGGAGTGGGAGAGAAGATGAGAATCCGTTCAAGTAATATTCTTGGGTATTTTCTCCTTCCGGCTCAAGAAATAATTGATGCGATGTTTTGTCGGCAAATGTTACGATCTTAGTTTCTATACTTGGGCAATAACGAGGACCAATACTTTGTATTTGCCCGTTGTAGAGAGGTGATTCATCCAATCCGTTTCTCAAAGCATCGTGAACCTGTTCGTTGGTATTGCAAATCCAGCAGCTTAATTGTTTTAATGGTCGTGGCTCGAAATCGAGGTATGAGAACTTATGGAAATCATTTTCTCCTTTTTGTTCTTCCATTAAAGAGAAGTCAACGCTTTTGCCATCGATGCGGACAGGCGTTCCGGTTTTCATCCGGTCTGTCTTGAATCCTGCTTCAGCCAATTGCTGTGTGATGCCGTAGGATGCAGGCTCGGAGATGCGTCCTCCTGCCAATTGCACTTTTCCTATATGCAGAAGGCCGTTCAGGAAGGTTCCATTGGTTAGGACAACTGATTTTGCGGTGAAAGTTACTCCCATGGCTGTGTTAACCCCCCGTACGGTTCCATTTTTCAATACAAGCGATTTAACTACATCTTGCCAAATGAATAAATTGTCGATTCCATCGAGAGTTTCGCGCCATTTCATAATGAAGTGCATTCTGTCGCTTTGTGCGCGGGGACTCCACATGGCAGGGCCTTTTGATCGGTTTAGCATCCTGAATTGTATGGCTGTCATGTCGGTGACGATACCCATCTGTCCCCCTAAAGCATCGATTTCACGGACAATTTGCCCTTTTGCAATTCCGCCTACGGCAGGATTGCAACTCATTTGGGCTATTTTATTCATATCCATTGTTATCAGCAGGGTTTGCGAACCCATGTTTGCAGCAGCGGCTGCTGCTTCGCAACCTGCGTGACCCGCGCCGACAACAATTACATCGTAATTGAATTCCATTTACGTTTTCTTATTTATATAATTTTGATAACTATGAAAGTGGCATTTTGCCTATCTAGATAATAACGCAATTCAAGTATTAAAGTTTAGTATTCCATTAAGATCCGGATTGCCTTATTTTGTTTTTATGAAGAAGAATTTTTGAGAGTTTACTGATTGATTTTTACAAGAAAGAAAAAGCAATTGTTTGATTCAAACAATTGCCTTCTCTTTGTCGGGATAAGACGACTCGAACGTCCGACCTCCACGTCCCGAACGTGGCGCGCTACCAACTGTGCTATATCCCGAGCTAAAAGCGGCACAAAATTAATACTAATTTCGCTAAATATCGATCGATATGAATAAATTGACTGATAAAAATTTCAAATTTAGAATTCTTAGATTAAAAACTCAATCAATTGATGTCCCATTAAGTCCCTGTATATCTGTAGATTGCGTAATTATTACCTCTTTAACTCCGGCATGGATGCAATCAAAGGCATTTTGAAGTTTGGGAATCATTCCATCTTTTATGATGCCAGTTTTGACCAATTCCTCGAACCTTTCCCTATCAATATGCCTTATCACGCTGTCTTCTTTTGTTATGTCTTCCATGACCCCTTTCATTTCAAAGCAATAGATGAGCTTTACGTCAAAAAAGAGTGCTAAAGCTTTGGCCGTTTCACCCGCAATTGTGTCGGCATTGGTGTTTAACAGGTTTCCATGTCCGTCGTGTGTAAGCGGAGCTAGTATTGGGACAATTCCTTCCTGAATTAGGACAGATAGTTTTTTTCCATCCACCTGCTTGACATCTCCAACAAAACCGTAGTCGATTTCCTTAACAGGGCGAATCTCAGAACGGATTAGATTTATGTCGGCGCCGGTAAGCCCGAGAGCATTTATTTTTATCTCCTGTAGTTTGGCTACAATCTTTTTGTTCACCAATCCGGCATACACCATTACTGTGATGTCCAATGTTTCTTTATCGGTGATTCTACGTCCGTTGACCATTTTGGTCTCAATGCCTAATTTCTCTGCAAGCTTTGTTGCAGATCTTCCTCCACCATGTACCAAAACTTTGTAGCCATCTATTTTTGCAAAATCACTCAATAGTTGCTGAAGGGATGTTTCTTCTTCAACGATTTTCCCTCCCACTTTTATTACAGTTAATTTTTCCATCAAATTGTTTTATAGGTTCAAAGATAGTGAAAAACAAAAAGAGACTTCTTCACAGGAGTCTCTTTTTTAAGGAAAATCAAAAAGTAATGTAAGTAGATGGCGGCATCAAAGATGAACGCCATCATGGAAATGCTTCAGTTGAAGCATGTGCTATAATAGATTGGGACTATTTCAAATAGATTTTTATGTGCCTTTTTGTAAAAATTATAGTCAGTTTTTTTTAAAGTTTCGTGTTTGCAAAAAAATCTGAATTTGGCTGAATATTTATTGCTAATCACGCTTGTTTGTGTTAAATCTGTCTTTCATTTCAATATTTAACGCTTCAACTCTCAATTCAGTGGTAAATATACCAATTATTTTTATTTTCAAATAGTTTTCTCGTCAATTTTCTGTTGTCTTTTCTTTTTTTTCTTTTTTTGAGGAGTAGAAGTAATACGGAGTATTATTCTAAAGGCAAACAATTTGATTTTCAAAAGTAGTGAGCCTGCATACGTTTATTTGCATATTTACAAATCCGCTTTAAATTAACCGCATTATATTGTGGCCACTACTTACTATAAGTTATTGACAAAATAAATTGTTGTCTCTTTAAGGAAAATATCGCCTTTAGCTTATAGCTGTTAGAAAAGGCTAATGGCTAAAATCCGTTAGCTTATGCATTATACAACAATAAATTATTCCTATTACTTATCTGGCTATAATGTATTCTTTTTTGTATCAAAGCCAGAAATATCTTGGTGGTTCTTTTACGATAAAGAGCGGGAAAGTTTATTTTTCGGGAACAATAACAAGCGGTGCTCCCGAAAAATATACCGCAGAAGAAATGATAAGTGGTGCGAATGCAATAAAGAAAGGCAAGTGAGTCGGGGATCACCGAATTTCGGACAAAATAATTAATTATATAGAAAGCATATATGCCGAAATTGATGATCTGCTAGCAAAAGAAATATTTAAAAAGATAAAAATATTCTCTATATTTGCATTTTGTGTAATTTTTTGCGAAAAGGGGATCCTCCTTTTCGCTTTTTATTTATAGCTTTGTGTAGAACAATAATCATTGCTTTTTGATAATGGAAATACCGAGAATATACGAGCTTTTTCTAAAGCACGCAATTGTAACTACTGATAGCCGGAATTGTCCTGAAGGATCCCTGTTTTTTGCGTTGAAAGGAAACAATTTTAATGGCAACCAATATGCGCAATCTGCTCTTGAGAAAGGTTGCAGTTATGCAATTGTGGATGAACCTGAATTTGCGACAAACGAGCGGATTATCTTAGTGGACGACTGTTTGGTGGCATTGCAGCAATTGGCAAACTACCATCGGCGTAAACTTAAAACCCCTATTATTGGAATTACGGGGACAAACGGCAAGACCACCACGAAAGAGCTGGTAGCGGCGGTTTTGGCGAAGGAATTCAATGTTGCGTTTACACAAGGAAACCTCAATAACCATATCGGGGTGCCCCTCACTCTCTTGAAATTAACTCCTGAAACTGAAATTGCGGTTGTTGAAATGGGTGCGAACCATGTGGGGGAAATCAAGATGTTGGCTGAAATTGCAGAACCAAATTTTGGTTTGATAACCAATGTTGGCAGAGCTCACTTGGAGGGTTTTGGGTCGTTTGATAACATTGTGAAAACGAAAACAGAACTCTACGATTTCATTCGAAACAAAAAAAACGGGAAACTCTTTGTAGATATTGATAATCCAATCTTGAAAGAAAAGTCCGAAGGAATTACCTCGGTCAGTTATGGTACCGATCCCAATGCGTTTTTGAGGGGAAGGGTGGTTTCGAATAATCCGTTTATTGAGTTGGAATGGACGTTTTTAGACAATAGCTACCAGGTTCAGACCAATCTCATTGGAGAATACAATTTTTCTAATGTCATGGCTGCAATTGCGGTGGGCAAATTTCTTGGCGTGAAAGCTGATGACATTTGCGATGCGCTCGCTGAATACAGGCCAACAAACAACCGTTCTCAGCTTAAAAAAACAGGCTCGAACACGCTTATCGTTGATGCTTATAATGCGAATCCAACCAGTATGTTCGCAGCACTTACTAATTTCAATCAAATAAGGGGCCCAAAGAAAGCGGTGATTCTTGGAGATATGTTGGAACTGGGAGAAGAGAGCGATGATGAACACGAAAAAGTTATTGACTTCATCGAAAAAAGCTTGTACGAGAAAGTCTATCTGGTAGGAAGTCAATTTAAAAAATTGAGCAGGAATGCACCGGCTTTCCTAACGGTGGAAGAAATGATTGAGGTGTTGAAAAAAGATCCGCTCTCAGGATATACTCTGCTTGTTAAAGGTTCACACGGCATTCATTTGGAAAAATGTATTGATGTGCTGTGATTTTTTGAATTGTTGATTCAGCTTTTGTTCTTACTTAACCTTCACCCCCATATGTTTCCTGATCGCAAAACTTTCACAATTCTGATAGGCCTATTTTGCTGTATTGCTTGCAATCAAGTGGTTTATTTTCCCATTGATATAAAAATGCCTTCGGAAGTAACACTAGCTAACACTACTTCCAATACTGTTTTGGTGGTGGATAATACTTCTCCTTTGTTGCCTGTCAGAAATGACACCCATATATTTAACAATAGGAAAGAAGCAGTTTTCTTGATAGACAGTCTGGGAACTATCTTCAATACAGAATTTTCGGAATTTCTCCGCGAGAAAAATTTTAGCAATATAGTCTTGTACACAACCGTTTCTGCCGGTTTAACAAAGCAACCAGGCGACAGCACTGCATTAGCCGTTGATACCATTAAAAAATTGGCCAAGGAGGCTAATGCTGACATTGTTCTATCCTTAGATGTTTTGAATGCCTCGTCAATATATGGATCATCCAGAGTTAATTTTTTCACATACTATGACTCCCTTCAAACGAATGTTCGTGTTGGGGTAAATATTTTCAGTCGGGAGGGGGAACGATTAGCACCAATGGTTCAATTTTCCCATTCATTCGCATGGGATGTGGACCGGACACCGGAGGATAGAAAAAAAAATCTGGACAAAGCACTTCTCAAAGGATTCTTGGATGCAACTGTTGCTCAAACAGCCGATATGCTGAGTGACAAACTTGTTCCTCAATGGGAGACAAAAGAAAGGTGGTATTACATATTCCAAAACAACGATATGGCTGTAGCTGCAAATTATGTTGATCAGTCCGAGTGGGTGAAAGCGGCAAAGATTTGGGGCAGGCTCTATGACGAAGAAACCAACGAGGCGAAATTGTCCAGACTGGCTTCAAACATTGCATTGGCAAATGAAATGACCGATGATATACAAAACGCACTCAATTGGATAAATATAGCGAAAGAATATGCGCCTAAATTGTCCCGCAGCGACAGGGAACGGTTGAACAAGTATGAAAAACAGTTGAAATACAGGGTAGAAGAGTTCCAAAAGTTAGATGCAGTGAAGCAATAGCAAGCAATAGCTTCGAATATTGCGGAGTTCTAAGGAATAAAATATAATACTCGAAACTTATCCGTATCTTTGCGGCGATGCAGTAGGCCGGCTTGTCGCTACGTCCACCACGGACGGGGAGGAAAGTCCGGGCAACACAGAGCACTATACTTCCTAACGGGAAGCTGTTCGTGAGGGCAGAGTAGGGTAACAGAGAATAACCGCTTCGGCTTCGGCTGGAGTAAGGGTGAAAAGGCGGGGTA
>DBTT01000004.1:135230-161661 GCA_002307185.1 Bacteroidales bacterium UBA1309
AAAGGCGGGGTAAGAGCCCACCGGTCTTTGCTGTAAGGCAGAGAGCCGTATTCCTTATAGGTTGTAAGACCATGTATATCAGCGCATGTAGGATTGCTCGTCCGATGCTGAGGGGTAGGTCGCTAAAGCTTGTTGGCGACAGCAAGCGTAGATAAATGGCAGGCGTTTGGCTTTGGCCGAAAACAGAACCCGGCTTACAGGCTTACTGCATTTTTTTGTTTAAACCGAAAATTTACAAGACTATGATTGAAAAAATCCGGACGCTCGTTAATCGGCTTATAAATTTTATCACCTACGACATTTGGCGGACACACGATGATGAACTGATTGACTGGAAAAAAGCCAATTTGTTCAACTTTGTCAAGGTTTTCGTGCTTGCCATCAAGAATATCTCACGCCTGAATATTGGAAGAAAAGCCTCTGCTCTGACCTACAGTACTTTGCTGGCTATTGTCCCCATATTGGCTATACTGTTTGCCGTGGCCCGTGGCTTTGGATTCCAAAATATTGTGCAGAGCGAATTGTTCAAGTTTTTTGCGGGGCAAGAAACAGCGTTGACAAAGGCTCTGGAATTTGCCGATACATCACTGAAATATGCTCAGGGAGGAATCTTTGTGGGTATTGGTGTGGTCTTGTTGCTTTATACCGTGATTAGCTTGATTTCGGGTGTGGAGCAAAATTTCAATGAAATATGGAACGTGAAAAAGCAAAGGTCCTATTACCGTCAATTCACCGACTACTTGGCCTTGATCCTTATTGTTCCGGTGTTTATGGTTTGCAATTCGGGGATCACCATTTTCATAGGTGCTTCCATCGACAAGCTCTATTTGCTCGACCAAGTGTTGGCACCCATTATGAAGGTGATTCCCTTCTTGATCGTGATCATCTTGTTCACTTTCGTCTATATCTACATTCCAAACACCAAGGTGAAGTTCTCAAGTGCGCTATTTGGCGGTTTTTTTGCCGGTGTTGCCTTCCAGGGCTTCCAAATGCTCTACATCTCCGGTCAGATCTGGATCTCGAAATACAACGCCATATACGGCAGTTTTGCTGCCTTGCCTTTGTTGTTGATGTGGGTGCAGCTCTCGTGGTATATCTGCTTGTTTGGAATGTTGATTACACAGGCAGCCCAAAACGTGAAAAAATTCAGTTTCGAAAAAGAATCGCAGAACATCAGCCGCCGATACAAAGATTTCTTCACGCTGCTTATCGCTTCACTGATTATAAAGCGGTTTGAAACAGGGGAAAGGCCCTACACTGCCGACGAATTGTCCGAAAAACACAAAATTCCATCCAAGCTCACGGGCGATATCCTGTATCTGCTCCAGCTGATTGGCATTGCGGTAGAAGTGGTGGACGAGGAGAAAGAAATTACCACTTATATCCCTGCGATCGATATTCATAAAATCACCGTCACATTCCTTCTCCATCGTATCGACCAATATGGCGCCGAAGATTTCAACAAAGACTGGAAATCGGATTACAAAGCCGTTTGGGATGCCTTGCAGGATTATAATCAAACCAGTTATTCGAAATACGATGGAGTGTTGTTGAAGGATTTGTAGGTGGAAATGTAGAATTACGAATTGGGCTTGTTAGAAAGAATGCCCCGGCCTTACCCGACACACTTCCCTGTCGCTATTTTGCATGATAAGAGCATACCCGGTACAATTGCTTCCTGCAGCCTGTAGCACGAAATCGTACCCAGTACGCTTCCTTGCCGCAGCATTGCAACACAGAATTGTACTGGCTCTGACTTCTCAGAGGCAAGCTGTTGGGGGGAATTTGGTCTCAATTCAAACATGGGGTTTAAGAAAAATAGCTCCAGCGACATAAGACCGCTGGAGCTATTTTTGTTCTTTTGAGAGCAAATCAAAAGGTGTTGATTTCCGAAACTTCTTTTTTTTAGAATTGCATCCGGAATCCAAACCTAACTCCTGATTTGTCAATATCCGGATGATTCAGGTAATTCAGCCGGCGGACATAATCTACCCTGAAAAACTTGAAAATATTTTCAACACCCACATTGTATTCCATGTAAGGCGTACTGCCCATCGAATGTCTTATATCGGGAAATATAAGGAGATTATTGTCTGAGTTCGGGTTGTTTCGGTCGCTCAAATCTCCCAACAAGCCGTGGAAACCAAACACTTCGCGCAACTTGAAGGCTTTGATGAATGGAACCCTGTTGAATAGCCATCCGCCCATGTGGTAGTCGAGCATAAAGGTCAGTTGGCGGTCGTTGATGAATTCCAATGGCGTGATGAGGTTGAATGCACCCCGCTGGATGGTGTATGAATTGTTGGCGTTGGGCGTGAGCAACAAGGGGAATGGAACTTCTCCCCAGATCTTCTCCGCTTTCACCGACAGGAACAGTTTCCCGAAAGGAGGAATCCACTTGGCTTTTTCCAAGCCCAGGCCCATCACGTGGTAGCTGTAATTGCCGCTTAGGATGTTGTTCAAGCCCCATGTGTTTTCAAATGTCACAATGGTTGACTCAGAAGGGATTTGCTCCCTTTTGCGCTTCATTTGCACGAATTTTTCATTGTGGGCATACCGCAAGGTGACCCCTACCTCCGTCGTTTTCATGCTTCCCAGAGATGTGCCGTCGCCCGAATGGATGAATGTGAGGTTACCCCCGGCAGATTCGTCGCTCTTGCGGGCAAAGACCATTGCCGAAAACCCTTTTTGAGATTCATGCACATAATTTATTTCAATCTCCCTTTGATAGGTCATGTTGTCGATGTCCCGTATTTTGAACGATTGCAGGAAGTTATCCCGCGAGGCTTGCAGATACCTTTGCCCGAGGGTGTTCACATCGTATTTGTAGCTTATGGTGAGGTTTTTCCGTGGGAATTCATCTTTGATAAGTTCCCTTCTCTTGAAAGCCCAAGCCACTTCCCCGTAATATTTCCATATTTTATCGGAAGTTCCATAGGCGCCATAGCCGTATAGGAATAGATTGTGGTTGAAATTGGCCGTAGTCAAAGCCCCCATCCGCAAACGTGTTCCTTCGAGCGAGTTGGTGCTATAAAACGTTTGGGCGGAGCCAATGTCCAGCTTGTTGAGCTTTGGGTCCCATATGGTGTGTATGTAACCCGATTGCAGGAAATCGGCCACTTTTATGGCGAATTTGACGGTTTTGCTTCGTGTAGCCTCTATATACATCGAATCCAGCCTTAGGTCCTTGACACCCGTTGTCGGACGGTTTTCTTGCCAGAATTTGTTTTCCTGATTGTCATAGCCCTTCATTTTTATTTCCTGATCGGGAATGGCAAAAATTTCCTTGTAGTTCAATCCCGTTGAAATGTTGGTGAACGTTTGGTCTTTCTGGACATACAGTTTGCCTATCTTTTCGTATTCGAAATTCACCATGGTGGTAAATCTCGAAGGTGTCCACAGCCCGGATTTTAGCTGGTCGAATTCTTGTTCCACCAACATCGTTTTCACGAAGTTGATGTTTGCTTTTTTAGGTATCCGCAGCAATACTTTTTTTATTGCATAGGTGGAGTCATCCCGAACGAAAAGATCTCCCGAAAATCCCACATCGCGGGTGTTGAATGGTAAAAATCCGAGTTGGATGAATTTTTTGTTGTCAATCATCACGGTGTCCCGGATATACCATTTGTAGAAGTCAATGGAAGAGCTGGTGCTCAGTGGCCCCACGAATCCGATGAGGAAAAGGTTGATCTGGTTGTCGCGGATGTTGATGTCTTTGAAAGTCTCATCCGTGGCGGAAGCAAATCCGCTGTTATCCATTTTTTTGTCGATACCCTGTTGATTGTACCCGAGCACAATTTTCTTCGTTTCTTTCGGGGATTTCCGGTGATACACATCGCGGTAGTATTCGCGGACGGTATAGGGCAAAATCTTCCGCCCGTCGATGCGGGAAGTATCGGCATATTTTGCGAGGTATTTTTGGTTTTTCAATATTCCCTTGTTTGGATTGTAATCGTTGAGCGCAAAGAATATCCGTTCATACTCGCTGCATCTCCAGTAATCTTCCGATTCAACGTAGTTCTTATACTTGTGCTCGATCACTTTCTTGATAAGATCCACTGCCGGGTTGTTCTTCTTCGAGTACTTTTCTTTGGTTTGCCTGATTACGACTTCGCCGATCTGGATGCCATCCGAAACCATTTTGATTTGTAGCTTGTAATATTTCCCGGGCAAAACGGTTATTTCCTTTGTTTTATATCCCATTCCGGACAATATTAGTGTCGCTTTTGTGGTCCTGTTGTTGGTTAGCCTAAATTCTCCTTCTTCATCCGTGAGGGTTCCAATCTTGCTTTTTTCCAAGCTAACGGCAATAGATTCGATTGGTTTTCCCGTCACTGAATCTGTCACAACGCCAGTAATAGCATAAGATGAGGACTGTGAATTGCTTTCAATAACGCAGCACATGGCCAATATGGAAATCAAGAACAAAGCTTTTCCTTTTGAAACGAATAATTTCATACGGTTAAATTCTATTAGTGGGGGCGGTATGTAACTCGCATGATTTTCTAATCATGGATTTTGGTGATTTGAAAAAAATCAGGCTTCGTTTCATTCTAATAATTTGTAAATCTCTTGTTTTGTAAACATCAAAAGTCGTCTTATTCCGATACTATTTCAATGCTTGGGTCTTGCTATTTTTTTGGTAAAATCGCACTTTCGATAAAGTGAAAAAACGGAAGATATTGTTTTATTTAACGCTTTGACAATACAAAACGTTTGTCCACTATTTTTGGAATGTCTTCGTCGTAATGGGTTACAAATATCAGGGATTTTTCTGTGCCGCAGAATTTTTCGATGATATTTTTAACTTTTTCTTTGTTTCTGGCATCCAATCCGTGAAGAGGTTCGTCTAGTATTAACAAATCGGGGTTTTTTACGAATACCCGTGTCAGCAATGTCAAGCGTTGTTCTCCCGACGAGGCTTGGAGAAAAGAGACATCCTTGAGGTGTGAAATGCCAAACAATTGCATCCATTCCAGAGCCTTTTGCTTTTGTTCCTCGCTGCAGGAGAGGTATAGCCCGATGGTATCGAAAAATCCTGACCCAACAATGTCTAGGCAGGGAATATTCTTGAGGTAGTGCAGATGCATTTCCGGCGAAATGTAACCGATCCGTTTCTTGATCTCCCAGATGCTTTCGCCGCTTCCCCGTTTTTTGCCGAACAGGTGGATGTCGTTGGCATATGCCTGCGGATTGTCTCCCGAAATCAGACTGAGCAGGGTGGATTTTCCAGAACCGTTAGGTCCCAGCAAGGCCCACTTTTCCCCTTTTTCGATCTTCCAATTCAGCTCATGCAAGATCGTTCGCTTGCCATAGCGGATGTGTATGTTGTTTAGCCGTATGATCTCGGATGAATGCAAGTCTTCTTTTGATGTTGTTGGAAAGTTCAGCTTTTCGGGTTCTATTTCCGCAAATAATTCTTCTCGCAGAGCTTTGTCGTCGAGGAAATCTTTTTTCGACATTGCCTGCTTTATGGAGCGATTCACGATAGGCAACACGTGGGTGATAGCTGCCGGAATATCTGCCGGATTGGACAAGACCAACACGATTTGCACTCCGCCTTCCGCAATGATTTCTTCGAATAATTCATTCAGCACTTTCCGTGAAACAACATCCAATCCAATGTAAGGATTGTCCAAAATCAGGATTTGGGGACTGTTCAGCAACGATTTCACCACAAGGAATTTCCGGAGCTCTCCACTCGAAAGTAGCCGGATGTCTTTTTCCAGCAAATCTTCTAGGCCAAATCGGGCGATGAGGTGTTTTCCCCATTCAGATCCGGCAGTTTTTGGCAAAAGTTCTCTCGTGGGCGTGCCATCTTGCATGACCCCCACGTTCCATCGCTGTTGGTAGAACGATTCGCGCGTATCGGACAAACTGTAGATGTCTCGAAATGCCACGATTTTGATGCATTCTGAAGGCTTCACTTCTTCCCCGCTTGCATTGAAGCACGTGATTTTCCCCGATTTCAACGCATATTTTCCTGCCAATGTATCGATGAACAAGGTTTTGCCGGCACCGTTTGGTCCGATGATCGCCCATTGTTCTCCTGATTTTATTTGCCAGTTGATGGGTCCGTTGAAACGCACTTCGTCAAATCTTTGTACCAGATTTGAGGCAATCAGGCAGTTGCTTACTTTCATAGATAGTCCTTTAATTGTGTAAAAGTAGTGATATTATTCCGAACAAAAAAGATGTATCTTTGCACAACTCTTGCTTTGCTGAGGGAGAATCGACTATTAAAAACAACTGACAGACCGCTGTTGGATACTAATTGTAAGAAATGATGTTGCAAATTGGAGAAACCGTCGTAGGACTTGATATAATTGAAGAAAAATTTTGTTGCAACCTCGCAGTTTGCAAGGGCTGGTGCTGTGTGGACGGTGAATCCGGCGCTCCTTTGGAGAAAGAGGAAGTTGCCGAACTCGAGCGGGTGCTTCCGGAAGTTTGGGATGACTTGTCGCCCGAAGCCCAGGAGGTGATTGACGAACAAGGTGTTGCTTACAAAGATCGGGACGGCGACATGGTGACCTCCATCGTGAATGGAAAAGATTGCGTTTTCACTTACCACGATCCCAAAGGCATTTGCCGGTGTGCCATCGAGAAAGCTTACCGGGAGGGAAGGATTGATTTTTATAAGCCGATTTCCTGCCATTTGTATCCGATTCGTCTCCAAAAATTCAGGGATTTCACCGCTGTGAACTACCACCGCTGGAGCATCTGCAAGCCTGCTGTTGCCTTGGGAAAAGAAAACGGCCTGCGGATCTATCAATTCTTGAAAGAACCGCTTATTCGTAAATTTGGGGAAGAATGGTATCAAGAACTGGAAATGACTGCCGAGGAATATTTGAAGAGCAAATGATTTAATTAACTTTTGAATAAGCTAAATTTGTGCTTATTTGTTTTAAAGTGGTATATTTGCCTTCTGCTATACGTTTTATTAACAAAATATACCAGATGAAAATAGCAAGTATTCTTACAGCAACCTTATTCCTTTCAAGTTCATTTCTGTGTCTTCAAGCTCAAGACAAACCATTTACTGTGGAAATACGTGGCGGGGCAAATTTCACCAAGATGGAGCATTCTCTTTTTGAAGTAAATGGTCAATATGGTTATAGATTTGATGCTGTTGCTGATTATAAACTTCCGAAAGCCTTCTTCCTCCGTTCCGGACTAACATTTTCTTCTAAAAACACAGAAAAGAGGTTTTTTCCAAGTCCATCCAGCGACAATTTTGAATCAAATGGGCTTTATTTCATATTAATTAAATCGACTGCACATTATATCCAGATTCCATTGATGATCGGATATAAGAAAAGAATTGGCAAACTGGAAGCAAACTTGGCTGGTGGAGGTTATCTAGCCTGCGGTCTTGCCGGAAAGAACAAGGATTATGTTTACTCGGGGTCATGGGTTTATGATGGCGTTGGTGATATACGCGATTTTACTCCAAAAATTAATGTAAAGTACACTGAAAATCCCTCTTTCACCGATGCATATAAGCGTTTTGATAGTGGACTCATTGCGTCGATCGGATTGCAATACAAAACTTTTACGTTGGATGCTGGATATGAATTTGGGTTGAAAAATATGATCCAAAGTGGATCGGTGCAGCAAAAAAATCGGACGGCATTTCTATCACTAGGATTCATTATCGGATAGTTTCCAATTTCCTTTTATCTATTTATTTTGAATGAGTCGGAAGCATTTAGCTAAAATGAAGCTCCTGACTGCTTTTGTTCCCAAAGCGTGACATTGGTAAGATATTTTTGGGGAATGTTTTATAAAATAATTTGGTTTATAAAATAAACTTGTTTATGTTTGCGTCAGATTTGATTGCAATTATCAATGATTCCATTTTAGTTTATTAAAAACCAAGTGTATGAAACTTATAGGAACAACAATATTTGGCTTGATGTTTTCGATCGCAGTGCTAGCTCAAACGGTTAAAATTAAAGGAAAAATCACCAATGAAAAAGGAGAACCCCTTGCTTCCGCTACGATTTATATAGAGGGAAGCATTGATGGGGCTAGCAGTGAAGAAGACGGGACATTTTCGTTTGAAACAACGGCAACAGGGCAAGCGAAGTTGGTCGTGACAGCCATCGGCTATAAAAAACTCGTACTAGAAAAGCCGCTTAAAGAGTTGCAAGATTTAACTCTCAAGATGGCGGTGGATCTAAACACACTGAAGGAAGTGGAAATCACCGCCGGGAGCTTTCAGGTGAAAGGATCAGGAAATATGGAGTCGAAAAATGCGGTGGACTTGGTCACGGTGGCTGGTTCGGAAGGCGATATGTATAAGTCGCTGAGCGTGTTGCCCGGTACGCAGTCTTCGGGCGTGGACGGGCAATTGCAGGTGCGTGGCGGGCAGAGTGCGGAGTCCCAAACTTTTATTGACGACATGCACGTGTTGTCTCCTTACACGGCAAGACCAGAAAACACATCGGTGAGAGGACGGTTTTCCCCCTTTATCTTTGACAGGATCACCTTTTCGATGGGTGGTTTTTCCCCCGAATATTCGCAAAGCTTGTCGAGTGTGCAACCTTTACAAACGAAAGACGAAAGCGGCATTTCCAAAACGGGAATCAGCCTGATGACAACAGGTGCGAGTATTGGCGGCACACAGGCCTGGAAAAAGTCCTCCACTTCTTTTGAGGTGGGGCACACAAACATGCTGCCTTATTCTTGGTTGCTATATCCTGCCCAGCGTGATGATTGGAAGAAATATTACCGGGAAACTTCGGCGAGCAACCAAACTCGGTTCAAAGTGGGGGAGAATGGTGTGCTGAAATCTTTTGTCTCTTACCAAAAAACGGTGTTTGAGAAGAATATGACCAATTTCCAAACGGATGAAAAGCGTGCCTTGGACTTTGGCGAGGACAACTTGTATGTAAACACCACTTTCCGAAACCGATTTTCGGATGGAACACGTTTCTTTGTCGGAGCGGCTTATTCCTTCAACAAAAGGGAGATCGGGAATGCCTCGGTGGCTGGCGACAATTACTTCGGAAAACAAGATGAAATGCACCTCAAGGCGAAAGTAGAGAAACGTTTATCTTATCTCTACAAGCTGGGAGGAGGTGTCGAAAACTATACCAGATCTTACCATTTGAAATACAAATTGGATGATCTGGTTGACCGCACAATCCGTTATGTTGTGGCGGGTGCTTATTTGACGAACGATTTCAACTTCTCCGAAAATTTAATCTTCAATGCTTCCGGGCGATTGGAATATAGCGGGAACGACCACAAATGGGCCATATTGCCCCGCTTCGGGTTGAATTACCAATGGCGGGATTTCACTTTTTCGGCTGCGGCTGCCCGCTACCAGCAATCAGTCGAAAACGATTACCTGATTTACAACGAAAAGTTGCATTCCGAAAAAGCGACCCAATACGTGCTGAGTGCACAAAATTCGATGAGCAAATACACTTTCCTGCGCATGGAAGCCTATTACAAGAAGTATGATAACTTACCGACAGGTGAAAAATACGCCTATTCTTCCGATGGTTTTGGCTACAGCCGAGGCATCGACATCTTATTCAAAAGTGGCTTTCAAACAGCTAGAAACCAATCTTTGGAATACATGATCTCTTATTCCTTCAACGATTCGAAACGAAAATATTTGGAGTACCAGTCGGAAGTAGTTCCTTCTTTCATAACCAAAAACAATGCTTCTTTAGTGCTGAAATACACCAATTTGGATATAAAAAGTATCTTCGGGTTCACCAACCAATATGCTTCGGGCAGAACCTACAACAACCCCAACCTCCCGGGAGAAATGAATGGCAAAACACCCGTATTCCAAACTCTTGACTTTTGCTGGACATATCTTGCCTGCAAGAAATTGATTGTGTATGCCAGTGTCTCCAATGTGTTGAACCGAAACAACATATACGGATACACTTACAAATCGGCCAAGGGATCAGATGGTCAATACGCACGGTCGCCCATTAGGCCAACCAACGGTCAATTTTTCTTCGTTGGATGTTTCATCACGTTGAGCGGAAAAACAGCCTACGACGCTTCCCGGTTTTAATCAGAAATTCAATAATTATAAAATTTTAGCGATATGAAAGCAATTAAACTTTATCTTAGTGTGTCTTTCCTGCTTTGTGCAGTGTGTGTAGCGCAAGCGATGTCTTTGGCTCCTGTGTATGACGAGGTGTATAGAAATGCAATGGAAAAACAATTGGCCGCCGTGGATTCGGCTAGAACTCCTGCACAGTTGGTGGCGGCAGGTAGTGCTTTTGAACGGATTGCCTTGAAATATACGGCTCAATGGCAACCGGCGTATTATGTGGCTTACACTTCTGCGGAAGCTGTTCTGCGCAATCCGCAGGATGCAACCAACGAATCCAAACTGGCGAAAGCGGAAGAGTGGCTCGACAAGCTGGAAAAATTTGCCGATGCCGACAAATCGGAAGTGGCGACCTTGAAAGGGTATTATTACATGGCATTGATTACGACCAACCAAGCAGCATATGGACAAAAATATTTTTCGGAAGTGATGACCGACTACAAAACGGCGATTGCTTTGAATTCCGAGAATCCCCGTCCGCGGCTGATGCTGGCTGTGTTCGAGCAAAATTTGCCGGAATTTCTCCGTTCCAAAAACGATTTTTGCGAGACGATGAAAGCGGTGGGAATTTTGTTCGACAAAGAGCAAAAGTCTATTGACAAACCTTATTGGGGAAAAGGGTTTTATCAAATGATGTCTCAAAAATGCAATGGTAAATAATAATCAATTATGATATAAATAGCTAATTTATACGATAATGGAAACAAATTTCAACGAAAAAGAGAGCTTGCGTGTCATCAACGAGATGATTGCCCAGGCGCAGAACAATTTTCAAAAGGGAGTTGCCGATCCGTCCATATTCAGTGGGTACGTGGTTGCCTTCACGGCAATCTCTAATTTCTTGCTGCTGAATGTGTTGGAAAATCCGATACTCTCTTTCCACGTTTGGTGGCTTATGATTCCGATGGTATTTGTGTCGAGGTACATCGGGCGGAAAAATGCGATCAAGGCACAAGTGAGGACTCAGCTCGAACGGCTGATAAGTACCGTATGGACAGCCCATCTATTTGCCTGCATCACAATTTTGCTGGTCATTTGGTCGGGAAACCGAATCTTCAACACATCCTACCTTAGCGTGCTCATCACTCCTACCATTCTGATTTTTACCGGAATGGCTCAATTTATATCTGCCAAAGCCATTCGTTTTAAGGCTTATTACTACGGCTCTTTTGCCTATTGGCTCGGAGCCTTGGGCTGCATGGCAGTTTGTTCGGTCAATATGTGGCATTACCAGTTTTTGATTCTTGCCGCTTGCAGCATTCTTGGCTTGGCGGTTCCAGGCCATATCCTGAATAAAAAGGCGAAAGAACATGTTTAAAGAATTAGATCCCTTGTTGCATTCTCAGCTTCGGCTGGCTGTGGTCTCGCTGCTTTTGTCGGTGGAAGAGGCCGATTTTGTTTTCATTCGAGAAAAGACAGGTTCCACGGCCGGAAACCTAAGTGTGCAGCTAGATAAGCTCAACGAAGCCGGCTACATAGAGGTTCGCAAATTTATTGACGGTAAGAAACCCAGGACAGTTTGTAAGATTACCAAAGCAGGAATTGCTGCATTTGATGCCTATGTGAAGGTGTTGCAGGAGTATATTAAGAGGTAGTTAATCATTCAGGGCTTCATTTGAAGCCCTGAATGATTTGATGTCATTTGTTTTTTTGTTTACACTTGCACGAAATCCAATTGCTTCCTTTCCAAATTTGCTTTCGTCACTTTGATGCTCATTTCATCGCCCAAGCGGTATTCGCGGTGTGTTCGGCGACCTCGGAGGCAATAATTTTTTTCGTCAAATTCATAGAAATCATCGTCTAATTCACGGATGGGAATCATTCCCTCGCACATGTTTTCCTTGATTTCAACGTATATTCCCCATTCGGTGATGCCAGAAATAACCCCATCGAATACCTGCCCGATTTTGTCGGCCATGAATTCCACTTGCTTGTATTTGATGGAAGCCCGTTCGGCATTGGCAGCCAATTGCTCCATATTGGAGCTATGTTTGCACAATTCTTCGTATTTTTCCTTAGTCACACTACGTCCTCCAGCCAAATATCTTTCCAGCAATCGATGTACCATCATGTCGGGGTAACGGCGGATAGGCGAAGTGAAGTGCGTATAGTAATCGAATGCCAGGCCATAGTGACCCACATTGGATGTTGTATAGACGGCTTTTGCCATCGACCGAATGGCGATGGTCTCGATGAGGTTTTCCTCCGGTTTTTCTTGAACTTTATCCAGCAATTGATTGATCGATTTAGAGATCGCAGAACCAGAACCTTCCGTTTTGATTTTGTATCCGAAGCGCATGATAAACTCGGATAGGTTTCTCAACTTTTCAGGATCGGGCAAGTCGTGGATACGATACACAAATGTCTTTGCTTTTTTACTTTTAGGCACTTTGCCAACGAATTCGGCCACGGTCTTGTTGGCCAATAGCATGAATTCTTCCACCAATTTGTTTGAATCTTTCGCTACTTTGAAGAAAACACCCAACGGCTTGCCGTTCTCGTCTATTTCGAATTTCACTTCGTGGCGGTCAAATGCGATGGCACCGCTGGCAAAACGCTGTTTGCGCAATTTTTTAGCTAATTCATCGAGTTTCAGCACCTCTTTTTTGTAATCTCCTTCCCCAGTTTCGATAATCTCCTGGGCTTCTTCGTAGGTGAATCTCCTGTCCGAGTTGATGATGGTTCGCCCGATGCGGTAGTTTTTCACCTCAGCTTCCTCGGTCAATTCAAAAATGGCAGAAAAGCACAGTTTTTCCTCGTTTGGACGGAGCGAGCATAGCCCGTTGCTCAATCGCTCGGGCAACATCGGGATGGTTCTATCGACAAGATATACGGAAGTAGCTCTATTCACGGCTTCTTCCTCGATTATGCCTCCTTCTTTCACATAATGGGTTACATCTGCGATATGGACACCCACTTCGTAGTTTCCATTCGGTAATTCTTTGACAGAGAGTGCATCGTCAAAGTCTTTCGCATCCTTCGGGTCAATAGTGAAGGTGGTGGTTTTACGGAAATCTTCCCGTTTGGATATTTCTTCTTGGCTGATGGTGTCAGGGATCTGTTCGGCCGCTTTGATCACGTTTTCGGGATATTTGTAAGGCAAGCCGAATTCGGCAAGAATGGCGTGCATCTCGGCTGTGCTTTCGCCCGGCTTGCCCAATACATCAAGCACCTTTCCAACTGGATTTTTCGCCTTTTCGGGCCATTCTTCCACTTCCACCAGCACTTTGTCTCCCGTTTTACCACCATTTAGCTTTTCTCGGGGAATGAAGATATCGTTAGCCAGAATTTTACTGTCCATCACCAAGAAAGCATAATGCTTTTGTACGTCCAATGTCCCCACGAAACGGCTTTGTTTCCGTTCAAGGATTTCAGTCACCGCACCTTCTGCGTCTTTCCCTCTTCGTTGGGCCAGCATTTGCAATTTCACCCGGTCGCCATTCATGGCATGGCCGGAGTTGCGTTCAGCTACAAAGATATTTTCGTCTCCTTCATCCGGAATAAAGAAATTCTTTCCATTGCTTCGGCGTTCGAACCGTCCTTCCACGAATATGCCACGAGTGTTTGATTTGAACTTTCCTCTCGAAACTTCTATCAAAAAGGATTCCTCCTTGAGTCCTTCGAGCACATTGAGGAGCAGTTGCCTTTCTGAATCTGTTTTCAGTCCTAAATCGGAAGCAATTTGCTTGTAGTTATAAGCAGATTCTGTGTTCTTATTGAAAAAATTCACGGCCGATCGCAGAATGTCGTCTTTTCCTTTTCTTTTTTTTGATTTATGTGGAATTTTATCTTTTCCCATAGAATAATGAAGTGTTTAATCTAAGTTTCAAATGATAGTTTGTCGTTTAAATAAATAGATTTATTGATAATATAGAGCAAAGTAAGCAAAATAAAAATGGACTAAGCATAAGTAAGTTTAAATTTTAGTTACTAATGCGAATTCATCGTCGAAATATAGAGATATTAACTTATGTCAAAGCAATCCTATGTGATCTTGAATCCCAAACAAGGGTAAAATCCTTTCAATAGTAATACACAAACTCATATTTTCCGGATTGCTGTGTTTGAAAATGCGCTAGGTGTGATGTCAATGTAAAAAACATAAATTATTTCTAGCTTTGTTATTCACAAACTTAACGCAAACCAAAAATGCTCAAAGCACAATGAGCATAGAAATTATTTATTATAGAATAATGTCCTTCCTGGAACTAATAACACGTTTTTCCGCCTTCATTATCTCGGATATGGATGTCCATCTTTTGTTTTTAAAAACAGAACAATTATATTTGCTATCAAGTTAACCATCGGAAATATCTTGGAAACAGAGGGCGACATTTTGTATCGTTTAATAAAAGGTGACACTAAAGCTTTTGAAGTCATCTTTTTGAAATACAATGCTAAAGTTTACAACTTTATCAAGTCTATATTGTATGAGAAAGCACAAGTGCAGGATCTGACTCAGAATGTTTTCTTATCAGTTTGGGAAAATCGCAAATCGATTGATCCCACTAAAAATTTTCCTGCTTATATCTTCACCATTGCCCAAAACCTCGTATATCGTCAGACAGAAAAATTGTTGCTTGCTCACCGATATGAAGAGCATCTCCAAAAAGATCTATCTAGAACACATATCTCTATTGAAGAGGAAATTGAGTATCAGTCTTTAGAGAGACTTATTTTAGAATTAATAGAAAAACTACCTCCATCAAGGAAAGAAATTTTCTTGCTCAGTCGAATGCAAGGTCTTTCAAACAAGGAAATAGCCCATAAGCTCGCAATATCTGAAAAAACCGTTGAAAATCAAATCTCTCGCTCCATTCAGTTTCTAAAGAAATGCCTTAAACCATATGCCTCGTTAACCATTTTTTTTACTTTCTTTTTCTTTTAATCTCTTTTTTGCAGGTTAAAATATTTTAAATTCGATAACCCTTGTGGGGGCAAATCCCGTTTTACGTATATATATTATTAGCGATGACAGAAAATGGACACTATAGAATTTTAGAAAAGTTTCTCCAAAAAGAAGCAACTTCGTCAGAGATCCGTCAACTCTCGGAATGGTTGTGCCGTCCTGAGAGCCAAAAAGAGCTTTCAGACTACTTTGCCCGCAAGTGGGAGAGTGCGCCGCACACAATAGACTTGGAACTTCAAAGCAACATGCTGGAGGTTTTAAGGGAAAAAATCGCTCCTCGCCCTAAACAACTCCCTCATAGGATGTTTAAAGTGATGAAGTATGTGGCTGCAATAGTATTGCCTTTCGTAATTGGTGTGGGATCATACTTGCTTGCCGACAAGATTTCATCCTCCCGTGACAAAGACATGGTGGTGTCCGTGGACAATGGCCAGAAGGCCGCACTGCAATTACCTGATGGAACAAAAGTTTGGCTAAACTCGGGAAGCCATATCCGGTACGACAAATCTTACAACAAGCAGGATCGGATAGTTTCTTTCGAAGGTGAAGCTTACTTTGAAGTCGCTAAAGATAAAAAGCGCCCTTTTATTGTAAAAGTTGGGGCAGTTTCGGTAAGAGCGGTCGGGACAGCATTCAATGTGAAAGGATACGATAATGACAACACCATAACGGCGACACTGATGGAGGGGAAGATCGATGTTTTTGACAGCAAATCAAGCATTCGGTTGTCACCTAACGAAAAAATCACCTTTGATAAAAATCGCCTGACTTTCGAGAAGGCGCAGATCTATGATGCCAATATTGCGAGTCAATGGAAAAATAACCGATTAGCTTTTGATTCCGAAACACTCGAAGATATAGGCAAAGCTCTGGAAAGGATGTACAACGTCCAAATGGTTTTTGACACTGAGGCCATTAAGCAAATACGTTTCAGTGGAACGATAAAAAATAATAGCTTGGAAAGTGTTTTACAGCTTATATCTCTAACATCACCGATTGATTATAGTATACAGAATTCAATTGTTACCTTAAAATTTGATAAGAACAAAAAGGACTGAAAGACAGTCGTCACTAGAATTACTTTAACCTTTAAATCTAAAAACATCATGAAAAAACACTTGTAGCCATTATCCCTAAAAAAAAGCGGAACAATGCTGCCACACCGCTCCGCCATTATCATTCGGATACTCGATTTTCGCTTTCTAGTTGGTGCATTATATGCATCAAGAGCCATCGTTGTATCATGTAGATACTGCAAATGTACAATATTTTTTTTCGTAAGTACCCACTTATCAAAAAAACAATCTCTTTGTCATTCAAGTGAATGACTATATCGCCTTATAATTTAATCCTATAAAACTCAACCAGATGAATAGACAAAAATCAAGTTTCTATCGGCTGCTTTTCTGCTTGCTTTTTTTAGCATCCACGGCAGTGAGTTTCGCTCAAATAACGTTTAACGCTCAGAATCAGAAAATCAGGCAAGTGATTCGCCTGATTGAAAAGAATAGCTCCTACAGCTTTTTCTACAACAATGATCTTCCTGGATTGGATAAGACTGTCACCGTCAGCGCCAAGGATCAAAGCATAGAATCTATTTTAAAACAAATATTTCAGGGCACAGGCATTAACTATAAAATTGATGCGGATAAACAAATTGCTTTAACAAACGAAAATATCCCTGATAACCAAACAACCGTGGGGGTGGAAACGGTAACTTTGGGAAAATTGCGTACGATAACCGGTATCGTTCTCGATGCTTCCACTGGCGAACCCCTTATTGGCGTGAACGTCATCACAAACGATCCGCGCAACAGCGTGGTAACAGATCTTGAGGGGCATTTTTCCATTCAAGTTGCTCAAGGATCTATCCTCGATTGCTCTTATATGGGTTACATAAGTAAAAAAATAACGGTGGGCAAGCAATCACTGTTCAAGATAACACTTGAAGCCGATGAGAAAAAGCTTGACGAAATTGTGGTCGTGGGATACGGCACACAGAAAAAGGTGAATCTGACAGGATCTGTGGCATCCATTTCGGCGTCCGACATTGCAAACAAACCCGTTTCAAATACTTCCCAGGCATTAGCCGGATTAGTTCCCGGCTTAAGTGTCGTACAGTCATCGGGAAGACCCGGAGCAAGCGCAACGGTCAACCTGCGAGGAACAGGCACTTTCTCCACCGCGGGCAATGCTCCATTGGTGCTTATTGACGGAATGTCGGGCAATATCGACGATGTTGACCCTAATGACGTGCAAAGCATTTCTTTCTTGAAAGATGCCGCATCCGCCTCAATTTATGGCAACCGGGCAGCAAACGGAGTAATATTAATCGAGACAAAGAAAGGAGCGGAAGGAAAGACTGTCATCAGCTACAACAATTCTTTCGGTTGGCAAAGCCCTTCCGAGATTCCCGATTTCCTTCCTTCATGGGAGTATGCCACATATTACAATGAAGCAATGACAAACATGGGCAAAGCTGCAGCTTACACAGATGCCCAGATACAAAAATACAAGGATGGTTCTGATCCTGACAATTATCCTAATGTCAATCACTTGAAATGGCTGCTGAATAGTGGATCCGGTTTCCAACAGAAACATAATATAGGCGTGCAGGGAGGAAACTCTTCATTGTCATACAATTTTTCTGCCAATTATATGCATCAGGATGGAATGACTAAGAAAACATCGAATGACAGGTACAACATATTGTGGAATATGTCTGCCAACATCCTCAAAGGCCTCACTCTGAAGGTGAATCTGGACGCTTACACGACAACCTACAAGTCTCCTAACGGGCAGCCCTCAAGCATAGAAGGGATAATCGGCTATTCCGTGCGAGAAGGTCCTGTATATGCCGGGAAAAAGTCTGACGGCACGTATGGTTACCAGGACAATTATAGCCCTGAGGCATGGCTTGCAAGCTCATCTTTTTACAAAAGTACAAATGCCAACTTGATAGGAAACACCCAATTGATCTGGCAAACACCAATAGATGGTTTGTCGATCACCGGCAAAGCAGGCATCAACTACAACTACAATTACAATAAGTCTTTTATAGCCCAAACCGATTTTGACGACAGCAAGACCGTTGGGCCTGCATCCTTAGGGGTTTCTTCAAACAATGCGACATATAAATCGTTGGAAGGATTGGTTACATACAAGAAACAGTTCAACGTACATTCGATCAATATATTAGCGGGAACATCATCCGAGACATATGCCTACAACAATTTGTACGCATATCGGAACACTTATCCGAACAATAGCCTCTACGAACTGAATGCAGGTTCGGCCTCGTCCGCTTCCAATTCGGGATATCTAAACGAATGGGGGCTTATGTCCTTCTTTGGAAGAATAAACTATGCCTTGATGGATAAGTATTTGTTTGAGGCTAATATCCGCTACGATGGGTCTTCGCGTTTTGCTCCTGGTCACCGCTGGGGGATGTTCCCGTCTTTTTCTGCGGGATGGAGAATTTCGGAAGAAGATTTCTGGAAGAAGACATCATTGAGCAATATCGTGGATAATCTCAAGCTGCGTGCCTCCTGGGGGGTGCTTGGCAACCAGAACATAGGAACATACCCTTACCAACAAACATATTCTTTAGGCGAGAATGCTGTCATTGGGACCACCCCCACTCTTATGTCGGGCACAAGGGTGAATACATACAACAACCAGGATATTACATGGGAAAATACTTCTGTGACCGACGTCGGGATCGATTTCAGCCTACTGAATGGACTCCTCACAGCCAATCTAGATTATTTCCACAAATATACTTACAACATACTCTCTTCTGTCCAATATACGAGCATCATAGGGCGTAGTGTTGGGCAATCGAATGTGGGTGCGGTAGCTAATAACGGGATTGAGGTTAGCTTGGTCTATAACGGTAGGCTAGGCAAGGACTTTAAATATAGCCTTGCTCCGAATTTCACATTTGTCAAGAATGTTGTTAAAAAATTGGCTGACGGAGCTTCTCGCGACCTTAACAATGGGCTGATCGTGGGTCAACCAATAGGCATAATCTATGGCTACCGCACAAACGGATTGTTTGTTGACCAAGCGGAGATAGATGCCGCACCCACGCAATTGGTGTCTAAAAGTAATCTGAAACCAGGTTATATTTCCTACAAAGACCTCGGTGACGACAATTCGGTGGATGCTAATAATGATCGTACTGTGCTTGGAAGCACCACTCCCCAATATTATTATGGGATGACATTGAATGCTTCTTACAAAGGATTCGACTTTTCTTTTTTATTGCAGGGACTTGGGGGTTATCAAAGGCTGATCGGCTCTTACATGGCTTATGCCTTCTATAACGGGGGACAAGTCCAGCGATGGCAGGTGGATAACCGTTGGACTACTGAAAACCCAAACAAATGGGCTAAATATCCTATATTGGAAACCCTCAATATGAATAATCCCAATCTTCAGACTTCCGACTATTGGGTAAGGAATGCCAGTTTCCTGAGGATAAAGAATGTTCAAATAGGATACACCATTCCCCAAGCGGTTCTTCACAGGATAAAATTGCAATATTGCCGGGTTTTCTTAAGTGGGGAAAACCTCCACAATTTCACATCTTTCTATAAGGGATGGGATCCTGAAAACCAAATAGGCACAGGAGATTCACCATCTTACTATCCCATTAGCAGCATTTTATCGTTTGGTTGCAATATACGGCTCTGATATAAGTGAGAAATCACACTCCGAATAAAATGGTAATAAAATCTTGTTGTCACTCTAAATCATTAAAAACTATTTTAATATGAAGCAAAGCATGATTTTTATCACACCACTAAAGTTCGTGATGAAAAAATCATGCCGAGTTGTCTAAGAGCGAACCATAGATTGTCTTAAGCCAATTGTTATTTCCATATCATCTAAAAAAACAAATTAATCGTATGAAAAACAATCATATTATATCAATATTGATAGCAACCTTATCCGTTGTGACAGCTTTTTTTGCTGTAGGTTGTTCCGATATTCTGGATAAACAACCAACTACCTCCATATCCGATGCGACTTTTTGGACGGGTGAGAGCGATGCCTTGCTGGCATTGGTAGGGTGTTATGAATTTCCCCACGGGTGGAACCACAGTGACTTTGGCCATCCGCAAGGACTTATGTACTTAGACTTGGCAGGAGGAAATGGTGTTGAAAAAGAAAATTTTACTACGCAAGGAATGGCTAGTAGCAACACGGTTGCCACCAGTGATCTCGTTTATGGATATTGGAGCAATGCGTACACGCAGATTGCGACATACAATACTTTCCTCGACAACATCGGCGCATGCCCCATGGACGAATCAAAGAAAGAAATATGGATAGCGGAAGTAAAATGTTTACGTGCATACTATTTGTTCAACCTTGCATTTTATTGGGGCAATGTCCCTATGCCTTTAACCACGCTCACTGTTTCGCAAGCCAATTCTATTGGTCAGACACCTCAAGACAGCGTTTATTCGCAGGTAGAGAGCGACCTGAAATCGGCCATTTCCGTATTGCCAAGCACCCGCACATCTTCAGAGTACGGGCGTATGACAACAGGTGCTGCAAGGGTCATCTTGGCGCGTTTGTACCTTGCCCAGGAAAAATGGGCAGATGCCTCAGCCGTCCTGAAAACTATTATTGATTCCAATTTTTACAGCTTAGACCGGGCTAATGGAGACAGCAGTTACGGCAAGCTCTTCCAGATAGGCGGAGAAACGAGTTCAGAGATGATATTCGTCGTGCAATATCTCAAGGATCAATTTACAACTTCCCGCTATATCTATCTTTTCCCGGAGTGCAATGGAGGATGGCACCAGTTTGCCCCTTACAACGAGCTAGTAAAAGAATATTTCTGCACGGATGGCAAAGATATCGGGTCTTCATCTGTTTATAGCGAGGACGACCCCTATTCAAATCGCGATCCGAGGCTTTACGCATCTATATTTTTGCCCCCCTTGGGAAGTTATTCAGGAACAACATTTAACGACATCACCTATAATTGCTACAAAGGTGCGGGTACAAACGACTATTTCAGTAAATTTACCCTTTTCAACGGATACTGCCCGAAGAAAGGCTGCGATGCGTCCACCACCGATCTCTACAACACTTATACTTACACGCCCATCATGCGTTATGCCGAAGTATTATTGAGTTATATTGAAGCAGTCAATGAATCGGGATATGGCAACGTCACCCAAGCAATGCTCGATTTGACAATCAATGACATAAGAGATAGGGTAGGACTACCAGGAATCAATCTGGTAGATTTTTCTACACAAGAGGCATTGAGGCAGGCCATTAGAAAGGAACGAAGGGTTGAGCTTGCTTTCGAAGGGTTGAGGTATTTCGATGTGCTTCGCTGGGGTACAGCTGCGACAGAATTGAACCACACCTTCACGGGAGTCAAACTGTCAGATGACCCTTCTGCCGCCAATTATAGAGGAGCAGGTTCCACTGCATCCCCTGTGGATGGAGATATGTATTATCAGTTCGAGACTAGGACATGGGATTCTCATAACAGGTATTTCCCCATACCGCAACATGACCTGAATATCAATCCTAACTTAGTTCAAAACACAGGATACAAATAACCAGCCACCCAAGTAAAATAAAGGTCTGCCTTGGAATGTCGAAGGCTAATTCATGTATAAAATTCCGATAAAGATTGTTTTCGGAGACAGGCTTTTATTAGATAATATTGTCCCGAAGAATCCTAAAGAAGCCCTTCTGCCCTTGAGGCTGGAGGGCTTTTGTGGTGCAGCGGATAGCACTTTTACACCCAATTGTTAGGCTGTAGCTCAAAAATATATCCTGACATGCCTGTATTGCTATAAAAAAATCCTATCTTTGCGCCGACATTATCGAGGGGTGCCTTAAAACAACGGGCTGAGATCATACCCATTTTACCTGATCCGGGTAGTGCCGGCGGAGGGAAAAGATAGATCTTCATATGCATCATAATTGGCTGATTCGGAAATATCCGGATTGGAAGATTCTAAAATCAGCAAATTAAAATTACCCTTGAGACGTTTATTCCATTTATCCTGATTTTCCATCGCGAGGGGAAATCCGTTGTGGATTATTCTGTCTCAACCTGTTTGGGGCACTCCCTCCCATTATTTTTTATTTAATTCAACGTTACATGAAACAGAAAATAACTTATTTGTGCATGCTTGCAGCGATGAGTGCCTCGATGCAAGCCGAAAACGGACCCGACAGTTTGAAACAGGTGAAGCTCAACGAAGTGGTGGTGTCGGCCATCCGTGCAGGAAAGAATACCCCGGTGGCCTTCAATAGCTTCAACGAACAGGAAATCAAGAAAGAAAATGCAGCCAAAAACATTCCCTATTTATTGCAAACCCTCCCTTCTGTGGTTGCCTTCTCCGAAGACGGATCTGGCATAGGCAACACCTCGTTGCGTATCCGTGGCGTGGATGCTTCACGCATCAATGTCACCTTGAATGGGATGCCTCTCAACAACCCCGAAAGCCAGGAAGTGTATTGGGTCGATTTTCCTGATGTGTCCAATGCCTTGCAAAGCATGCAGGTGCAACGGGGAGTCGGGACCTCTTCCAACGGTACGGCGTCGATGGGTGGTAGTATCTCATTGAACACGGCTGGTGCACGCCCGAAGGCTTATGGCGAAATAAATGGTTCGCTGGGAAGCTACAACACCTACCTCTATACTATTTCGGGAGGAACAGGTATCCTTAAAAATGGACTTTCGTTGGATGGACGTTATTCGCAAGTGCGTGGCGATGGGTATATCCGCAACGGAAAAGTAGATCATCAAGGCATTTATGCAGCACTGTCCTATTATGCAGACAAGGACTTGTTCCGATTCAGCTATTTGCACGGAACGGAACACACGGGTATTACTTGGGAAGGAATTTCCCCTGAGCAGATGGCTTTAGACCGCCGCTACAACCCGGCTGGAGAATACACCGACGACAACGGAAACACCCAGTATTATAAAAATGAAACCGACAATTACTATTCGGATATCCTTCAGGCAACTTATTCCCGTTTCTTGAGTCAAAAACTGACCTTGAACAGTAGTTTGAGCTACAACCACGGGTATGGATATTATGAAAATTACAAGACAAGCCGCAACTTTGAATCTTATTACGGATTAGCAGACCAGACTGTTGACGGGGTCACTTATACCGAATCGGATGCTGTTCATCGAAAGATCATGAAAAATGATTTCTATGTGGCCAACGCATCCCTGTCTTATAAGGAAGGCAAGCTCAGCCTTACCGGCGGAGGCATGGCGAGCCTCTATGATGGGGCCAATTACGGGCACATCGTCTGGGTGAAATACAACCAGAATATTCCGAATGGATATGAATGGTACCGGAACGACAATAAGAAATACGATTACAATCTTTTCGGAAAAGCTTCCTACCAGGTTTCATCGCAGTTTTCAGTGTTTGGAGATGTGCAATATCGCTACGTGGATTATCGCTTGAGCGGATTGGACGACGATTTAGTGTTGATTCCCAGCAAGAACTACTATAGCTTTTTCAACCCTAAATTGGGATTGAGCTATCAGTTGGATCAAAACAACCGTCTGGGCGAAGTGTATGCTTCCGCTTCGGTGGCCAACCGAGAGCCGTTGCGGGCCGACCTGAAGGAAGGAATCAAGGGCGGAAACACTAAACAAATCAAGCCTGAACGTCTTTTTGACTACGAACTCGGATACCGCATCAACAAATCAAACTATGCCTTCAATGCCAATTTTTACTACATGGACTACAAAGACCAAATGGTGCAAACCGGAAAATTGAACGACGTAGGATACAAATTGATGGAGAATGTGGGGAAAAGCTACCGTGCCGGAATTGAACTTGCCGGCTCATACACTCCAGTAAAATTTGTTCGCTTGGATGCAAACGTCACTTTCAGCCAAAATAAAATCAAGGATTACACGGCCTATTTCGACATCCTGGATGCCGACTGGAATACGGTCGGGCAAAATTCCGAATTTCATAAAAAGACCAACATCTGTTTCTCGCCCGATGTCATTAGTAGCGGCATCATCACCCTGATCCCTGCCGAAGGGGTCAACATTTCCATGATCGGGAAATATGTGGGCAAACAATATTTGGACAACACATCTGACAACGTCACCAGCTTGCCCGGCTATTTCTTCTCAAACCTTGTCGTGGGATTCACCCGCAAGGTGAAAGGATTGGGAGAAATGGAACTTCAGGTGTATGTGAACAATGCGTTCGACAAGAAATATGTAGCCAACGGATGGGCCGGAGCATATTATTACGAAGGATCCAGCGAAAAGCAGTATGCCGATGCCATTGGCTACTACCCTCAAGCCGAACGTAACTTCATGACGCGTTTATCTTTGAAATTCTAATAAAAACATGCTTGAATTCATCCAGACACATTGGCAAGAAATAGCAGGGACCCTTCTGGGGTTCCTCTATTTGTTTTTTGAGTTGAAGGCACACAAGGGAATGTTCCCGACGGGCATCCTGATGTCTTTATTCTATGTAGGTGTTTTTTTCAGTTCCAAGTTCTTCGCTTTTGCCTCCATCAATCTCTATTTTATCTTTGCCCAGGCTTACGCTTGGTGGAAATGGCACAAAAATCCCGATCAGGAAAACGTTCCCTTGGTACACACCACGCTTAAAATTTGGATTCCCATAACAATCGTCACGGCAGCACTATTCGCATTTCTTTGGTGGGGATTGAAGCAATTTCCCGAAGAGAGTGCCGTGGCTTGGGGCGACAGCCTTATCACCACCTTGAGCATGGTGGCCATATGGATGTTGGCACAACACTACATTGAGCAATGGTTGCCTCTCATTGTAGCGAATGCCTTTTCGGTGTATTTGTTCTATTCGCAAGAACTCTATTTCACCACTGTGCTTTATTTTGTGTATCTTGTGGCCTCTTTTTGGGGATATGTCAAATGGACGAAGATGGCGAAAGGGATAGATTAGCATTCTTGAACAATCAGTCCACATAGAGCCAGATAAAAGAAACTCTTTTTACTCTGTGGTAAAAAAGAAAAATAGTGAAACTATAGAATAAAAAGAGCGAATTTACTATTTAGCAAGTTGATATGAAAAAAATTGAACTCCCAACGATAGATTTCCATGCCGAAACGGTAATTCTCGCCAACGGCGAATTCCCACGAAGCGAAATAGCTTTGTCCATCCTCGAGAAAGCCCGATATTTGGTCTGCTGCGACGGTGCAACCAATCAACTACTCAACAATCACAACCGTCTGCCAGACGCAATTGTGGGTGATTGCGACTCTGTGTCAAAAGAGAATTTTGAACGGTTTATCGACATTGTCCACCGTGTTCCCGACCAAGACACCAATGATTTGACAAAAGCTGTCAATTTCTGCCGCTCTCAAGGGCGGACACACATCACTTTTTTGGGTGCAACCGGAAAGCGGGAAGACCACACTTTGGCGAACATTGGTTTATTGGCAAGATACTTGGATATTCCAGATTCCAATTTCCGAATGATCACCGACTACGGCGTGTTTGATGCCATTTCGCAGGATTCCAAATTTGAAAGTTTCGTGGGGCAGCAAGTCTCGCTGTTCAATATGAGCGGCACCAGCGTCAGCTCCTCCAACCTGAAGTATCCCTTAGAAAATCACTCGCTGAATCATCTGTGGGAAGGAACGCTGAATGAGTCTTTGTCCGATTCGTTCCAGCTTTTGCTAAATGGGAAATATGTGGTGTTTAGGGAGTTTTAGTAGAAAACAAACTCTTTATATAAAATGAAGAAAGGGTGTATTCGCAAAAAATACATCCTTTCTTCATCTCCTTAAGGATTACACCAAAGGTAGAAAAGATTAATCCTTAAAATCCACTTTCCGGTGCGCCCCGTCACAAAACGGCTTGTTCTTGCTGGCACCGCAACGACACAAGTGAGCGTTTGTTTTTTCCACTTCGCTGCCATCGGCTAACACAATTTTCACGATTCCCACTACTTCGAGGGGAGCATTTGGCAATACTTTGATTGTCAACAAAGACTTTTCTTCTGACATATTATCTTTTTCTTTAGTTAATCATTCTATAAACAATTGGCAAAGGAAAGGGGCTTCTCTAAAATTGATTTTCTTCCTTATTGATTTTCGTTTTAAATTAAAATGATTGCCTTCAGAAAAAAACCATTTCTATTTTGGCTGATAATTTTCTAACTTTGTCTGTTACATTAAAAATCAAAAAAAACGTGGCGAAAAATATAGTGGAAACACCCATGATGAAGCAGTACTTCGAGATAAAGAATAAATATCCCGATGCCATTTTGCTTTTCCGAGTGGGCGACTTTTACGAGACATTCTCCGATGATGCGGTCGCCGCATCCGAAATTTTGGGGATCACACTGACTCGTCGGGCGAATGGTGCGGCTCAATTTGTGGAGCTGGCCGGATTCCCTCACCATGCCTTGGA
>DBTT01000004.1:161993-248710 GCA_002307185.1 Bacteroidales bacterium UBA1309
CCCAAGCTAACCAAAAAGATCGTGAAACGGGGCATCACCGAGCTGGTGACTCCAGGCGTTTCCATCAACGACAATATCCTCAACCACAAGGAAAACAACTTCTTGGCGGCTGTTCATTTCAACAAAAACCTGTGCGGAGTTTCTTTTTTGGACATTTCTACGGGTGAATTTATGGTGGCTGAAGGCTCGAAAGAGTATATCGATAAACTGCTAAACAACTTTGCCCCGAAAGAAGTGTTGGTGGAACGGAGCAAGAAGAAGTTATTCGACGAGGCCTTCGGCACACGGATGTTTACGTTCGAATTGGACGATTGGTTGTTTACTGAAGATGCAGCTCGCACACGCCTTCTTTCGCATTTCCAAACCCGTAATCTGAAGGGTTTTGGCGTGGAACATCTCGTCAACGGAGTCATTGCTGCCGGAACCATCCTCCATTACCTGGATGCTACACAACACAAGCACATTGGGCACATCACCTCGCTCTCCCGTATCGAGGAAGATCGTTTTGTCCGCTTAGATAAATTTACGGTTCGAAGTCTTGAATTGGTAGGCACGATGAACGAAGGCGGCAAAAGCCTGCTCAACATCATCGACAAAACGGTGACTCCAATGGGAGCCCGCATGTTGCGCCGTTGGCTCGTATTCCCATTGAAGGAACTGAAAGCCATTCAGCGCCGTCAGGCAGTGGTGGAATACCTATTCAAGGATTTGGAGATAAAACAACTTTTGGAGGAAAACCTGTCCTTGATTGGCGATTTGGAACGGATCATCTCCAAAGTGGCGGTAGGAAGGGTGAATCCACGGGAAGTGGTACAGCTCAAAACTGCCTTGAATGCCATCGAGCCTATCCGCGAGGCCTTTTTGTCCGCGGACGAACCCAGCCTGAAAGAGATAGGGGAAAAGCTGAATTCTTGCCCCATCATTCGGGAGCAAATTGAACGGGAAATTAAAAATGATCCGCCCACACTCACAAATCGCGGTGGAATCATCAAGAAAGGAATCAACGAGGAACTCGATCACCTGCGTTCCATTGCCTTCGAAGGAAAAGATTTCCTGATGCAAATACAGCAACGGGAATCGGAGACAACGGGAATCCCATCCCTCAAAATCAGCTTCAACAACGTCTTTGGCTATTACATCGAGGTGCGGAATGCACACAAGGACAAAGTGCCTGAGACTTGGATCCGCAAGCAAACATTGGTGAATGCTGAGCGGTATATTACCCAAGAGTTAAAGGAATACGAAGAGCAGATATTGGGGGCGGAAGAGAAGATTTTCGCCATGGAAACGACGCTTTTCAATAATCTGGTGACCATCTTGATGGACTATATCCCGACTGTCCTGGAAAATGCCAACCTGATAGCCCGCATCGACTGCCTGCTCTCATTCGCGTTGGTGGCCAAGGAAAACAAATACATCTGCCCGCAGGTGAACGACTCGGACGAGATAGAGATCCGTCAAGGGCGACATCCAGTGATCGAGAAACAGCTCCCTCTTGGAGAATCGTACATTGCCAACGATGTGCTGCTCAACAACGACACCCAGCAAGTTATTATCATCACCGGGCCCAATATGGCGGGTAAATCGGCTCTTTTGAGGCAAACGGCTCTGATTACCTTGCTTGCCCAGATTGGAAGCTTTGTGCCGGCGGAATCGGCAAAAATCGGCTTGGTGGACAAGATATTCACCCGTGTGGGAGCTTCCGACAACATTTCGTTGGGCGAATCTACTTTTATGGTGGAAATGAACGAAGCCTCCGACATTCTCAACAACATCACGCCCAAAAGCCTTGTTTTGTTCGACGAATTAGGCCGTGGGACAAGTACCTACGACGGCATTTCCATCGCCTGGGCCATCGTCGAATATATCCACGAACACCCGAAGGCAGGTGCCAAAACGCTCTTTGCAACGCACTACCACGAGTTGAACGAGATGGAGAAAACCTTCAAACGAATCAAGAACTTCAACGTGTCGGTGAAAGAGGTGGAAAACAAGATTATTTTCCTTCGCAAGCTGGTTCGTGGAGGCAGTGAGCACAGTTTTGGTATCCATGTGGCCAAATTGGCGGGAATGCCCCAATCCATCGTGAAACGTGCCGACGAGATACTCAAGCAACTCGAAACCGACAACCGTCAGCAAGGAGTTTCCAAAAACATCACCGACATCACCGAGCAAAAGGAAGGATTCCAGCTTAGCTTTTTTCAATTGGACGACCCTGTGCTAAGCCAAGTCCGAGATGAAATCCGCAACTTGGATGTGAACAACCTTACGCCTATGGAGGCATTGAACAAGTTGAACGAGATTCAGAAGATTGTGAATGGGAAGTGAGGGGTTTATAAAAAATAGGATCTGAAAATTTTTAACAGCACAATAGTTCATTTTTCTTATAAAAAGAAAATAGGGCTATTGTGCTGTTTTATATATAGATCGTTTTAGTCGGATATTTTTTCTTCAAATCTTTTCCTTTTTTTATTTGAAATTCTCGATTTTCCGCCATATATTTGTAACCAATGTCTAATGTTGTACAAACTGGTTATGAATGACTATTTAACAATTTCTGAGGTGTCAAAGTTGCTCAAAAAAAGCACCAAAACTTTACGAAGATGGGATGATGAAGGAAAACTTTGCGCAGTTAGGGAACCAATTAGCAATTATCGTGTTTACCGAAAGTCGGAAGTAGAAACTTTATTTGCAGATTTCTTCAGAACAGATATTGCAGAAACTACTTCCAACATTGTAAAACCAGATCATGAATATAAAGTGCTTGAACTTTTTGCAGGTGCTGGGGGGTTAGCTGTGGGGATGGAAAAGGCTGGTTTGAAATGTGTTGCTTTAAATGAAATAGATAAGTTTGCTTGCAATACTTTACGTCGAAATCGTCCCCACTGGAATGTTTTGGAAGGGGATATCAAAGACTTTGATTTTACGGAGTACAAAGATCAGGTTGATTTGGTCACGGGTGGATTTCCTTGCCAAGCGTTTAGCTATGCTGGTAAAAAATTAGGCTTAGCAGATGCACGGGGAACACTCTTTTATGAATTTGCGAGAGTCGTGAAAGAAGTAAACCCAGCTATCTGTATTGGAGAGAATGTACGAGGGTTATTAAGCCATGAGAACGGGAAAACCCTTCAAGGTATGATCTCTATTTTGAATGAGATAGGTTACAATGTTATTCCCGTTGAAGTTTTGAAGGCCATCCATTATAGAGTTCCCCAAAAGCGAGAACGCCTGATTTTGGTTGGAATAAGAAAAGATATAAAAGACATAAAATTTACCTACCCAAAACCATATAAGAAGGTCTATAACTTGAAAGATGCTTTGAAAAAAGGAGAACTTTATGATTGTGATGTTCCTATATCAAATGGAGCAAAATATCCCAAAAGTAAAAAAGAAGTATTGGATTTAGTTCCGCAAAAAGGTTATTGGAGGGATTTACCCGTAGAAATACAAAAGGAATTTATGGGAGGGAGCTTTTACTTGGGAGGTGGAAAAACAGGGATGGCGAGAAGAATTGGTTGGGATGAACCCTGCCTCACCTTGACTTGCAGTCCTGCTCAAAAGCAAACGGAACGTTGCCACCCTGATGAAACTCGGCCATTCAGCGTTCGGGAGTACGCAAGAATTCAGACATTTCCCGATAGCTGGGAATTTACAGGATCTTTAGCTCAGCAATATAAACAAATTGGCAATGCGGTTCCAGTCAATTTAGGGTGTGAAGTAGGTTATTCGGTCATTAAATTTTTAAATGAATATTACAGCTTATCGAACCTTGAGTAGTAACTATAATTTTCAAAAGTAATTTGATCGAGAATACTACGGTTGGATTTCTCGGTTTCAGAAGCTATTTCTTCTAAGGCTGAATTTTCTTCTTGGATTTGTTCGGATTGGGAAGATTTGAGGTAGCTATCAATTGCAGAGGGAAGTGCTTTATAGAGTTGGAATAATGCGTCATCTTCTCCTGAAAGCAATCCATAGAATTGGTCTCCTGAAATTTTAAAAACACGACTATGGCTGTATTCTTTACCATTAATCTCACCCTGCCAGCGCTCATTAAAACTTCCTTTCGCTAAGATTTGAACCCAATAACATTTGGCTTTCTTATAATCATCAGCATACCGAGCGAGTTTTTGGAATAAAGCTTCAGCCGAACTACTGTTCATCGTATTGTGTTTGTTCTTGATATCCGCAAACAACGTATTATCCTTTGCCTTCACATCAAACCCACTCAAATTCCCCACTTCAAATCCTTCGATTCCTCCGAGGATTTGCTCGTGGAAAGTTCCTATCGAATTGTTGATAGATTTGTCGATTTGCCGAAGAATTTCGGATTGGATCAAATCTTCTTCGTTGATGGCATTAAACTTGGCATCAAACGTCAATTTGATGGTATCCACCTTATTTGCATAAAAACTCTTTTTTGACACATTGCTTTTCGCCTTCAGATACGACTTATGCAGGTTGGCAATGCAATTCAAAAGATGCTCGTCAGAAACAAAGTTCACATAGTTGTTAGCCATTTCGATAGATTCTTTACGATTTCAAAGGTAAAGTTATAAAATATAGCTTTATATGATTCAATTTGGATCTATTTATTATCAATACACGAATAGTTTATTCCTGAATCTGCCGTTTCAGCATTCTCACACCACCCGATAAACGCCTCCAGGCAAGGGTTTGATAATTCCCCTCATTTCCATATCCAACAAGATGTAGAACAGCTTCGAAAGGGGAATATTTGCCTTCACGGCGAGCAGGTTCACCTGCATTTCTTCCGTGCATAGAGCGTCGTAAATTGCCCGCTCCTCGTTTGTGAGGTCGAGCAAAAGCTCCCGCTGCCGGGGCTGGGCAGATGATATTTTGGAAGAAGCATTCCCCCAGCCCATTTGACGGACAAAAGACTCCGCTGATTGAAGGAGTACCGCTTTGTTGTTAACAATCAAATTATTGCATCCGGCAGATTGTATGTCGATAGTCCTTCCAGGCAAGGCAAACACGTCTTTGTAGTAGGAGCAGGCGATTTCAGCGGTGATAAGCGAACCGCCTTTTTCTCCCGATTCCAATACGATAACTGCATCTGCCATTCCTGCCACAATGCGGTTGCGCCGAACAAAATTGTGCTTGTCTGCATTTGTTCCACTTGGAAATTCGGTAAGCAAACCGCCTTGTGCTGTCATTTCGAGGGCTGTGCGCTGATGCACCGAAGGATAAATCCGGTCTAGTCCATGCGCTAAAACCCCAACCGTTTTTAACCCTGATTTCAGCGAAGTGCGATGAGCATGAATGTCGATGCCATAAGCCAATCCACTTGCGATTACTATATCAGGAAATAAAGAAGAAAGTTCCCGTAGGAATGTTTCGCAGAAATCGGTGGCATAGCTTGTCGCCTTGCGTGTGCCCACGATACTGACGATTTTCTTTGAGTTTAAATCTGCATTTCCCTTGTAATAGAGCAAAACGGGAGCATCCACGCAATCAATCAGGCGGGAGGGATATTCCTTATCAGAAATGAATATCGGCCTAATGCGGTTTTTCCCTACAAATTCGGCTTCCCGTTGAGCCTCTTCGAGCAATGCCGGACGCTTGATTTCCTCAATGATCCGTGCGGAAATGCCTGCCGCAAGCAAAGCTTTTTTGCTTTCAGTGAAAATAACCTCTTCATCGCCCAAACCCCGCAAGAGGTTTCTGGCAATGATGTCGCCCACCCCGGGTATCTTGGTCAGGGCAATGCGGTAAATCAGTCGGGAATGTTCGTTCATATAATTTTGTGTAAGAGGTTCATTTTAGGTTGATCAGCTTGCCTGTTTACCCCTTTCCGCATAGCTTAGGTCGTTCATCGATTCCACCGTGAATGTTCCGCTTTCGTACACCACTTTGCAAACGGCAGCGTTCTCCAAATGTCCTTTCAGTAGTTTGTCACCACCGAGACTCAGCAGCATGGCCACAATGCTCATTCCATGGGCAATGACGAGAATGTTTGCATCGCCCTTGGCAGCTTCTTCCTCGGCGATGGCTCGCAAGCTCGCTTGAGTACGTTGTTCCACCTGCTCGTAGCTCTCGGCCATATCGAATTGGTCAAGCTCCTTGACGGCATTGAGAATGGCACGGAAAGTGACTTTACCGGCAAGCAAATCGTTGTACATCGCTTCCGCCGACTTGTAATGCAGGAAAAAGGCGGCACTTTCCCACATTCTTAGATTTTTCCCAGACTCAAAACTTCCAAATCCAGCTTCGCGGAATCCATCTATTTCGATCGGTTGAATATCTTCCTGTCCTTTTGCAGCCAAGATGATACCCACTGTTTGGCGGGTTCGCCTTAACGTGCTGCAATAGGCCGAGCGAAAGGGTATCTCTTTCATCCCCAAGCCCACATATTTCGCTACTTGCTGCCCTTCGGGTGTCAGTGGCGAATCGCACCATCCTTGCACCCTGTCGAGCGTATTCATCAGCGTACGTCCGTGACGCACGACATAAAATGTTATTCTAGAACTCATAATTGTTATTTCCAAGTAATGTAATCGGCAAAAGCCTGGTCGAAAACTTCAGGCTTCGAAACTCGGCCGTTGGTGAGGCATACCACCTCAATGGAAGCTTTTGCGCACAAGATGTTGTCAGACGAGCGAAAAATGTCCTGATGGAAAATATAGCGCAGCATTTGCCGCTCCACTCTCACCCGGCAAACAAATTCGTCTGATCCGCAGAGGGAATGTTTGTACGAAATATTCGCGTTCCTAACCACCGGGAGAATGTTTTGCTCTGTCAGGTCGCGCAAGCGCAGGCCACAATGTTCCATCATCTCGTGGCGCACGGCTTCGAAATAATGGAGATAATTGGCGTTGTTGACCACCCCTTGCGAGTCGCATTCGTAATCGCGTACTTTCATTTGAAATTCAAACGTGCGTGCCATATTTCTGATAAAAATTCATTCATTAAAGCAGTGATCCTTTTTCGGAGATTTCAAAAGCTCAAAAATAGGCATTTTTGGCGTTATTTGAAAATGTAAACTCACCAGATGGGCTTGCAGCAATCAAAAAAGGGGGTTCGCATCAAAGCTAAAAGCGTATTCAACTCTTCCCCCCACAAAAAAATTGCTCAGTCCGCTTCCGATAGTTAGGTGAAGCGGGCTGAGCAATCTCTGGTGAAAATGTATGCTTGCTGAAATTAAAATTTCTCGTAAAATGAATTCACTTCGTCTGTCCAAGAATTAAAGTCGGCATTGAAAGGAAGGAACGGAATTCCACTTTCTTGGGCTGATTTCAATATCTGGGGATCCACATTTTCGCTTGACTGGATGATTCCATCGGAATATTTCAATGCAAAGTTTGTTAGCTGTGCAAAATCGGTTTCACCCTGAAGGTCTTTCACATCCTCCTTTTCAATGCCATCCAACAATACTTTATTGACAAAATCAGGACCGAAAGGTTTTTTCATCTGGTCGTCGTAGAGCGAATAAACGATTTTAGAATCTTTAAAACATGGATCATCTGCATAGGCTCTTTTGATAAACAGCGGTGTCAACGCCGTCATCCATCCATGGCAATGGATGATATCGGGAATCCAACGGAGCTTTTTGATTGTCTCCATCACACCCCGAACATAGAAAATGCTTCGCTCATCATTATCCCCGAATTCCTCACCACTTTCATCCTCGGTGGTGAATTTCCTGCTGAAAAAATCATCGTTATCAATGAAATAAATCTGCATGCGGGCTGCCTGGATAGAGGCAACCTTGATAATCAACGGGTGATCTGTATCGTTGATGATAAGATTCATTCCCGACAGGCGAATTACTTCATGAAGCTGGTTTCTTCTTTCATTGATGTTACCAAATCTTGGCATGAATGTGCGTATCTCCCTCCCCTTTTCTTGGATAGCTTGCGGGAGATGCCTACTTATGGTTGAGATGTTAGATTCAGGTAAATAAGGAAATATTTCTTGTGTGATGTATAAAATCCGTTTTGAACTCATTTTAGATTGAAATTTAATATGCAAAGATATATAAAATTTGAACATCAATGAAGATATGCTGCTTGTTTTTCTCGAACAACGGGCAAGTCAAATACTGGATTTAACTGAAATACAATCCATCCGGCACCGTTTTAGTTTAACCAAAGCTCGACCCAAGTAGCAACAGGCATGGTGGACGGACTGGCCACGGCTGCTGTTTTGGAATATTTCCCTTTTAATATCTGCGCATTAGACAGAGAATAAGATGGAGTGATATGAAAAATGGCATCAGCTTATTTTAAGGGAACTATATGGATGCTTGCATTTTTGCAAATTAGTCCGTTGGTGGAACTTTCGCCTAAATTTCCGCCATTCGCATTAATTCTCAAATTCTTGAAGTTTGCTTCAGAGAGAATTCTCTTTTCTGCTTTGTCAGAAAGCTTGATCAATTGTTTTCTGAATATCAGTTGACTGGAAAATCGGTGATCACGAATTATTTGCCAAGGTCTTCCAACGTCAGCTTTTGGCGTTCAAAAACCATTCTGAGATTTTCGTCCTGTCGGGGAAATAATTGTTTGGGGATCGAATAGAATCCGTATGTGTTAAAACCAAAATGCAAGTCGAAAATATGAGCATCGTTTTCATCGTTGGATAGTGGATTTACGTGTAAACTTCAACATGGTATTTTATAAAGATAGCCAACCCGAATTGCTTTCACGTGACACCATTCGAGAAATAACGCATAGGTTTTGACACAAATTAATAAATTTGTGGCTGTTAGCTTATAACATGAGTCCGATGCAGAAATTTTGACAAAAAATAGCAATATGCCGAATGCTTGGAACGAGTTCATTTTATTTTTCCATATGATATAAATACGGGTATCAAGAAAAACAAAGCGAGAAACGAAACAAGAAGCCCTCCCGATGTCCCGGCCGCCAACGGAAACCAGAAGGCTTCCTTCAGGCTTCCCGCCATGAACGGGATGAATCCGACGATGGTGGATAATATAGTCAATGATATGGGACGTATCTTGGCGTTCCATGCCTTCAGGTAAGCATTCAAAGGAGCGATATTCGGGCGTTCTTTAAGGATACGGTAATATTCGTCCAGCATGTAGATGTTGGCATTGATGGACAGACCCGTAAGCAAGATAAACGCGGCAAAACCGCCCTGGTCGAAATTGATATTGAAAAGGTAAAAGGTCAGGAAAACTCCAATGTAAGAGACAGGGACGATAGACAAGATAATCAGCGGCCGCTTCGCTGAATTGAACAGGATGGCCGCCGTGAAAAAAATAATTGCAAAGATCAGGAGCAACAGCCGGTACTGGCTCGTCTTGCCGCTTTCCCACCAAGGTTTGTAAGATTCACTTTCTGCTTTATATCCCAAAGGAGCTGATGAATTAAACTTGTCGATATAGCGGTTCATGACCTTCTCCGCTTGCGTGTAGCTTCCAATATATTCGTATTGAAGACACAACCGGTATTGCTGGTTTTCCTTTGAAATTTCCGGTGGGGCTTGCGATTTTTCTATCCGCGCGAATTCGGTTAAGCGCAGATCTGTTTCTTCCAATTGTCCCGGATAATGTTCCATATTCCAGATATCCAGTTCGTTCGCCTGTTTCGAATACAGGTTGATAAGAATGGATTTTCCCGTGGCATTCCATGTTCCGGAGGATACGCTCCGTTGAAAAACCGGAATCAATGCGGCATATAAATCAGATGGGAAAAGGTTGGCTTCCGATAGTTTCTTCCTGTCGATATCCAGCACAAATTCCGAATAGTCGTTTTTGTACCAGCTGAATTCCGAACCGATGGTTACCTCCTTAATACGGCGGTGTTGTAACAGCGAATCCCTTATTTGTTCAGCCAGCTTGTTCAATTCGTCGTAGTTGTATCCCAGCAGTTTTATCCTCGACGAGCCAGCCTGTTCCTTCACGTCGTTGTTGAACCCGTCTCCGACTCCATAAACAGACCAGCTTCCTCCGCTCAGTTCCAATGCCTTGGAAATTAATTTTGAATAAAGCATGTAGGGAAACTGTCCGCGTTGGTATTCATCTTTAAAAGATATCCGTATGCTGGCGCGCTGCCCGCTCTCGATGGATGTCTCGAACTGTTTTATTTCACCGTATTGCGCAATGTGTTGTTCCATTTTCTTTATCAGCGCATCCATCTGTTCTTTTGTGGATCCGTTCGGGAGGGAAGCTGCGGCATAGAGCATCGTCTCGCTCCGTTCGCCGGACGAGTAAGACCCGTTTTTTACCTTTTGGGCAAACAGTCGCATTGTGCCTCCGAGAGCAATGTCCGTTAAGGGCTTTATGTGTTCCTTATAGAATTGGCCGCCCAAGGTTTTGTTGTACGCATTCACCCATTTATTATCCTTCCCTTCAACTTGTTCTTGCGGAAATGGCTTCTCCCCACCCAATTTCTCAGGAAGGAGGAATACCGGAATGCCGAATGCAAGGATAAGCAGGCAGGTGATGCACCTTCGCGCTTGTTTACCTTGGCAGAATAGGATTACCCGCCCATATGCCCGGTTGAAACGCACCAGCATTCTTTTCCTCCGTGCTTTTGACTTAACACTTGTGCGGGTACGTTTTTTGATACGCAGCTTCTCTATCAGGGCTGGCACAAAAAGCAGTGCCGTAACAAGCGATATGACCAGATTCAGCACGACCACCAACGCAAAGTCCAACAGGTTGAGCCGCAGCTGGTCGTCCAGAAAAAATATAATACTCAACGCTCCGATGGTAGTGAGGGTGGCAGCCAGAATAGCCATGAAGACTTTTTTGTTCCCCCTTCGGACAATCTGGTCGGACATGATGATGAAATTGTCTATGACCAAGGTCACGGATATAGTCAGCCCGGCCAGTGAAAACACATGGATTTCTATGCCTAAGATATAGTAAATAATGGCGGCTATGGCAAGGTTGCAAACCAAAGAAAGAAGAATCACCAGCGAGTGCTTGAGATTGCGGTATGCGGCGAAGACGAACAGCAGAAGGGTGAGCACTGTCAGCCCCGAGCGCAGGTATATCCTGTTCAATTCCTTGTTGAGATACTCGCTCTCGTCGTATGATTTGTGAAGTTCATATCCGCGTGGCAGCGATGCTTGAATGCCGGTCAACAGTTGTTCAATATCTTTGCTAAGGGTCAGCCTGTTGCTCCCTTCGTCTGCCGTGACGGAAAGGAAAACCGAGTTCATGCCGTTGATGCGGTAGAAACTTGAACTTTCCTCTTCCTCCAGACTGCATTTGACCAATTGGTCTAAATGAACGATTCTGCCGTCTTTGTTAACCACTTGTATTCTAGCTGGTTCAAAATCCTTTTCTCCATTTGCTGGCCTCAGTCTGATGCGGATAAGTTTCCTTGCCTTTCCATCTATGTAATCAGCCAATCCGAGGGACTCTTCTTCCAGATAAGTATTGATGGCTTCACGAATGTCGTCAAGCTTTATGCCATAGGACTGCAGGTTGCGGTAATCATATTCGAGCCTGTAAATGTTTTTTCCCGCCCCATACACATCTACGCTGCTGACGCCTTTCAAAACCGCAATCTTGTTGCGGATATTGTCATTGGCGTATTCCTGAATCTCGACAGGTGAATACGGCGCATTAATTGTATATTGCAGGAAAGGCCGGCCGGCTTCATCGGATACCCCGGACATTTCGATGGAGGGATAGCTCACTCCTTCGGGCATGGATGGCCAGGCCTGACGCACGATGGTTGACATTTCAAAGCGGGTCATCTCCGCATCCACATGTTCAGACAGTTTTATGGTGATTCCGCCTCCATTTTGGCGGGAATAGGAATGGAGCGATTCGATTCCACGCACCCGGTTGAGCATCGCTTCCAGTTTCGAGGTGACTTCCATTTCAACGATGCGGGGCGATTGTCCCGACATGCTGAACCGTATGTTCACAACGGGTTGCTTACGCGAGGGGTTTAACTTGAACGAGAGCTTCGGGATGAAAAAGAACCCGAGCAAAGTCAGGCAAAGGAAAGCTAAAATGACGGAAAAGGAAGACGGACTTTTATTCATGTCGAACTGCTTAATTGTTTTTATATTTCGCTAGGGAGCCGAAATCTACTAAAAGGTGTTTTCCTTGGAGGAAATCGAACAATGTCAATCTTCGAAGTTTGTAATAGCTGAGCCAGTAGCTTTGCAGGCTGCTGACATAATTGCGTTGTGCTGTGTTTTGCCGGTTGAGGGCAAGGGTCAGGCTGTTCAGGTCGGCCTTCCCGATAATGAAACGTTCCCGGGTAGTACGAAATGCCAGGGTGGCCAGTTCCACAGCCTCTTTGGACGATGTAACCAAAGACTGCTGAATGTTAAAATCTTTGACTGTCATGATCACGTCCTGTTCCAGTTTTTGTTCTTCCTGTTTGACAGAGAGCCGGGTTACATTCAGATTGTTCACAGCCATGTTTACTTTCCCTTTTCTGACACCCCAATCCAACAAAGGAATTGATACGCTGAAAGACGCAATTTCTTGTTGTAACGGAGATTTGTATGAATCGGAAAATCTGTCCGCCACCTGGTTGTATCCGATGCTCAGGGAAAGTGTGGCACTGAAATTGGAAGATTTCTTTGTTTGCTCAAGGTCTCTTTGCGACTCCAGAAGTTGGCGCTTGTAGTCCAAATAGTCGGGATTGTTCTCACGGGCATGTTCTAAAGCTTCATCCACCGATATAAGTATTGTTCCGGGGAGCTGAGGCATTTCCAATTCCAAAGCAGTGCCGTTTGATAGGTTCAGGTATTGAATTAGACTGAATTCTGCTTTTTGATAGCTCGTTTCGGCGTTTCTCAGGGAATTGACGGCATTCACGGCCTCAAGTTTCAGCGTCAGCAAGTCGGATTGGGAAATGCTTGCTATTTCCTGCCTCTTTTGTCCGAGGCGGTAAAGTGTGTCGGACGAACTGACTGTTTCCCGAGCCATATCGTATTCCAGTTTTGCCGAAACCATGGCGAAAAAATAACCGATAACCGTTTCCGAAATCTGTTCCCGGGAATAGAGGAACTGCTTCTGCGCTTTGTCGAGCTTCAACGGCTCGATTTTTTTCTGCCATTTGAACGAATTGAATCCGAAAAGGGATTGTGAATAACCCACCTGGACAGGCACAGCATTAAATTGGGTATAGGAATAGGCTCCGTAACTTTGATAACGGCTTAGCGAAGAATTGACATAGAATGTGCCCCCCGTCGGGTCAAAATTCTGGCTGACGGACAAATTGCCGTAGGAGTACAATGATTCTAAGGGCTTATACTCGTCCACATTCAATTCCGAATTGTACCGCTGAACAAAGTCCCGGTTGTATTCCAAGGGGGTCATGGTAAGTGTGACGGAAGGCAGGCGTGCCGCTTTGTAGGATTTATATTCCCAATAGCTCGACATATAACGGTTCTTGTTGATATATGCCTGAAGGGAGCTGTCGGAAGCTATTTCGATGCTTCGTTCCAGATTCAGCTTCATTGTTTGTGCAGGCAATGTTGTGTGAAAAAAAAGCAGGAGGGAGGGAAACAGTCCGCACCAAATTTTCATGGAATGTATCATTTTGTTGTTGTTGTTTTTAAGTTTTGTCATTATGGTAGCAGTTGGTTCTGCTGCAATCATAAATACCTAACGCAAACCCCTAAAAGGGCTTTTCAAGCAAGCACCCTTGAAGGGCTTTAGAGCCTTATTTTATCTTCTTTCCGATATATCCACCAATAGGCCAGCGGCACCACGAACAAACTAACCGGCGTACCTATAATCATTCCCCCGATAGTGGCGATGGCCAGCGGCTTCTCCAATTCCGAACCCAGGTCGCTACTGAACATCAGCGGAGCCATGCAGACAACCGAGGTAAGGCTCGTCATCAGTATGGCTTTTAGCCTTCGCCTTCCGGCCGTATGTATGGCACCCATCAAATCCATTCCTTCCCGACGCAACTGGTTGATTATATCCACTTTCAGGATGGAATCATTAATCATGATTCCGCAGGTGACCACGATGCCGATGGCCGACATAAGGTTGAGCGTATGCCCCAAAAGCATTAGTAATGCCAATGCCGCAGCTATGTCGATGGGCAGCTCCAGAAGCACAAGCAACGGCTGCTTGAAATCCTCGAACTGGGCGGCAAGGATGAAATACATCAGCAGGATGGACACGCACAGGATGACCAGCATTTCGCCGATCATTTTCCGGTTGGAAAAGAAGGAACCGGAAAAATCAACCTCCCAGTCTCCGTTGCCCTGTGTTGCCTTGCGAATTTGTCCGATGGTTTTTTCCACATTTCCGTCATCGTGGTAATAGAACGGGATGTATTCCCCGGCCTTTCCCGAAACGATGGTTTTCAGGCCTTCCGATTCGGACAGGCTGATAAAAGTTGACAGCGGCAGTTTGTTTTTACGTTTATCCTTGTCGGCCGATACTTCCACCAGTGTTTCTTCTAGTATTTTCCGCGCATCGCCTTTCTTCTCTCCGGCGAGCAATATGGGCAAGTATTCCTGTTGTGAGCGCAAAGTGGCAAATTTGTTTTCCCGGAAGGCCGTGCGCAGTGCTTTGGACACAAGCTCGTACGGTACGTTGTAGAGCAGGAGCTTTTCCCGGTCGATATGCAAGTCCAGCTGACTTTGGAAAGAAGAGGTAGTGGGTTTCCTTCCGGTAACATGCAGAAGTTCCGAGCTGATTTCAGAAACCGCTTTGTACCCAATCTCTTTTGTTTTGTCCAGCGGATAATATTCCACGACCAGATCGGCTTCACCTGTCGAAAATATTTTTTCAAAAATGGTTCCTGCGGGAGCAAATGAAACATTGGCTTCGGGGTATTTCCGGTGGAGATAAGATTCCACTTGCCGTTTCAATGTGGATATGTTTTCCGCATTAGCCGTTTTCATATAAAACTCGGCTTCGGTTGCCGCCTTAAGACTTTCCCTGTTGAGCATGAATTGCTGTTCACCCACAAGCACGGCAGCTTCCTTGTAAAATTTTCTCGTCTTCCCCAACAACGCGACACACCGGGCGTTGTTCTCATCCAGATGGATGTTTTCATTCCAGTCCACTTTCACCGTCACCTCGTTCTGCTTGATGTCGGGCATCTTCTCTTTTTTTATGATGAAAAACAGGTAGGCGCAGAGCGGAAAAACTAGCAGCATCACCACAGCAACAAATGCCTTGTGTGAAAAGATCCATTCGATTCCCTTGTCATAGGCTTTTTCGATAAGCAATGTTTTTGGTTCTTGTGGCAACGATTCTTTGTGGAATTTCTTTTTATGTTTCCGACCAATTTTCACGGAATAGATCACTTTATAGAGTACCGGCATAAAAGTAATTCCGGTGATGTAGGAAACGAGCAAGCCTACCGTGACCGAAAAAGCTTGGTCGAAGAAGATGGCGCCGGCTATTCCGCTCAGGAAAATAAGGGGTACAAAAACGGAAATCGTCGTCAACACCGAACTCAGCATAGGGGCAACCAGTTCGTTTGTCCCCTTGACGCCTGCCTCATCCAGCCCGAATCCTTTGCGGTGGTACTGCCCGATGTTGTCGGTGACGATGATGGAACTGTCTATCATCATGCCTGATGCCAGAATCAGTCCGGTGAGGGAAACAACGTTCATGGATATTTTGAACAGGTAGAAAAACAGCAGGCTGACAACCAGTGAAACGAACAGGCTGATACCAATAATCAGCGACGAGCGGCCATCCTTCAAGAAAAACACAGAGACAAGGAAAACAAAGATAAAAGCCAGAACCAGGTTCTGCGTGAGGTTGCCAATCGTGTAGTCGAGCAGCTCGGTCTGACTTTGCGACACGTTGAACTCCACGTCCGGAAAATCTTTTCGAAACTGGTCAATCACTCCACCCAATGCTTTCTGCATCTTGTTCATGCTCTCTTGCGACTGTTTGATGACAGACAATACGACTGCTCTTTTGCCGTTGTAGAGCACCATCCCTTTGTTGGATTGTGGCACCAACCTTACGGTAGCCATGTCTTTGAGGCGGTAGATGCGCCCGTTTTTCCGGATGTAAATGTTTTCGATATCTTCCACCGTTTTCAACGTGGACGAGAAGCGAATGACGTATTCATAATAACCATCTCGGACGGTCATGCTGCCGGGATCGGTGTTGTTGTTCTTCAGGGTGTTCTCTATGTCGTCCTGGGTGATGCCGCTTATTTCAAGAAATGCCGGATTGGGCGAGATAACCACCTGTTTGCTTATCTTTCCCGACATGTCCACCATTGCCGCTTCGGGCAATTGCTCGAAGCGGCGGCTGACAACCATCTCGGAAAAATCGCCCAGTCCGATAAACTTGTCCATGTCCGTTTCCGAATAGGGATTGTCGGAGCGCAATGTGAGGTACACATTGAACACGGGAATATCGGTCGCACTGGCTTTCACCACCCGGGGACGTTCCATCTCCTTGGGAAAGTAATTCATGGCGGCATCAATTTTTTCATTCACCTCGATGAATGCCAGATCGATATTCGCCCCATATTCAAAATCCAAATGGATGACAGCATTGCCGTCGCGTGTTTCGGAACGGATATCCCGCAACTTAGACACCTGCATCAGCTGGTTGCGCACGGGTGTCACGGCCGTGTTTTCCAGTTCCCGGGCCGAGGTGTTGTCCGAGGAAATCTGTACGGTTATCTGCGGGATGGGAATATCCGGCAGAAGTGAAACGGGGATGCTCATGTAGGTCACGATACCCAAAATAAACAGGGCGATAAACGCCATGAAGACGGAGACGGGATGTTGGATGAGGTATTTGGTCATAAGGGATATATCTTAAGTTGATGTCGGCTGTCATTTATTTACTATTACCGGACTCTCGTGGGCCAGATTCAGATTGCCGTCACAAATGACACTGTCCCCGGCATGAATACCGTCCGTCACCACATAGCTGTCGGAATTCTCCTGTGCCGTTTCCACATAGTTCCATATTGCCTTACCGTGTTTCAGGGTGAAAATCACTTTACGATTGGTACGCAACAAAAGCGCCGATTTGGGAACCACGATGCGCTTTCCCAGCAGCCGTTGCAGTTTCACCTGCACGTTCATTCCGTCGTAGAAAGTGTTATTGGGATTGGAAACCGTGGCTTTGACCTGCACCATCCCGTTGGCGTCTATCACCGGGTTTATTTCCGAGACTTGTCCCTGCACTTTGCGTTCGGGCGAGGAGAAAGGGGACACCTGCACCTTGTCGTTGAGACGGATCAATGAAATCTCACTTTCCAAGATCTTGAAAACCACTTCCGGCGTGCGGTTGTCAACCACCGTGCAGAAAGTTTCACTGCCTGCGTTGTTATATACCTTTGTGTTGAGGTTGGCGATTGCTCCGCTAAAGGGTGCGCGCAGGCTTCCTTTCTCCAGATTGTGACGCGCTATGCGTAAATTGTTGGCACCCTCCATGTACCCGCTTCTGATTTTGGCTATTTTCATCACGTTGGGCGGGACATTGGCTGAATCTTTCAGCGAATATCCCTGGCTGATAAGCACGTCCTGCAATTCCAGATAAGCCTTCTCTCTTGCCCCATCGGCTTCTATCATGCTGTGTTCCAGCTTGAACCTATCGAGTTCAGCAATCAGTTGCCCCTGCTTCACGAACATCCCGTTCTTTACATAGATTTTACTCACCACTCCGTCCGTTTCGAATTTCAAGTCAGCTTTGCGCATGGCACTGACAGTTCCGTTAGACAACAAATCATAGTTGAAATCTGTCTCTTCCATTTTCAAGGCCTTGACATAAACGGGTTTTTCGTCTTGTATCTCACGGAAGGACTTCTTTCCCGAATCTCCGGTTTTCTCTTTCGCACAAGATGCCGACATCAGCAGCACGGCAATTGCGATTATTACGTAATTTTTCATGTGATGTTATTATATTGTTTCATTTTCAATTCAAGTGTTTGTATCCTTCCGCTCAGCCCCTCCACTCCTAAAGGGGGACTTGCTTGCGCCAGTTAGTCTTCCTCATTTCGCTGTCTCCATTCTCCCCTTGAAGGATGGTAGAGCTTGAGCGGTAGAGCATCGTGGGGTAAGGCGGCGGTTAAATTCCGCCGCTTCCTCCTTCATTTGCTTTATTGCCGGTGAATTAACCTTTGGCTCCTTCTCTAACAGGGTGATGATTGTCTTCTTCATTTTCACGGTATCTCTGTGTTCTTTATATAGTTTCATCAGCAGGTAGTGCGGATATAGGCGGCTCGGAACCATCAGGCACGAACGGCGGAAACAGGCTTCGGCCTGTCCGTATTGCTTCATTGACTGGAAGTTTCGCCCCATTACATTGTCTATCATAGGGTCGCAGCTTATGTTTTTCATTTCTGTCAGAATTCGGTTACTCTCTTGGTGTCGTCCCAACCTGTTCAAGCATTGTGCATACTCGAACAGGAAAGAACTTTCATGCTTTAAATATAAATAATATAACTGAAAATTTAACGCTTGTTTATCGTCAATTGCACTGTTATTCAACATTCTTGCGATTTTCCATTCCCTATAGGCTTCATAAATGGGGTAACGTTGGTGAATAAGTAACAAAACAGATACAAAAAGCGCAAGCAGAAAACCGGTCGGTATTATTGCCTGTTTCGGAGCTGTAGCGGAAGAAGCTTTATTGCTATTTACACAAAGAGCAAGCAGAACAGCATAAACAATCGGAAACGGCAACAGGCTGAACGGATAGGAAAAGAATGCGAAACAAAGCAGGGAAACCAATGCTCCCGATGGCCCATGTTCCCGGTTCTTGAATCCCACATAAACAGCATAGACTGACAAAGAAAGAAATACAATCAAAGGAATGATCCCGTGCTCAACCCCGATTTGCAGATATTCGTTGAAAGCATATTCCGGGCTTCCGGCCACCAGCTCTTCGTGAGAATGAACAGCTTTGTTGTCGTAAAAATACCGAACTTGGTATTCCCCGTAATAATAGGGAAATCTTCCAATGCCTATTCCCTGAGGATGTTCTTTTATTATGCCGGATGCAACTTTCCACATCAACAGGCGCCCATCGGCAGAATCCTTTTTGAGGTGGTACACGCCGCTGACAAAAGCAACAAATGCGATAACCAAAAGTGCGAAAATCAATCCTGTTCTCTTTCTGTCCTTCTGTATTGCATTGCCCGGTTTATTCTTCATTTTCGGCAAAAGATGACAGAACACCACCCATCCCGAACCGCAGAGCGAGGCTATCCATGCCCCCCGGCTCAGGGTGGACGGCAAAATCGTTACAATAATGAGCAAGGTGATCGCGCACATTCCCCATCCGATGTAACGAAGCAAATGTTTCCACTCAAATCTGCGATTGAATATTTGAAAGTCATTCAGCACGTAATAAACCGCTATGGGCAGCGTGACGGAAAGAAGGCCGCCGTAGGGACCCGAATTATAGAAAGACCCGGTGGTAGGAAACAGCGAATGCTGCGACGGAAAATAGCCATGCAGTTGACCCGTTCCCCAAAGAGCCCCAAACAGGCCGACAGCAACAAGGGAAATCTGTGCAATTTTTTGATAATAAATAACTTGGGCAAACATCAAGCGACAGACTACGTAAAATACCCATACCATAAAAAAAAGCGACAGGCGCAAGCTGAATTCTCCCGTCAGAAAAAATGTGCGTCCGATGCCCCAGAAGCAGAATGCCGTCAGCAACCAATCGACTGGCGACAACCGAACAGCTTTCCGCTTTAACAGCAGGGCAAGCAGCCCCGACAACATGCACACCGGCAATGCGATTCCAAACCAAACGTATTTGCCCGAAACAGTAGGGTTGGCGAGATCGTCATTGACTATGAGGGCAGTGCACAGCACGGCAAGCAAGGGGAGGAGAAGGAGAATATTTCCAATTCCCTTTATCCCATCCTGAATCTTCTTGCACTCTATTTCCATGTCATCCTCATATAACGAACAATTTACAAGTGGTCAGGTGGCAACACCCACCTGGCCACTTGTTCAATCCATCTATCACTCCGACTTCTCGAATGTGATTTTCTCCAGTTGTTCGCGCAGCTTCGTGCTCGGGGTGAACAATACCCGGACACCTGAAATTTTGCCCACGTTGAAATCGGATGCGTTCTCCACCCCTTCGCTCGTGAATGACACCCTTAACGTGCCCAATTCGCCAAGGTTAATACTCTTGCCCATCAGCAAATACTTCGGGATAATGTCGATGATATTCTCAATCACGTTCGACACATCGCCCCGCGAAAGCGACGACACGTTCACGATCTCGGCAGCCAGCTCCGGCTTGCTGATTTTGCCATCGTACACCGGTGCGGCATACAGTTTTTTCTTTGTCCTGTCCTGCGGGTTGGCCCGCTCTGTCAATTTGTACTTCATGTCAAGTTGTTTTTAAGATGAATAAATTAGTGAATATAGGCCCGCAGACTCTTGCCTGCAAGCATTTTTTATCTCGTCTATCCCACATACGTTAGTAGCGAGTCGTTACTAACGCATGTAGTATGTCGTTACTAACGTTAGTAATCCGGAGCTACTAACGCATGTAGGCTGTTGCTATTTGTTCAATTCGTTTTGCAGCATTCCAACCATTTTCTCTTTGCCTTCAAAACCGGTTTTGAAATAAACCTGTTTTCCTTCTTTGTTCAAGATCAGGTAGGATGGGATGCCGGATATGTTGAATTTCTTTACCAAGACTTCAAATTGGAGTCCACTCAAGCGGTAATGCTCTCCGGGGATATCCGCAATCATGTTGTGCCAGGTGCCTAAAGGGGATGTCTGGTTGGCAAAATATACGAAAACCACGCCTTTCTCTTTCAGTGCTTGTTTGGCCGGCTCCATCTGTTTCATCGCCGAACGGCAAGGCCCGCACCAGGTGTTCCAAAAATCGACAAGAACCACTTTTCCGGCAAACGACTTGGCCATCTCGTCGAACACTTGCTCCCCGCCGGCGGTTGTCGGCACTTCGTGGATAGTGTAGCCTGCCTTGCGTTTATTTGCCTCAATCTGGGCAAGCAATTCTTTATTTTTCTCTTTGAGGTAAACGGCATAAAACGGATCTTTCAGTTTGGAAATCGTTTCCATGTCTTCCTTGCCGATCAATGTATATTCTTCTAACTTATGGCTCAATAGTTGGGTGGTCATCAGGTCAAACAAGATTCCTTCGGAAGTGCCGGTTATTCCACTGATATAAGCCAAACGTTGATCTGCCCTGTATTTTTGATCTGCCTGAGACATGGCATCCTTGTATTTTTCATTAAAAGCTGTAAGCCGTTTTTCGTCTATCTCGGGTTTTTCGTTGTCGGTCGTGCCTTTGTTTGCCTGCGCACCCAGCAGGTTCAACTCATCGAGCGTACACGCACCTCCCTCCAGCAATCCTTGGACGAACTTATTGAGTGTTTCACGCATTATTTTAGCGGAAGTGGTTGTGTCGGCGCATATCCTGAGCAGGTTTTCGGCACGGGCTTGGTTTTGTGGGTCCAATTTGAGAGAGTCCATGACTACTTTCGCCAATCGCCCGTTCTTTATCTTTGCGATCCTAAGTTTTTCGGGACTCCAGTCACCCTTGACATTTCTAAGCTGATATTCGGCCACCTCCTTGTCTTCAGGCGACAATCCTCCGGAAGCAATTAGTCTTTCGTAGAAGTCCTTTACGGAATCTTCCCATTTATACGTATCCAAACCAATGTATTTGACCGAGTTCACATTGTTCCCGTACATGTTGCTATAAAGAGATCGGGGATCGTTTATTCCGAGATCCTTGATGAATGAATAATATGTGTTGTCCAATACAGGTTTGTCATATCCGGTCAATTTGTCTTCCCATTTGAGGTGGTGGAACTGTCTAAAAGCACTTTCCAGATAGCTGTTGGCAAACATCAAGAGGTATGCGGCTTCGTTGCGCAAGATGATTTTTGCAAACTCCCCCGCTTTCTTGGTAAGCCCCAATGCCGAAACACGGTCGATACTTTTTTGAAGCTGTTCGAGTACGTAAGACTTATATTGTTGTGCGCTCATGCCGTTTATGTCCGCCATAGCCTTATCATCAATCCGGATGCCTTCCATGCATTGTTGAACTTTGTCATCAAACAGTTGGTTGTTGATTTCGGAATTGGCTCCACCAAAAAAGATGTAGCGCGATGGCTGGCAACGGATAGCATCGTTCTTGATTTCCTGACAGCTTTTCTGCCGCAAGTCGAAATACACGGATGATTCCTTGCCAGGTGACAAGAGAATATATTTATTAAACGATGGGAGACGGAGCGACACCTGCTGAAAAGACTGAACCAGTGGCACGTTTAACTCAAATGCCCCGTTGTCGCGTATTTGGGTTTTATATTCTTCCTGGATTCCTGTCACAGGATTGTCCACATAGACCTGTATGGTATAGTTCATTTCCGGCTGATATCCGGAGAATATACCTTTCAGCAGGGCTTTTCCCGACTTGAAAGCCGGAATTTCCAAAGGCTTGCCGTCGTCCCGAATATCGGCAAGCACCCGAATATCTTGCGGAACTTGTTGACGGACACGAGCTGCTTTTGGCTGCAACTCCACTCCCCATATTTTGAAACAATTTTCACAGTCGCTCTCGATAAAATCAAGTTGTTTTGCATGTGGGTCAATGGGAGGAAAGTTCAGCACAAAGGAAGTTTTGTTTGTCTCATCGGAGTAAGTTTCCTTGTCCAGTTCAATGCCTTCCGCCGATGTAACCAGATATTTCTTCCCATTCACCCGGATATACGTATCCGAGGCGAATCTGACCCAAAACTTGGGGCTATGCCAGACATACATGTAGAGCTTGGTGGCTGCGTCAGTGATAACTATTTTTTCGATGATCACATTGTCCTGAGCCGCCACACTAAAAAGTGGGTTCTCGACAACAGCTTTGGGTTCTTGCGCTTTTGTGGAGAAAGGCAACAAGAACAAACAACAGAGGCAAACAAGGCTTGCAAGCCGCTTTCTCAAAAAAGTTTTTTTGTCATTACAGATTACGTGTTTCATAGTACAGTATTTTTTAATTAGATATTATTGAAATGTATTTATCAATGTCATAGGTTATGTTTTTATATTTCTGCCAAATACCTGGCTTTATCAATCAAGACTACCCCGAAGCGCAATCCCTTCTGCCTAGTTTTTTCACCTTGCAGCCCGCCCACTAACCACTGAAGGGGAACTTGCTTGCACTAATTACCACCTTCTCTCTGAATTCTGCTGTCCCGTTCTCTCCTTTAGGGGATGGGGGTATATGCTTTAGGATAAATCCCAAGCATCCTCCACCCCGAACCCAGCTTCTCCTGCCTTTCGATATTCTCCACCCCTAGCCCCTGAAGGGGAACTGCTTGCGCCAATTGCCGCCTCATCTCCGTATTCTACTGTCCCAATCTCCCCTTTTTTAGGCGGCAGGGGTAGATACGGATACTATAAGCTCATAACTTGTTTGATCTTTTCTACGACTGATTCGATATCATTGGTCACCTCTTCGTTCGTAAAACGGATTACTGTAAGTCCAAATTTTTCTAGTTCGCCCGTCCGTCCTTCATCATAATCAATTTGCGATCGATGAATACCTCCATCTACCTCAATAATCAGTTTATGTGCATGGCAGTAGAAATCGACGATAAAAATATCTATGGGATGTTGTGCTTTAAATCTAACGCCCAATTGACTTTGTCTCAGCCTTGCCCACAATAATTCTTCTGACAAAGTCATATTCTCTCTAAGCAACTTTGCTTTTTCGAAGATGGCAGGTTTCGCTCCATAAAACATACTTGTGTTTGACATAACGATATTTTTTTAAAATCAGACTCTTATCTTTTTTCCACCCCTAACTCCAGCCCCTCTTACTTAGTTTTTTCACCCCGCAGCCCGACCCCTAACCCCTGAAGGGGAATCGCTTGCGCCAGCTATCACCTACCTTCCGTATTCCACTGCCCCAATCTCCCCTTTAGGGGATGGGGGTAGTCGGGGTTGAGGATAGTCACTCCACCCATTTCAAAAACCTATCCCACCGGAACTTCCCGGTTTTCATGTCCTGCGATTTCCATATCAGCACCGCCTTGCCCACAATATGGTCTTCGGGCAGCAAGCCCCAGTAGCGTGAATCCTTTGAGTCGTGAACCAAATCGCCTGCCATGAAGTAATAATTCTTGCGAAACGCATATTTGATCAGCAAACTCTTGCCCAGATATACCTTGCCTTGCTTTACGCTTATTTCCTTCCCCGTTTCATAGCGGATCAGGTTGCGGTAGAGGGCGATGTTCAGCGTGTCGATGGCAAGCACATCCCCTTTTCGGGGGACGTACAGCGGGCCAAAATGCCTTACCGTCCATTTATACCTGCTATCGAAAGGAAAGCAATGATAAATCTGCGGGGCAATGCTGTCCTCATTCAAACTGGCGAACTTCCGTTGTGCATCGTAGTTGCCAAGCCTCTCCCTGCTGCCCTTCACCCTGTAAATCCCGTTCTCGATGTAGAACGTGTCGCCCGGGATGGCCACGCACCGCTTCATGTAGTACACAGCAAAGTCGAAACCCAGCTTGTCCCAGTCGGAATAGGGGAAATTGAACAGCAACACGTCGTTGCGCTTCACCTTGCTGATTCCCCACAGGCGAGTCACCCCGTCCGTCCCCGGATTGTCGCCGCAGCCAATTCGTGCGCCGGGCATCAACTTGCTCACCAGCACGTTGTCTCCGGGGATCAATGCCGGGACCATCGACCAGCTCGGTATCCGGCAGGAGGCAAACACAAACACTTTCAGGGCAAGGACAAACAGGATGGCTCCCACGAAAATTTTGAGGGCAAACCACAGGTGGCGCAGGAGGAACACTAAACGTCGGGTCATAATCCTGTTGTTATTAATAACAAACTCCAATCATCCTCATATCCATTATTGTTTTGTTGTTTTCGGAAAATATTTGTTTAAAATTTCTCTAAAGTATTCCTCTGTCAGTTGATGAAGTTCTTTTTGAGGAATAAAAAAGGAATTTATTCTCGGATTATCTTTTTCCATAATGAAGTAATAAGGCAAATCTATATTTGGCAATTGTTTTTCTAAGCTTGAAGACAATTCATAAATCGAAAAATGTATGTTATTTACCTTTTTAAATTGAATCCTATATCTCGAATTCGTAGACGAGACAAATAAGATAATATTATCATTCCCTATTTTGGCTGCATATTTTTTCAGAATATCTATTTGTTTGTCAATACATGTGTTGCAGTTTAATTCTGAATATCTGAAGACCAGTTTAGTACCTCTGAATAATTGGTCGAGAGGTACGGAATCACCAGATTCTTTGATTACCTTTTGACTTGTGGCCAAACATCTGCCATTAAACATAATTTCATATTTCCTATTGCCTTGATGCAAAAATGCCATTTCATTTTCCTTCGCCATTCTCTCTATTTCATGATTAAGGATAAGATTCATTTCTTTCTGAGTATTGTTTAGGATATATAAGTGAACAACTGTAGCCAACAAGATTAATAACAGCAAACCTAAAAACATTCTCATAGCTTACTGTCTTTTTTAAATGTATAATGAAAAATAATCGGATTGGATTCTTCTTTCAGATTCGAAATAATAGAAGATAGTTGCTCTTTCTTCGGATTATTCGAATCGATCTTTTCCAGAAAATGCTCCTCGTTATTGAGATATAGTAGAGAAGAAGGTTCTTTTATTGAAATGATTGCCTCTTGGTCCATATAGTCTGGAAAGATGGACATATTACCCAACGACACATCCTTGATATTTATATATACATGGCATTGTTTTTCTGCTTTGTTGTATATCGCAAAACGAGTTCGCTTCCGATCAGGATAAAGAATTATAACGCTCTTGGATGTTTGATATAAGCCAATAATTCCCTTTATATTATCAGGACTTTCTTTCTCATTCAGTTTCCTTTGGCCATTGTTGAATCTTTTAGAAAAAGCGTATGTGTACACGGGGGTTATTTTTTCGCCTTCCATCCTGAAAATGGTGTCGTTATATGAAATTATAAAGAGAGAAGAATTTTCAGCATAAGCTATTTGCTGCTTTATTCCCCGGTGGAATATGTCTGTATCCAATGGATTGAAAGGTTTACTATAATGTTTTTTCTTATTATGAATATTATAAATACAGACTTGGTGATTCTTTGCCCCGGATGGGATCCAATTATTTACCATGTGAATATAGGGAGCATTGTATGCCATGCCGTATACCCAAAAGTCCTTCATGCCAACCGACTCAACCATTGAATAGTCTTTATTGTAACAAATAATTCTTTTCGAAGCATTGTCGGATATCCATATATCTTCACCAACCACAACAAATTCATCTATCTTAACATACTCTTGAGGACCCGGACCAGACCGGTTCAATTTAGAAACAAACTTACCCTTATCATCGAATAATAATATTTGATTAGATAGCTTATCCAGAATATAATATGTCTGGTTTGTATAAATTATCTTGAATATATTTCCAATCAGGCAATTTTCATTTGTTTCCAGTGGAACGATCTTCACATCCGAAGAGATATCCTGAGACAAGTCGTAAGAATCTGTAACCTTGTCCACATCAATTTTCATCTCGGAGACCTGTCGGGAAGGCTCTGGCGCATTCATCTTCTTCGAACAAGAGAATAAGAACACGGCCAGAGATAAAAATGCGATGATATTTTTCATACTTACTGTTTTTTTTCAAATTAGTTATCATATATATGATTTGGTATATACGTCTTAATATACTGGAAAAATAAGGAGTAGTTTAGCTACTCCCTATTCAAATTAACCCTAATATGGGTCAGAAGGACATTTTTCCGGCTTACAAGCAGCACGACCATCAGGACATGCAACGCCTGACTCCATCCATGTATTATCACCTATAGTTATCTTACAATAGATTGTGGTTGGTGTAAATAGATCGTTAGAAGACTCGGAAGCCAAAGCCTCTATGCTATTCATACTAAGCAAGGACAAATTGTTACTCTTACTTATGTTCAAGTTAAACGCTACGGCCAACGCCACTGCTGCAAAGGCGATTCCGCCAAAAATTTTCTTTTTCATAACAATTAAAAATTAGAATTTTAATAAAATAAAATTTGTTTAGCTGTCTTTATCCTTTCAACAGCCCGAAATCACGCAGATTTCAAAATCGAATGTTTACCTTTGCAGCCTCCTTTCTTTTTAGTGGGGAGAAACCGGGGCGGGATGCGTTGTCCTTGTCTTTCCAGGGAAAGGCAACTTTCCGCCCTTTGTTCTCCAAATTGTTTTTCAGAATTCACTATTTTTTCTCATTTACCGTTTTTTCTTTGAAATCCTACCACCACACCTGCTTTCCCCCCTCGTAGGTGAAAATACGCTCTTCTTTTCCTTTGGTCAGATTTCGTAACAAGAACAAAGCGTTGGATGGGACATTCTTATAGCTAAGGCGGTATGTCTTGTTCGAGGCAGTTTGCCGCCCCAGTGAGACCCATTTTTTGTTCCAGAAGAACAGCTCGTAGAGCTGGCCGGGCATCACCCCGTTGTCGTCGTTCCTGGGCAAGAACGCAACTTTATTTATGCGTTTGGGGTTGCTAAATTCCATGCCCACCCATGAATATTCCATGCTGTATCGGCAAAAAAATGTCAATGGATCACCGTCGAAAGCATTCACGTAGCATGTGTCAGGCAAATGTCTCTGGCTCTTTCCCTCGGATTTCTCCGTTGTTTGCTTGGGTTGTGGCCCGTATTTCCCGGTGATGCCTTTTGGATATGCGGGTTCTGTTGCAAACTGCAGTTTTGATATCCAGCTTGTTTTTAACTGAAAATTACTGTTCTGTTGGGCTTTCAGTTTCCTGATATAATACGGGACGAGCAGTGTCGAGTCAAATTTTTCCATGTATCCCCCGATCACTTTTCCCACTAGCTTGGCATCATCTCCGGCTTCATAAAACTCCAGTTCGGCAAGATTGCAGGTGACCCGCCTGGGCGACAAATACCTGTAATACTTGTATGCCCGGGCTGGCTTTATTGTCACAAGCTCGTAGCAGGCCTGCGGCATTTCCGTGATCTGATACAAATCGACAGGATGGATAAAGCTTGAGTCGTCCGCAGCTTGCAGCCTGACGCCTATCATTTTCCGGCAGGTGCCTTCCATCAGGCTGGTTTGGTATTTACGGTTCAAAACAAGTGTCCGGGTATTTTTGTAGTCGGGTCTTAGCTCGGTTATCTTTCCCACACTATCAATCTTCACGGGGTATGCCGCCGGTTCAAACCGCTTTTGATGGTAATAACCGGGCAGGCAGACTATCCCTTTGTGTAAATCTTTGAAAATTGCACTTTTGTTGACTAGTTTTGCCCAGGCTACTGGTATCCAGTCCTTATTGTCAAACACGGCAAGGTAAGCAAACCGGTTTTTTCCGGGGGCATCTTGGTCGAAACGAACGGGTACGTCCACCGTGCTGTAATATTCTGCCGTCACGTCCTTCATGCAAGGCGAAGCCAGTGTGTGAGGAACCTTTTCTGAACCGCAGATGCAGGCCAAACTACCTTGTTGCTTCGCATAGGTTTGCCGATATACTTTTGGCGCAATCCTGTCCGGGATGTTTTGGATGTGCATCCCCAGCTTGCAGTTGTCCTTTATCCCGAAATCAAGCGGCTTCCTGTCTTCCGTTATCAGGGCGTTCCATTCATGCCCCAAGCTCCTGTTGGCCCATTGCGGCGTGTGGTCGAGTGCTACCGGAATGCCAATGCAGCGTGCCGCAAACAATATCCTCGATGAATAATCCTTGCAGGTTGCTATCTTTGCTGTCAATAACATGCGGATGTTATAGTCGGGTACATCACGCGGCAAGTAATGCAAGTATCCGTTCTCCAGCCCTTTTAGGGCATCGCATATATCCGCCGCAGTGATGGAATCCTTGGGCTTCTTTATTGAAGCCAATATGCCGGGTATGTATTCCCTGCCGAACATCTCCCGCCAGTTGTCCAACGGCTCGGAGTTTACCCTGTAGGGCAAAATGTATTCGCAAAATTCATCGAAATTCAAATGCCTGGCATAAGGCTTCCTCCATTTTACGAAGGCCGAATCTATGTTTTTTATCAAAAAATCTGATTTTATTATATGTAAATCAGACCGATATCGAACACCGGATAGATCGAACTGTTTATAAATACTATCAAACCCGCCCTTCAGTTTATCCCGATCCGTTTCTATTTTATATAATTCTTCCAATTCCTCCTGCATTTTCACCCAGGCCTTACTTTCCCACGAACAATGCGCATCCATGTTCCTTATTAAGAAGATGGCTGCCCTGATTTTCAGCGAGTCGTGCTCATGAATGGAATAATGCCTGATAACCTTTTTCAGCTCGGATTGGTTGCTTCCCGCCTTCTCGAATAGGGGATCAAGCGATTTGGGATAACTTGCAAAATCGTGCATCGAGACAAGGAGGACCAATAACAAAGCAAACAGTGCTATTCCGTATTTGATAAGGTTTTTCAGATTGGATCGATTCTGGTTATGCTTTTTCATGGTCCACATATATATAAGTGTCTGTTTCGTCCAGTATCTTCAAATATTGTTTCCAAAACCTTGGTTCTTCTCCCGAATCAGTAGCGGTGGCAGGGCATATCCCGATCAGGAAAGCAGCCGCCTTGTACTTTGGAGAGTCACAGCGTCAGAGGCATAATGGGCAAGCACCTTCTGTAGCCCGGTGCGGTTCTCGCCGGCTAACTTCAAGGCCACTCCAAATATTAGCCTGCATTGTACAGGATACCTGCCAAATCAATGGATATGGAGAAAGTTTTATCATGGTCAATAGTTGGTTAAGTGCACAGTTGGAATAAGGTTACTCCGTGCCTTGAATAGTCGTCCCGCTTAGTATTAACTCATCAGGAATCACGGATACCGCAAATGTAATTAACATTTCCCAAAAATTCAACATGTGTGAAAGCTTGCATTTTTTTATAAACAATTAATAAAAAGCGGCAGCATCCTCGTTTAAAGGAAGATACACCAGAATACATCTTTTTCGAAATTTATGGATGAAACAAATAGAAATTTATTTGAAGGATATCTAAACGTTTTTTTTAATAAAATATCAAATTATCAAACTATGATATGCCTTGTTCTCTTGGGGATATGAGAGAAATGGATGGACAATTATCCAAATGAAAAGAAATCCTTGTCGGAAGTAGTTGATTTGCAATAATTCTCTATCTTTGATTTATTTAATTTTGTATCTAGCGATGGAATATACGGAATCGATTCTTCAATACTATAAAACAACGCACAAGGAAATCCCCGGCGAATTGCTGCAAGGGCAGGGTTTGGTGCGCCATTTCAATATTTTCAAGCGGAACAATTGCATGGCGACACAGCCTTTCGTGAGGCGCGACTATTACAAAATTTGCCTGATTAGCGGGAAGGCTGTTTTATACACCGAAAGTGGAGAAGTAGTTATTGACCAACCTTATATCTCTTTTTCGAATCCCGACAACAAATTTGGCTGGAAGCCCATTTCCGAATATCCGGGCGGCTATGCTTGCCTTTTTAATGAAGAGTATCTTTCGGCTGGTTTAAAAATGGCGTTGAAGAAAATGTATGGCCTGTTTGAGAGTGCAGTCTATCCTCTCATCCTGCTCAACGAGCAAGAATACGAAATGTTTCAGGACTACTTCGAAAAGATCCATAACGCTTACGGAAGTGATTTTGAATACAAGGACGAAGTGGTGCACAACCTGCTCCAGTTGATTATTTACGAAGGGATAAAAGTGCTGGAATCGCATTGTCCGGAATTGAGAAAAGAAAATCCGAAGAACGATGTGGTGCGGCGGTTTTTTGAATTGCTCGACCGCCAATTTCCTGTTGATTCGCCCAAGAATAGCATTCAGATGAAAAGCCCGGCGGATTTTGCAAACGAGCTTCGTGTGCATGTCAATCACCTGAACCATTGCCTGAAACTGCATGCCGGACAATCTACCTCGCGGCTCATCGCCGAGCGTATCCTCCAAGAAGCCGTCGAATTGCTGAAAAATACCGATTGGAGCATTACCGAAATAGGGGATAGTTTGGGATTTGAATATACCCAGCATTTCAACGCCTTTATCAAGAGACATACCGGGCAAAGCCCCAAATATTTGCGTAGCTGACAACACATGTATTTGATTTATATAAAAATCACTTTGATTGATGTATGTGCCCTGTCGCCGTTTCGCCTTAATTTTGCCTCCTCAAACACGAGTAGAATATGAAGCAATTGAAAAAAGAAAACGAATGGACGGCCACGGTGTTGGCATTCGTATTAATTCCGCTATCTGGCTTGGCGGTAGATGTGTATCTCCCCTCTTTCCCGAGCATGGTTACCGACTTGGGGACAACCAGCGACAACATCAAGCTGACGATGACCGCTTTCCTTATCAGTTACGGCACTTCCCAATTGTTTGTTGGGAGCATTTTGGATAGTTTTGGGCGTTACAGGCTCACTATTTATTCCTTGTTGGCCTTCATCCTCTCCAATGTTGGCATTCTGCTAAGCGACAGCATAGCATTTATTATCTTTCTCCGGTTTATCCAAGGTATTGCCATCGGTTTTATCGTGACTGCGAAGCGGGCATTTTTTATCGACGTATATGAAGGAGACAAACGGAAGCACTATACCAGCCTGATAACCATTGTGTGGGCATCGGCACCAATCCTGGCTCCTTTTATCGGGGGTTATTTGCAAACTTATTTTGGCTGGCGGGCAAATTTTTACTTGTTGGCAATCTATGGGCTGGTGATGCTGCTGCTTGAACTCAGATACAGTGGCGAGACCATCAAGAAACCCCAACCGTATAATTTTCAGGCCATCCGCTCCACGTATGCCCAGTTGTGGCGGGCAAGGGATTATGCTATCGGCGTTTTGGTTCTCGGCCTGAGTTATGGCATGGTGCTGGTGTTTGGGATGAGCATGCCGTTTATCATCGAACATAGCTTTCATCTTTCCCCTGTTTTTACGGGTTATGCCGCTTTGTGTTCTGGAGTTTCCATCCTTTTGGGCGGTATGTTGGCGAAACGCCTTATCAACAAGCCTTTTTTCCAGAAACTCACCACAGCCGTCACCTTGCAGCTCGTGATCGCGTTGATGATGTATTTCGTGGGAATGCTACATTTCAACTCGATGTTGTCCATCATGTTGTTTGTCGTACTGCTACACCTGCTGGAGGGATTCACCTATAACATTTATTTCACCTACTGCATTACCCGTTTTCCAGCTTTTGCAGGTACAGCCGGAGGGGTGACCAGCGGCGGCTCTTACATTGTTTTCTCGGTTGCTGGGTATTTGTTGGCGAGCATCCTGGATATCCATGACCAACAAACTTTGGCTCTGTCCTACCTGTTTTTTGTTGTGGCCATCATTCTGGCCTTGCAACCGGTCAAAGGGCTTTTGAAGAGCATCTCCAGGGCTTGATTCTTTTTCTATATAAACGGCAGAAGCGGCTTCAAAAGAGCTGTTTCTGTCGTTTTAAGAGCTGTGTTTTCAAAGCAGATTTGCAAATATGCAGCTGTTGCTTAGATGCCAAGCATCACTCCAATCGTGTAAGTTTTCAAATTGGGACCTTCGTTCTTATTGAACATTGAAAAAGGAGAATAATATCCGTAGATGGACAAATCGCCGATGCCCACTTGCAAGCGGAGTTTTAAATCGACCGGACGGATGTTGAGGTCACGACCCATCACAAATGCTTTGTTGTCAACATTTACCGAATATTCCACTTTCGATTTTGAATAATATTTGAAGAAGGCAACTGGCCCGCCCGAAATATGGAAATGATATGCCTGATATTCGAGCAACAAGGGAAGCGTGAGGTGTAGAATGTGAGGTTACTACCTTGCGACAGCACATCCGACGAGAGCTGCACCAGCACGGCACCTTCTTGTTTGCCAAGTTGTATTTTATCACTATTGCATCTTCGGTAAATTTGTTCTGGTCGTACAAGGCTTTGGTTTCTTCTGCATAAGTAGGCCTTGTTGCCGTGTGTGGGGTACTCCCTCATTATTCCACCATGCAATAGCGCAATGGAATTTTGTAGCCATCCAGTATTTGGGGTAGGTGAAACAGTGGTATAAAAACAGAAAGAATATATCAAATGAAAAGCAATACCACCCATAGGGAGGCTTGCTGACCATTCTCTTCAAAAGATTCGGATTGGTTCTATTAGCATTAAAAAATGCAAATCATTCCGTACCCTTAAAATTCGCATTACCTTTGCATTTGTTCTTGTATTAAAGTATTTTTTCGAACCATTTTCAAGCAAATTAAAACGATAATGTCCCAAACATATTTTCCGTCACTTCAAGATGTCAATAAAGCGAAGCTTACCCTCAATGAGATCTTAACGAGCACCCCTTTGTCAGATAATTTGAACCTTTCCGATCAATTCGGTGCAAAAATCATGCTCAAGCGGGAAGACCTCCAGATTGTCCGCTCCTACAAGATTCGTGGAGCTTACAACAAGATCAAAAGTCTTTCGCAGGAGCAGAGGGACAAAGGTATTGTGTGTGCCAGCGCGGGAAACCATGCGCAGGGCGTTGCTTATTCTTGCCAGAGATTGGGCATCTATGGCAAAATCTATATGCCGGTGACCACTCCTCGCCAAAAAATCAAGCAAGTGCAAATGTTTGGCAAGAATTATATCGAAACCGTGTTGTTTGGGGATACCTACGATGCAGCAAGTGCGGAAGCCAAAAAAGACTGCGAAGAAAATCACAAGACTTTTATCCATCCGTTCGATGACCCGCTGATTATCGAAGGCCAGGCCACCGTTGCTTTGGAAATTATCCAACAAGCCTCTTGCCCCATCGATTATGTGTTTGTCCCCATTGGAGGTGGTGGTTTGATATCGGGGGTTGGCAGTTATTTCCAGCAATTGAGTCCTAACACCAAAATCATCGGTGTGGAGCCTGCCGGTGCGCCTTCGATGAAGACTTCTTTGGAAGCTGGGCACGTGGTTGATCTTGATGAGATAAATAAATTTGTAGATGGGGCTGCCGTCAAAAGGGTGGGAGACCTTCCTTTCGAAGTGTCCAAGCAGGTGGTTGACGACATTGTGCTGGTGCCGGAAGGACATGTTTGCACGAAGATTCTCGATTTGTACAACCAGGATGCCATTGTGGTGGAACCTGCAGGCGCATTGTCCATTGCTGCATTGGACTATTATGCCGACAAGATCAAGGGCAAAAATGTGGTGTGTATCGTATCTGGGAGTAACAACGACATTACCCGCACCGAGGAAATCAAAGAGCGGTCGTTGCTTTTTGAAGGATTGAAACACTATTTTATCATCCGTTTTCCCAACCGTCCCGGTGCTTTGCGCGACTTTGTCCAGTTGGTGCTTGGCCCTCGTGACGACATCACCCATTTCGAATACAGCAAGAAAACGAGCCGGGAGACTGGCCCCGCCTTTGTAGGAATTGAACTCGCCGACAAGCACGATTTTGACGCCTTGGTGGAACGGATGGTGGAAAACGGCTTTTTGTATGAATATGTGAATGAAAAGCCGAATCTTTTCCAATACCTGATTTGATAAACATTCTGAATCCAAATAATGAAAAGGCGGTCTCAAAAGAACGCTAATTTAACTCCGCTGACCGTTGGTTCGCAAATTTCACGATGAATATTTTTTCGATTTTACAACTTTCTCGTTTTCAAAAAATACAAATTAGGGCAATTGGTATAATCTGTAAAAACTGCTCTCAAAAATTCTTATAAGGCATTTCTTAAAATATGCTAGCGGGGATGTTATAAACATAAATCTTCCCAAGTCACAACAATGGCTTTTGGAAGATTTATGATACAAAGATTGCGTCCGAAATTTATTTCCCTTGCAATCGGTTGATGGTTTTCTGCACCTCCCCGATTAATTTCGGATCAGTTTCTTTCGGCAAGAATTTATTTAATTCAGCGATAATAAACGCTTTTCGGTAGGAATAATTATACCAGCCCAAAGCCTCTGCGGCAGCCAAGCGGGCAGCCACATCATCCCTCTTATCTGAAAGTACTTTCATCAGTATCTCTGCCTCATCCGAAACCGGATTGTTGCGGAAACGGCTGATTTCCTGCAACCGGCTTTTCAACTTCTGCCTTTTGTCGGCAATCAATGTAAAGTCCTCTTTCTTGCTTTTATCGGTTGACCGTATATTTTCCAATGCGTTGTTTAGCCTGTCTTTCGAATAAAGCGGCAACGCACCAGCTTGCTGCAACAACTCATTTTCCAGCAAATCCAAGTTGAGCATCCGGTATCCCGAGGATATTTTGAAGGCTACGCGCTCGGAGGTGTTGTCGTTGAGAATAGATTTGGCGATGGCCGGAAGCAATTTAGGAGATCCGTTTTTGGTGCAAAACTCAAGGGCATATCTTCTCACCAATTCGTAGCTATCGGCAGTGGCTGCGGGCAAAACGTCGAGAAAGTCGTCGTTGTTCAACTCGGACAACAGCATCAGGGTTTCCATCCGGACAATCATGCTCGTTGATTCGACATAGGTCTTTTTCAACAAAGCGGAGATGCCGGAATAACGGTTGTCGAACAACACTCGCAAAGCTACAGCCTGCACATCGGGGTGAGGATTCGAGAGGTTGGTGAGCCAAAACTTTGTGTCGTTCTTCTGCGTGGATAGTGCTTCGTTGATGTCCAAATTATCCTTCGTGTTTTTGGCAAAATGAAACGTTGGGTCACCGAGAATATGAGTTTCCAGGAAATGAGTGTATTTTCCCCATTCCCCGATGCGTAAACCATAATTCAGCAAACCGAGGAATTCGTCTGGCCATTTGTCCTGAATGGTATTCACGGTATTGCCTTGTGTCACAATGGTTTTTCCATCGTTGAAGATGTATGCCCCGCCAATGTATTCGTCTTCGTAGAACGACCCGTTGTAGCAAGCATCAAACATCACGAAGCGGGCGTTGGGCTTAAGAGCGAGGATGTCTTCGACAGAAGCCTCCAACGATGCCTCCAAGGCTGAATCTTTGACAATGAAGGTGGAGTCAAAAGCTTCTTCGCACCAAGAACGTGGCACATCCAAGTATTTCATATACGTGTTGATGGCTTCTTCTTTTGTCTTTCCTCTTTTCACGGCAGAAGCGACTTTGCTGCGCAAATATATTTTCACGTTTTCGATGGCGGTGTTTGGCTCGCTTCCCGATTTGTATTCGCTGATGTATTGGCGGTCGTTTGAGCCGTGGTGATGAAACAGCATGATGTCGAGATCGGGACGTTGCACTTCGTTCAACCAATAAGGCTTCATCGGCCAATAGGTGTCGAAATCCATGAATTTGACAAAGCTACTGGTGTTGAATACGGTGGGCAGTTGCTCCCGTAGCGCCAGATGTTCGCCAGACCAAGCAACACGTGATTCAGAATTGTAGCCGTGTCCGCGGGCAACGGTGAGGTTGTCTATCACATTGTTTTTCTCGGATTTTTTGATTTCAACCACCTTTTTCAAATAATCACGGAGCTGGGTGTATTTGTCTTTTTTCCCTTTTTCCAACGGACGGATTCGGGCAGTGTAAATATCCGAATGGAGAAACTGCTGCGAATCGGAACGGAGAGAATAGTAGAAATAGAGCGGCTTAATGGAATCTTGCTTCAAAAAATTGAATTTCAATCCAAAATCGTCGTAGAACCTGTCGGACGCAATGCTGGAGCGTTGCCAATTCAGCTTTTGGTTCATTTTGAAAGCCGAGGTGAGGTGCTGCGCATCCCGCAACATCGGGATCGGAATATCGCCAATGAACACCGCCCCTTCAATTGGGTTCTGCTTGAGCGAATACAACCTCTTCAGCTCAGCCTTGATGGAATCAGGTTGGTTCCATTTGTCGATAACGATATACGTTTTCAGGCCGTCGGCTTCCACCGAGGAGGCATATTGTTGCACTTCGGCCTTTGCTTCGGCATAACTTTTTTTGTCGATAACGATGGCGAATCCGTGTTTGGAATAGGCCATGTTGGTAGTCGCAACGAATGCAACCACAAGAATTGTCAGTTTATGGAACTTCATTTCATTGTTTTTATTTACGTGAACTCGACGGAGCTGTCGAATACAAACTATTTAACCACGGAATAAAAAGAGTCAAACGGAATTTTCTTTGTTCTCCGCAGGAAATTATTATTTTATTCGCACAGAGAGATTTTCGATTTCCCTTTGCGATCTCGGCGTGTATTTTCCTTAGCGTCTTTGCCTGAAACTAATTTCATCCACGCAGAGAGCGCAGAGATTTTCGCAGAGGAAGCAAAGATTTTAAGTTCTTACTTTGCGGGCTTTGCGTGGGAGAATTTCTTTTTCACACACACAAATTTCACGATTCATCCAACTCTCGTTAATTATCAAAAAGCTTTCGGCTTAGAATGTAAATCCACATGCTGTGAACAAGCCCAAACGGTGAGGCTTGTTGAAATTTGTCGATTCAATATCCGCCTTCACATAATCTGCTTTTAGAGACAAATATATTGTGCCAGGAGCATTTCCAATCCTCGTTTTCTTGCTAAGCTTTAGCCCGATAACGCCTTGATAATGGTTTGCGGTGAAGTATTCATATACCGGATAAGTCCACACATTTGCCAACGTGATTCCATTGAAATCGGAATTCGCCGACAAGTTGTGCTTATAGCCAATTTTAGCCGTCAGGTTCAGGGAAAAATATTTGGGGAGTTTTATCATCTTTGTTCCAGCCAGCGACAATTGCATATTGGAATATTTTTGCAAGAAATAATCAGGCAGAAACTTGGTGTCTTCCTGCTCAAAGCCAACAGATCCTGACAAAGAATAATCCAGATAACCATCCTTCTCTTTCAGCCAGTTGTATTCGGCCTTTGAAATAATGGAAGTGCTTTTGTATTTGACCGATTTGTTGTAAACTTCCCACACAATTTGGGAGTCGGAATTTTTGACCTGCTTTTGGTCATACCACGTTCCCTTGTTGGGGCTATACTCTACGTTGAACTTGAATGAATGGCGGATGTCATTGGATTTGATTGAAAAGATATTGCCCAAGGACAAAGTAGATTCCACGTAATCGCCGGATCTGAAAATACTTGAAGAAGATAAAAGTCCTGTAATGGACTCTTCGGAATTTTGTTTATACCCCAATTGGAATATATTCTCCAAATTATTCTTTTGCCAATCGAACTGAATATTCCCCTCATACATATTCCCGTTGTAGGTTCGGGTATTGCTGGTGCCCGTGTTGAGATAGAAATTCCCTAAACCTTGGAAATAGAAAAACCTGTGCGTGATATTGGTTTCGAGCACTTCTATGGAGATATTTTCCTTGTAGCGTTCATACCTTGCGTCTATGCCGATGCCCCAATGCGATGTCCATTGGTAGCGTATTCCTGGGTGAACGGAAAAGCGCATGGCATCTATTGAAGGTCGCGGGTCGTTGTTGTCGGAAGAAGTTCCTCCAATGTAGGTGACGGCCAATCCCCATTGAAGACGGTCGTTCACAAAAGAAGAGGCTGCACCACGGATTTCAAACGATTCGTTGTCGTAGTTTCCCCCGATGCTATCTGTCAGCACAAAGGGATTGCGTGGCGAAAGCAGCAGCACGTCCTTCCATTTCTGTTGATGAAGCCTGCTGATGCCATAAGAGAAACCGCCGTAGAGATGAAGCTTATTGATTTGTTTAAAACCATCCACCCGGATTTTCCCATCGCCCTGCGACTGCGGATCGGAGATGTATTTGTAGCTACCAGTCGTGCAGTTATAACTCAACTCGGAATTCATCCCTTGTTCGTCTATGCGTGAAAAAGCAATTGGATTTGTTGTTTGCAACCAAATCTGTTTCTGTGGCAGCAAATCAAAATCCTTTGCGTAGCCAACGCTGTCAGTAACCTGTGCATTCAGAAAAGAATACACAGATGATGACAGTGTAACAAATAGGACTGCTGCTTTTAATAATGATTTCATATCAGCTATTCGTTGTGGTCTTTTACTCTTCCACAACGGAAGAGTGAACGAACGGGGCAGGAGTCTGTTCCAATAAGAAATCCTGTGTGGAATTGTTCGTATCCTTATAAAGGACTTTACCGTCAATAATTTGTTTCACTTTGCGACGCACAGACTTGCTCGTATAAGTGTTCAGCGTGTAAACATATCCTGCATCAAGAGAAGATGGAATTCTCTTGTATTGTTTCTTCTCATCGCTATTGACACATTCAACAGCATCGATGACGTAGCTTCGTGGAATCTGAAGGTATTTAACAGACGAGGTAGTACCCGGTTTCGTAGCAAAATTGCTATCGTCCGACGTGAATGTCGCAAGGCTCACATCATCCGGCAATTTAGCTATGATAACAGCCGGGCCAAACACACTCATGATGAAATCGTACGATGAGGTGCTTGTCGCGTACAACACACCAAGGTTTGGAACAGCCGCGGCATCGGCATCCTTGCCTCCATTGAGGTCGCCGACATAAGTTTCCCAGGATGCGCTTCCAAGGTTTACAGGAGAATTGGCATTTCCCGCAGCATCTGATTTGTGATCAATCCCATCTTGGGCAATCACTGCGCTGGTTCGTGGCAACAAGGGGTGTTCTGTGCCTGTTCCCGGCACATAGAACGTGAATCCGTAAAGAGGCAACTTCTCCTGTAGCACACCGCTTGCATCAGACCAACTTGAAATCGAATTGGATGTAATCGAATCTATCATGCTAAGGATCAATTTATCCAAATAAATAGTGTCGTCCGAATTATTGTAGATCTCAACAAACTGATCAGAGTAATAAGACCCACTTGATGGTGTGAGCGAGCCTACATAATAGATCTCCTTGATGACAAGTCCTCCGGACAAAGTGCTGGCCGACAAATCGATTGTCAAGGATTGATCTTTTGCAATCGTCGTGTTTTCGAGAATGCCGTTGAAAGCAAATTCTTCCGTTTCGGAGGCGATCGTAAATTTATACACACCCGAGATGAGGGAAAATTCGGCTACACCATTGGCATCGGTCGTCACATTGGTCGTGGTTCCCGTCTGCGCATTCAAGGCTTTCACTTCCACACCAGAGGCAAGAGTTTGAGTGTATCCGGTTGGATAATTAACCGTTATGGACACAGTATATTTTTTGGCTTCTTCATCGCTGCTGCATGATGAGAACGAGAAAGCCACAAGGGCGAGAACAAGCAATACAAAGACTTTGCCCCATTTCAAGGGAGATGCATGGTCAAAAAAAGACGATAGTAACTTCATAAACTATTTAATTGAATGATTAAAATTTTAGAATTTATAATTAAGCTCTGCTCCAAAGTAGAAGCCAGTATTTCTGGATGTGTATAGCCCTGTTTTGTTGCTTTTTTGAATGGGATTCATCTTCAAAAAATTGTTTGTCATAAATGCCAAGGTGAAATTTCGTGAGAATTCCTTGGTTAGGCGGAGATTGAATTGTACGGCTGGAGCGAGGTTTTCCTCCACAAAATAATAATTGGAGAAATTACTCAGCATCGCCGAATACTTGGAATCTGTAGAATATTCCGTTTTCCATTCATGGAAAGCTCCAGCTTTATCAAAAAAACCAATGGGGTCCACATACCTCGTCTCGTCCATCCTTTTCAGAGCGCCTTCTCCATACACTCTATTCCCATCGGCATCATAATAGTACACCAGAGAATTGCCTTCGGCATCGTCCCATCTGTTTTTCTCCCGGTCGTTCCAAATAATCTGGGTCGAGAGAGATACTACCAGCTTCAATTCAGGCACATGCGTAATCATGCGGACATTTGTGTTGAACCGTTGCATGATTTGCTTGTATCCAGCCGGCATCACCGCCAAATATTGATACCTGTTGCCCGCATTGTCTGTTGCCGAAACCTTGCTGTAGCTTGGGGTCGTTTTATATACATTTTGATATATCCATGCTCCGTCAATGACAAAGGAGGTGCGGATGGAATTTATTTTTGCGACGCTGACAACATATTCTATCCCTTTTTTGACCACCACCTGGTTATTGGCGGGCGAATTGTAGGTGTAGATGGTGGTATCCATGGTGGTGCTTGCGGCGATCTTTTCGCCGTTTTCGTAATAATACACTTCTCCATTTTCCAGCACGGGAGTTTTTCCAGCACCTTCCGGGATCGTGAATTTTTGAAAAACAGAAAAATAAGGAAGAGGCGAAAAAGTGAAGCCATTCTTCAGCTTTTCGTAATATCCAGTGACCGAAACCGAAATTCCTTTCTTTTGGAGAGAGAAGCCCAATTCATTTTTTGTGCTTTGTGCTGGTTTCAAGTTGGGGTTGGATGTGTCTTGCGTTTTAGTCGTGATGACGGCCAACGAGCCGCTTGTGTCGTAAGAGTTGAAGCTTACGTCATCAAAATAGGCTTTGTCGAGAGATATATAAGAAAGGGTTGGCATTTTATACGCAATCCCCCATCCCCAGTGGAGGCTGAGTTTGTCCAACAACGAATTGTTATTCTTGTTCAGGAGCTGATATTCGGTGTTCCATCTGGGTTCCGCCCTGAAAAAATTCCTGGGTTCGACCTTGGTCAGCCTCATTCCCAATTGGCTTGTAAGCTTTGTGGAACTAATCCGTTTGGTGATTTTGTCCTCCACAAATAGCGAATAAGTTTTCAACGAAGGAATGTCTTTGTAGGCTCTTGGACGAATGCTGGATGCCAAAGTCAAAAAGGGAGGCCGCGACAAATCGTATTTCAATCCCTCGCCGCTGTTTCCGTTGATTTTCACTTCTACTCCTGAAATCAATGTATTCACGGCATCTCCCATCTGCTTGCTCAGCGTGCCTTTGAGTTTTGCGAAGACGTTCCATGGCTTTCCGGTATTGGTGTATTCGGCATAATATTCGCCCGGAAGGTAGTCGGCGGCAAAAACGCCATCCACATACGAAGTGGGATAGGGAACCACACCGCTTGCAAGCACCTGCAATTGTTTCACATAACTTTCGGAAGTTGCATAATCGCCCGTCAAGTTATACTCGAGCATCGTAATCCAGCTTTTCCTTAGAAGCCATTTCCCTTCAAATCCCCAGCGGTAGCCATTTTCCGAAGAGCGATACACCTCGTTCTGTTTCTGTTGAGGGTCGGATTTATTGTTGTCTATTGTCTGGTGGTACGAAAAACGAATATTCACGTCCAAAGGATTTGCCTTGCCAAAAAAGGTTTGCGAATAGCCAAAAGTTCCCGTCAGCCTTTTGTATCCGTTCGATTTGTACCTCATGTCATCATAAGCTTGTGCATAATCGAATCCTCCGTTTACAATTCCTTTTTGATTACGCAATTTGATTCCCCGGTATATACTTCCAATTTTTGTACTCGGGTCAATTTTTGATTTGACAGTCCAAGGTTGTTCTCCGATCTTTGTTTTGATGATGACAACTCCCGTGGTAAGGTCTCCATATTCGGAAGAAGGAATCCCTTTGATGACCTCCACCGACTCAATGTTGTCGGCGGATATTTCGCGGATGTCGGGCCCTTTTCCCGCTGTGCTCACAGGTGTCGAGATGAGGTTGCCCGCCCGTGCGGTGCTGAAAGTTTGCATATTGGAATTGTTCGAGATTTGTGCGCCGTCAATGATGACGACCGTACCCAACGCACTGTTGTCCGTAACCTGCTTTCCCGTGGAGCGGTCGTATAACTCGCGGATTTGAACTTGCCCTTGTTTTGCCAAACTCGGGTTCTGCGTCACTTGCCCGGGCAAAAGTTGGAACACATCTGTCAAGCTCTTTGCCTGGATGTGTTCGATGGCTTCGCTCCCGATTTTGGAAACCGAGCCGAATTTCACTTCCGAGGCTGTCACGCTCACTTCTTTGAGGGAAAGACTTAGGGGAGACAATTTAATATTAAAATCATCGATGTCTGCGTTGATTTCCTTTGAAATGTTTTTCTCCTGATAGCCTAAGATATAGAGCTTCATGGAATATTTTCCCGATGGAATTCCCCGCAGGCTAAATTTTCCATTTTCATCTGTTCTGGCCCAAATGTTCAGCTCGTTGATTGTCACTATCGCCATTTCAACCGGTTTTTTATCCAAAGAATCCACAACTACGCCCGAAACATGGAAGTTCCTCCCGGCTTCTTTTGCATCCTTGGCAGGTGAGGGAACCTTCTTTTTCACGGAAATGACGATGGTGCCATTGTCGGCCGAATAGGTCAAGTTGGTTTCTTCCAAAGCCTTGCTGAGGATTTCGCTGACAGGCTGGTTGGTTGCATTCACCGAGACAGCCACATTCCGGACAATGGCGGAATTGTAAAAAATCTTGTAGCCTGACTTTGATTTAATCTCGTTGAGCAATTCCGTCAAAGGGATATTCGCCTTTTGGATAGTTATACGCTGATTGATTGCGCTTTGAGCGAATGCACCTTGGACGAGCAAGAGGCAAAAAAAGAATACAACAATTTTGAATTGACACTTATGCGTCAAGCAACTAATTAATTTCATACTGGGCTTACCTGAATTTAGTTTTGCGATTGCGAATCGCAGGGAACAGCAGAAAGAAATGTACCCTAAGCGCGCAATCAGACAACCTTAAACATGTTCTGAATGATTGGAGATTACTTTTTACTTATTGAGCCGGAAGGATTTTGACTTGTCCCTCAGCGTTTGACACGAAACGTAATTCATTGGTTCTTTGCAAAATATCGACAATCTGAGAAATCGATTTGTGCCTGTTGATGAATCCCGAATAACGATTGGCGGCTATCGCAGGGTCAATGTCTATTTTTATGTTGTACCAGCGTTCGAGCATCCTGGCTATCGACGACAGCGATTCATTTTCAAAGGCAAACATGCCTTTCCTCCAAGCCAGATCCAGCTCCAAATTGGCTGTTTCCACGCTATATTTCCCCGAATTATGGCCTATCACAAACTTTTTGGAAGGAGTCAACACGGCCAAAATCCCTCCATTATCCGTGTCCTCGATTTGCACTCTACCTTGAACGAGAGCCACAGAACTGGTTTGTTCATCCGAATAATTACGAACATTGAACGCCGTGCCTGTCACATGTATCGTACTACCTCCAGTTTCCACATAAAAAGGTTTTTCGGGATTATGAGCCACCTCAAGATACGCCTCTCCATGTATGGTAATTTTCCTTTTATCTTTGTCAAAATGTGAGGGAAATTCAAGTTTCGTATCAGAGTTGAGCCAGACATGGGTTCCGTCTTCCAACACAATGTAATATTCACCTCCTTGGGGAACATACAGTTGGTTCATCTCAACGGGAGAAGGATTGGCTTGGTAGATTTCATTTCCTAAACTATCTGTAACAGAGATAATTCCATTCTTCGTTGTTACCTTTTTACTTTGTCCAAGCAAGATCTGGTGGCCATTAGTTGAAAGTATTGCCTGTGATTTTCCGGGCATTATATTCTCTCCTGTAAAAGGCGTATAAATGGAGGATTTACTCGTTTTATTAAAAAGGAAACAGACAGAAATACAACACACCACGAATATTGCGGCAACTCCCGCAACCCATTGCCAGCGGTGTATGAACAAGCGGGAAACTTTTTTACCTCTTTTTTGTTGAAAGGCACTCCATTCGGCTTCAAAATCGATAGACTCATAAAATTCCAATCGGGAAGACAATGCACTCCCGTTCACCAGCTCATCAAACAATTCCCTGTTTCGAGCCGAAGTTTCGAGCCACTCCCTCAATTCCTTGGAAAGCAGCTTGTCTCTCCCATCAAGGTGTTCGCCGATTAACTGGGCAATATGAAGCGATATTTTGGTCTGTTTCTCCATTTTTCCACATTCTTCTACTAAAGGAACACAGGAAGCCGAAAAGGGGGTGATAGAAAAAATAAAAAAAATCAGATTATTTTCAGAAGCTGAAGCAACATTTGCAAGTCCCGGAGTTGGAGGCGGAGAATCGAATATATATTCTTCTTGTGGGTTTTCACCGTATTGATTGAAATAGAGAGCAAATCGGCTATTTCCCGGTTGGTTTTTCCCTGAATAGAAAAACGGACAATTTTTTGTGCCTGCGGATTCAGGTCGGCTATTTTTTGACGGACAATCAAGGCCAATTCTTCGCGAATAATATTTTCCTCCAAAAAATCGCCCGACATTATTTCTTGGAGGCCATCCAATCGCTCATGATTGTTTGCATGAGAAACCCTTAATTCATTCAGGCATTTGTTGCGTATGGAGCGGTATAGATACACTTTGAGGGAAACAATGTCTGAAAAATGCTCGTGTTTCTCCCAATAGGCAATAAACACGTCCTGTATCAGGTCGCGGCACACCTCCTCGTCTTTGACATAATGCAATGCAAAAGAGAGAAAATGGGGGAAATAAAGTTGGTAAAGTCGTTTGAATTCCAACTCGTTTCCAGATTGCAATTTAGCTATGGAGATTTTTAGTTCCATCTGTTTTTAATGACTCTAAATAGAGTATTACAAAAGAATCAATAAAGAATTATTCGCAAAACAAACTTATTGCCAATTGTTTGGCGACATAAGTAACAAAACAATTTGTTGTCGTATAAATCGCATGAAAAATATAAACGCCATGACACAAAAGGCACGACGTTTTTTGCAAATAATTCAATCGGCTGATATACCTCACACTGATTCCGTAAGCAAAATATGTGCCTCAGCGGTTTAGCGTTAAAAAAATACGACAATCTACTTTTGCAGTTACTTATCTCCTTCAAAGGCATTTCAACCGATAAAAATATGACAATAAAACAGCACAAACAATACCAAGAAGTTGCTATTTTCTGTACGGAAACTCATTAGTTTCAGGAATAGCTTTTTATCAATTTTCAGATAGAAAGCTATTCTTATTCCATCGTATATTTGCAAGGAGGAAACTTAGCGGATTCACCGAAAGAAGACAATTTGGTTTCTGAATAACAAACCAATAGAGCGGGGGAGTATAAAAAACATGCATAAGTGGCAAAAAAAAACGAAACCTATACAAGTTCCGTCCTTTTTTCATATTTTGTCTGGGATAAAACCTCAACCAAACATCGGGATAATCCGTTCCAAACCGGCAACTAAGCGGTCTATCTCCTCCTTTGTGTTGTAGAAAGCAAAGGATGCACGTACGGTTCCTTCAATGCCAAGGGCATCCATCAGGGGTTGAGCGCAGTGATGACCCGTACGGACTGCTATGCCCATCTTATCGAGCAACATGCCCATGTCGTAGTGGTGGATGTTTCCTACCAAAAAAGAAACGACGCCCGTTTTGTAGTCGGCTGTTCCAATTATTCTCATTTTGTCGAACTGCAAGAGTTTTTCTGTGGCATAATCGAGCAGTTTATTTTCATAAACATAGATATTTTCCAAGCCGATTGCCGAGACATAATCCAGTGCAGTCGCCAAAGCCGTTGAACCCACATAATCGGGAGTTCCAGCTTCAAACTTGAAAGGTAATTCATTGTAGGTGGTTTTGGCAAAGGATACGGTGGCAATCATTTCTCCCCCACCCTGATAAGGCGGAAGTTTGTCGAGCCAGTTCTCCTTGCCGTAAAGAACCCCAACTCCGGTAGGCCCATAGATTTTATGGCCTGAAAAGACCAAAAAGTCACAGTCCAATTTTTGCACGTCAATCGGAGTATGTTGCACCGACTGGGCAGCATCTATCAGGACAGGAATATTATGAGCATGGGCCGCTTCAATGATTTTCTCCACCGGATTGATCGTCCCCAAAACGTTGGAAATGTGCATCACCGAAACTAATTTGGTCTTCTCCGAAAAAAGTTTTTCGAATTCATCCCAAATCAATTCGCCTTTATCATTGATCGGAATCACACGGATTTTCACGCCAAAAATATCTCCTTGGATTTGCCAAGGAACAATATTGGAATGGTGTTCCATTGTGGAAATAATAATTTCATCGCCAGGTTTGCAAAATTCCCGGCAAAAGCTGGATGCCACGAGATTAATGGCCTCGGTGGTGCCCCGGGTGAATATGATTTCGCTTTCTTTCCCAGCATGGATAAAATCACGCACTGTACGTCGGGCTTTTTCGTGTTCATCGGTAGCTGCTTGGCTGAGAAAATGAACCCCTCTGTGAATGTTTGCATTCGTGTTGTAATACATTTCCTCGATTTTCTCCACCACACACCTCGGTTTTTGAGTAGTGGCTCCATTGTCGAAATAAACCAACGGCTTACCATAAATTTCGCGGGACAAAATGGGAAAATCTTTTCTTATCTTTTCTACGTCAAACATACGTATTCCTTTCTTAAATTTTCAGGCTTGGGTTCACCAAGCCTGAATGGTTAATGACCACAAATTTGACATTGTGGCTAACTCTCCCTTATTCTTGAAAATTTATTTGCATATCAGGCAATTTCCGCAACGGGAAACCTCTCCTTTGAACCTTTGCTCCAACAATTCAAGCAATCTTTCACGTACAGAAGGCACACGGATATGTTGCAACACCTCGGCTGCAAATGCTTGCATCAGCATATCGTAAGCTTTTTGCTTGCCGATACCTCTTGAGCGTAAATAGAACAAGGCATCTTCGTCCAATTGTCCCGTAGTAAGCCCATGCGAACATTTGACATCGTCGGCATAAATCTCCAATTGTGGCTTGGAAAACATGCGAGCTTGTGGCGACATGCAGAGATTGCGGTTGGTTTGGTATGCTTGAGTTTTCTGGGCATCTTTTTCCACCAAAATCCTTCCGCAGAATGCACCAATCGCATTGTCTTGCAAAATATATTTGAACAATTGGGTACTTGTACAGTTTGGCACAGCATGGTCGAGAAACGCATGGTTGTCCACTTGCTGCTCCTTTTCGGCAACCACAAGCCCGCAAACGGAAGCTTCGGCATGCTCGCCAGCCAATTTGACGCGGTAATTGTTTCTTGTGACGCCACATTCCAACGTCACATTGTTGACCATCACATTGGATGATGCTTCCTGGTGAACAAAGGTGGATGTGAGCCGCACAACGGCTTCAGAATTTACTTCCAATTCGTAGAAATCAACTTTCGCATTCTTGCCTGCAAAAATCTCAGTGACCTGAGTAACCAAGAAATTGCTGCTATCCACCGTGTGATCGCAAGCCAAAAGTTTTAGCCTTGCACCATCTTCGACGATGATAAGGATGCGGCGGTTAGCGAGATAATCCACGCTGCTTTGCAACAAGTTGATAAGCTGCAAGGGTTTGTCGATCTCAACATTTTTAGGGACATATACCAAAAAACCATCTTGTACAAACATCGTGTTGAATGCCACAACACCGTTGTTCTTCACATCGGCTATTTTCCCATAATATTTGGAAAAAATATCGGTATGTGTCTTTGCAAACTCGCGAATACTTCCCACATAGACTCCATTGGGAAGTATTGAAACGGGTATATTCTCGTTATAAAATAAATCATTGACAAGGAAAAACAAAAAGGTGGATAAATCCGGAACATCACAAATATGAGAAGCATAGGGATTAAAATCTTTACCTAATTGACTTAAGTTCAAGCCATAATCTTTTTCGAAAAACTTGGCAACATTGGTATGATGGTAGTCCTCCAATTTTTTGGAGGGAAAGCCTGTTTGGGAAAATTCCCTCAAGGCTTCGTCCCGGTAAATATTCAATCCCTCGGCAGAATTCTCATCGATGAGCTTCCTATATTGGGTGAATATGTCAATATATTGTTTTTCTACCATTTCAATCAAAATCTTTAATTAACCAATCGTAACCGCGCTCTTCGAGCTCAAGGGCCAATTCCGGACCAGCAGATTTGATGATGCGCCCTTTGTAAAGGACATGAACTACATCGGGCTTGATATGATCCAACAAACGTTGGTAGTGGGTGATAACAATGGTTGCATTGTCTTTGCTACGCAATTTTTGAACGCCCGCAGCCACAATGCGCAAAGCATCAATGTCGAGGCCGGAGTCTGTTTCATCCAAGATGGACAAAGTGGGGTTCAGCATCGCCATTTGGAAAATTTCGTTGCGTTTTTTCTCGCCACCCGAAAAGCCTTCGTTCACAGAACGGTTCGAAAGCGACTTGTCCAATTCCACCAGTTCCCGTTTTTCCTTCATCAACTTGAGGAAGTCGGTGGCTGAAATTGGTTCTAAACCTTTGTATTTACGAGTTTCGTTGAGTGCCAAACGGATAAAGTTGGTCATGCTTACTCCGGGAATTTCCACCGGATATTGGAAACTGAGGAACAAACCTTCCCCCGCACGTTCTTCCGGATCCATTTCGAGCAAATCTTTGCCTTCATAAGTGACACTTCCTTCAGTCACTTCATAATTTGGATTGCCCACCAGAACTGATGCAAGTGTGCTTTTTCCCGAACCATTTGGCCCCATGATTGCATGAACTTCACCTTTATTGACCTTGAGGCTAAGGCCTTTAAGTATCTCGTTTCCTTCTACATTTGCGTGTAGATTCTCTATATTCAATAAGTTAGCCATTAAATAATATTTAGTTGATATAATAACTTGATTAATTAACAACAAGCAACCCGTTTTGTTTGCTATCCGTGATTGATTCTTTTTATTCTAAATCCGCATTTTGTCAGAAATCCAACTCCACAACTACGGGGCAATGATCTGAAAACTGCAATTCGTTCAGAATTCCCGCCCCTTTTAAGCGATATTTTGCTTCTTCGGTGATTAAATGATAATCGATGCGCCAACCGAGGTTCTTCGCCCTTGCTCCTGCCCGATAGCTCCACCAGCTATATTTCTCGGGACTCTGGTCGTACTCGCGGAAACTATCGACAAAGCCAGTAGCTATGAATTGGTCAAACCATTCCCGCTCTTCAGGAAGAAAGCCTGACATTTTCGTATGCCGTTTGGGGTGATTTATGTCAATGGGTTTGTGGCAAATGTTGTAGTCTCCACAAATTAGAAGATGAGGACGTTGTTTCCTCAATTCGTGTATATAGTGGGTGAAATCGGCTAAAAATTTCATCTTGAAATCTTGCCTCACATCGCCCGTAGTGCCGGATGGGATATAAACGCAAACAATGGAAAAATCACCAAAATCGGCACGAAGGACACGGCCTTCCGAATCGTAAACAGGATTTCCCATGCCAACGACAACCCGGTCGGGTCGATAACGCGAAAGAATACCTACGCCACTGTATCCTTTTTTCTCGGCAGGATGAAAATAGTAGTGGTAGCCTAACGACTGGATGGTGAGCAAATCTATTTGGTCTTCCGTTGCCTTCAGTTCTTGAAGGCATAGCACATCAGGCAAATCATCGCCTAACCATTGGAACAACCCTTTGTTCGCCGCTGCGCGTATTCCGTTTACATTGGAAGAAACAACCCTCATACCAAAATTACATTTTCACATCAAAACAGCCCGTAAAAAACCTTTTTTTTAAAATAAGGACAAAATGAAAACAAAAAGATTTTGAAAAATTCCATTGCCTTGCTAAAATGTAAAAATAGGATGTTTTTTTTACTTTAGCAAATTTAAAGCCTCTGCTCTTTTTACTTTTTTAAACAAGTCGGAGGCAAATATGAAATCGTTCAATTCCTGATTCTCGGACTGCATCAAGTCGTCCTTGGTGCCTTCCCATTCTTTTTTGCCTTGGGAAATGAAAATAATCTTATCCCCGATATTCATCACTGAATTCATGTCGTGGGTGTTGATGACGGTGGTCATGTTGTATTCTAGGGTGATGTCGTGGATCAAATCGTCGATCACAATGGATGTTTGCGGATCTAAGCCCGAATTGGGTTCGTCACAAAACAAATACTTCGGATTCAGTGCTATGGCACGTGCAATGGCCGCACGTTTCATCATTCCTCCACTGATTTCGGATGGATAGCGATGGCCGGCATCTTTGAGCTGGACACGCTCCAAGCAAAATTCGGTGCGTTTGATTTTTTCTTTCCGGGTCAAGTCGGAGAACATCTCCAGTGGGAAAAAGACATTTTCGAAAACGGTCATGGAGTCGAACAAAGCGGAACCCTGAAACAACATTCCGACTTCACGTCGAAGGGTTTTCACTTCGTTGATACGCATTTTGGTGATATCGCGTCCGTTGTAGAGAATTTCTCCGGAATCGGGACGATAGAGTCCTACTAAGTTTTTCAACAAAACGGTTTTCCCCGAGCCGCTCCGGCCGATGATTAAATTTGTTTTTCCTGCTTCAAAGAGAGCATCGATATCATTCAGGACAGTACGCTCTCCAAACGATTTTATGATATGCTTTGCTTCAATCATTGCATCATCAAATTGGTTAGAACTAAGTCGGATATCAAGATCAGCACGCTGCTTATCACAACGGCATTGGTGCTTGCTTTGCCTACTTCAAGCGAGCCTCCTTCTACATAATAGCCAAAAAACGCCGACACCGAAGAGATAATGGCTCCAAAACATATCGATTTGATGATCGAATACCAAACATAAAAAGGCTTGAAAAAGGATTGTATCCCGTATTCAAAATCGGCAACCGGTACGATGTGGGTGAAGTGGCAAACAAAATATCCTCCCAGCAGACCCAGCACCATGCTCAAAACCACCAAAATAGGTATAAATGTCATAAGTGCAACGATCTTGGGAAGGATCAAATAATTGGCAGAATTGACCCCCATGATCTCAAGGGCATCAATTTGTTCCGTTACTCTCATCGTACCAATTTCGGAGGCGATATTGGAGCCTACTTTTCCGGCCAGAATCAACGACATGATGGAAGAAGAAAATTCCAACACGATGATTTCCCGGGAAACAAACCCCACCGTGTAGCGGGGAAGGAAGCCGTTGTCCATATTCAATGCTATCTGGACTACGATTACTGCTCCTATGAAAAAGGAAATGATTATCACGATCCCGATAGAATCAAACCCTAATTTTTGCACCTCGTTAATATATTGTCGAAAAGCCGTGCTCCATTTCTGAGGAAAAGAGAGTACCTTCTTCATCAGAAGAACATATTTTCCGACATCTTCAAAAAAATTTGCCAATACCATATGCTAAAAATCAGCTAATTAAATTGTTGCTTAATGCTTGCGGAAATAAAATCAATTGGGCTGGGAAAACCGAACCTGATTTTATCGCGAATAAATATGCTTGCAAATATACATCATTATTTTGCGATACGAGGCATTTCGGTTTCAAAATCAAGCGCGATAAACCTCCAAAGGGGTTGCCTGAGGGTTACCCGAACAACTCCCGAAACGCTTCTTCCACCTTCCTAACCGGTACAATGTCGATGCCCACTTTCGAGGAAAAACCCTTCAGGTTGTTGTCGGGAATAAGAATTTTGCGGAAGCCGAGTTTTTCTGCTTCCAGAATGCGTTGTTCGATGCGGTTGACTGGGCGGATTTCCCCTGAAAGGCCCACTTCTCCCGCTATGCAGGTGTTTTGATTGACCGAAATATCCAAGCTGGAAGAAAGCACAGACGTGATAACCGACAGATCGATGGCCGGATCATTCACCTTAAGGCCTCCGGCAATGTTTAGGAAAACATCTTTTTGTGCCAATTTGAACCCTGCCCGCTTTTCAAGCACTGCCAGCAGCATGTTCATCCTCCGGCTGTCGAAACCTGTGGCTGAACGTTGGGGCGTGCCGTAAGCGGCCGTGCTAACCAACGCTTGCGTTTCGATAAGAAAAGGGCGAACCCCTTCGATGGCTGCGGCGATGGTGATGCCACTCAGCCCATCGTGGTTTTGTGTGAGCAAGAGTTCGGAAGGATTGCTCACTTCGCGCAGTCCGTTTTGCCTCATCTCATAAATTCCGAGTTCGGAAGTGCTTCCAAAACGATTTTTGATGCTTCGCAAAATGCGGTACATGTAATGCTGGTCGCCTTCGAATTGGAGCACCGTGTCCACGATATGTTCCAACACTTTGGGTCCAGCGATGTTTCCTTCCTTGTTGATGTGGCCTATTATCAGTACGGGCGTTCCCGTTTGCTTTGCAAATTTGAGGATGGTTGCAGAACATTCGCGCACTTGCGAAACGCTTCCGGGCGAAGATTCCACACTCTCACTGTAGATGGTTTGGATGGAATCGATAATCACCATCTGGGGCGATGTGTTTTTTATATGCACCAATATTTGTTCCAGATTGGTTTCGCAGACAATGTAACAACTTTGATTGTTGGGGTTGATGCGGTCGGCACGCATTTTGAGTTGGCGTGCACTTTCTTCGCCCGACACATACAATGTTTTCAGGTGGTTGATTCCCAGAACAGTTTGCAGCACCAAGGTGGATTTTCCGATTCCAGGTTCTCCGCCAATCAACACCAGGGAGCCGGGCACCAATCCACCGCCCAATACGCGGTTGAATTCATCGTCTTTCATGTCGATACGGGCTTCTTCGCTGGTTTCCACATCCTTCAGCAGCAACGGTTTTCCTTCTTGGCGTTCGAATGGAAGCGGTATCTTTTGGGAAGTTGAAGGTGCGATTATTTCTTCCACATAGGAATTCCACTCGCCACAAACCGGACATTTTCCGAGCCATTTGGGCGAATCATTTCCACAACTGGAACACACATATGCTGTTTTTGATTTTGCCATAGTTTCTTTCGGTTAGCAGTCATCAGTTAGCAAACCTTTCTGAATTTAAAGATTGACGGTCATGAGGTTTTACTTTTTCACCACCTTGGCCCTGCCTTTTCCTCCGGAAGTGGTAACGGTTACAATATAGACACCTCTTGCCCAACTGCGGGTGTTGACAGGGGATGTGCTGGAGCGAGCCATCAGTCGACCAGAAGTGGAATATACGCTCATTTCCTGTAGGACATATGTTGTATTCACATACAAATAGTTGCCAAAGAATACGGGTGCGATATTGATGAAATTTTCCCCTTTGAGGGTATCCCCTTTTGTGTAACCATCTATCCCATTGATAGCCTGAACAGGATAATCGGGAGCATCAAGGTAATTGCTCATCCATTCGCTTGAACTGGAGGCCTTGTTCCAGTGGTAACGAAACTTTCCGTAATAGTCGGCAGCAGTTGGCGTTGAACAGTAACTTTCGCCACCGGTGAGTGTCCCCACAATTCGCCCATCCTGATTAAACATTGGTGAACCTGACGACCCGCCCGCAGTGACGCTGAATCCGTTTGTCGTTTCTGAATACACCACGCTCCAATGTGCTCCAATGGTACAGGTATCTTCCAAATCGATAAAAGTAGTGGTCGTTGGCGTGGCGGTATATATCGATATCTTTTTCACATCACCGCTGGGATGATGAATAACTGCTCCACTTGTTGGGGCGACGGTAGTTATGTCCCATCCGTTGTAAAAGACGTCATAATCAGCCGGTATGGAGTCTTTCAACCTAAGCAATGTTCCATCGGAACCTCCTTTGAGTGGAATATCTACAAGCAAATCGGCTCCAACCATTGTTTTCATTTTGGAAGATACGGTACTTTCGCCACAGGTAGCTAATTCATAATGAAAATAGAACTGCATGGTGGAAAAATCTGCCGTTTGCCCATCTTGCTCAAAGCAGTGGTGGGCACTCAGAAAATAGGGTGTTTGGTCTTGATACACATTATTGACAAGCGACCCGGAACAAAGATAGGACAAGTTGCCGATAGGGACAATTAGTTTTGCCACTCCCTTTTTTTGTTGCTGCCAGTTGTCTCCTTCGGGGCTACAATTTATATCCACGTAACAATCACTCGAATAAGTAGTTGCCCGAAGCAACGAATTACCTGTTGTAGGTATCATCTCTATTAGATTGTAGCAATAACCAATTTTGGAAATTATAACTTCGGGTTTCTCTTGACCTTCCGGATGAAAATATTCCAATGTAAGGGAATCTCCATAAATAATTTCCGTTGAAAAACGCCCGCCTTTCTGGTTGGTCTGGTTGGTATAAGCCCCTAGAAGTTGGTTTTTAGCACCGTTGTAGATGTACAGTTTTCCTCCATCTGGTATTTTGAATTTATCATAATAGAGCATTATCCCTTGTGCATCAGGCGATTTTATAGAAAGCCTGCACACCGAATCGCCACTAACCTTGGTCCAAGCTCCTTCCTTCATCAAGTCCAATTGGGTGGGTGTCAATACCGCTACGATCGGCGGTGCCCCGTTTTGCTTGGCGACAATGTCTTGTTCCTTGAGTTGCGCTATATTTTCTTGCGGCACAATCGTTTTAACAGGCACTCCATCCAAAAATTTGCTCTTGGTGATACTAAAGCTTGGTGGAGTTCCTCCAAAAGAAATCTGGGCTTGCACTATGAAAGGGAACAAACTCAAGATTGTACAAAAAACGATACGCCCGTATTTTCTTATCATATTCACTCTGTTAAGTAATGAGTATAAATTCTTGTCGTACATGAATAAGCTGACATCTGTTAATTATTAAGAAACTATTTTTGCAACATTTCAATCAGTTTATCGACATGGCTGGATACATCGCACCGCTGCACCAAACTATCTGTTTCAAACACAACTTGCGCCTGATTATAGAATGGTTCGCGCTTTGTTATATTTTCAGTGATAAAATCGAGTAATTCATCCTCTGATTTATCTTTTATCAACGGACGTTTATCTTTGCCTGCGAAAAGGCGTTTGAGCAAAACCTGTGGATCCGTTTTCAGATAAACGATCACGCCAGCTTGCTTCATTACATTGATGTTGTCATAAAAACAAGGTGTTCCTCCGCCGGTGGAAATTACTGTGTCTTCAAATCCAGCCACTTCTTGCAGGAGTTTGTGTTCTATCTCTCTGAACTTTGATTCGCCCGACTCAGCAAAAATCTCATTGATGGTTTTCTGATACCGACCCTGAATATAATGGTCTAAATCAATAAACTGAAATCCTATTTTGGCGGCCAATTCCTTCCCTAAAGTTGTTTTGCCAACCCCCATATAACCAATCAAAAAGATTCTCTTCATCCTGATCTGTTTTCAATCCTATTAAACGCAAATGTAAGTATAATGTTATAAAAAGTTGAAATAATTGTGTCTTAAAATGATTATACCGACAACGGGATCGTGAATCTGCGAGATGCAAGGGCATGACATGCAATAGAGGCAATCGCGCTTCCCCAAAGCAATCATCCTGAATCAACCTCCCGAAAATGGCACCTGATCAGTAGAATCCAAGGTGAAATTTGTTTGGAATTTAGCAAATATGCTCTTTTCCCGATTTCACATCCTCACGCCTTGAAACTGCATCCTGATGTGTGATAAAGCGCAAATACTAAAAATAAATCAATCATTTTATCAAATATCTGCATTGTTTTCTTTCTGTTTTTCAAATATTTATTTATTTTCGCAATAAATTACAGAAGTCAACTAAAATACATATCAACCAATCAAAAAAATTACGCTTTTATGGAAGAATTAAATGCCATAGTACAGCAAGTGGTGCAAGTGTCGCCCATTATGAAAGTTTTTCGGATTGCTCCTCTAGGCTGGGAACTTCCGGATTTCAAACCGGGACAGTTTGTTGCCATTGCATTACCATCAACGGCCACAAAATGCCCAGAAGCAACAGCCATTGAAGAACCAGCCGAACCTGGAAGCGAGAGGCTAATCAAACGTGCTTATTCGGTTGCATCTTCTAACTTGTCACGCGATTACGTGGAACTTTACATCACTCTCGTACATTCGGGTGCTCTTACTCCGCGTTTGTTCAACCTGAACATTGGGGATAAAATCTGGATCGGAAACAAGTTTGCCGGAATGTTCACCTTAGATCAGATCGATGAAGACCAAAACATTGTCCTTATCGGCACAGGCACGGGCGTTGCACCTTACATGAGTATGCTACGCACCGACGCACTTCACCGCAAAGGCAACATCGTCGTGATTCATGGAGCTTCCAACTCGTGGGACTTGGGGTATTCCTCCGAATTGAATTTGCTTCAGGCTTTGTCCCCCAAATTCAGGTATGTCCCCACAATAACCTTGCCTGAACGAGAATTCACGCCATGGACAGGACATACTCAGTTTATCGAAGAAATTTGGCAGGAAGGTGCTGTCGAAAAACTTTGGGGATTCAAACCGTCGCCCGAAAACACCCACATCTTCCTTTGTGGTAATCCGAAAATGGTCTCCGGAATGATCGAATGCCTCGAAAAAGATGGATTCAGAGAACATTCGCGCAAGGAACCCGGACAAATTCATGCCGAAAAATTCTAAACAAATCAAATGTTGAGATATAAAGACCTGGAAACAAAGCAAGATCGGTTTCGTTTCCAGGTCTTTTTTCATGTCGCATGACAGATTCCACACGGCTAATCCTCAGGGTCCTGCAAGGGTTCTTCTTTCTAGGTGTGAGGCCATCCGACACGAACACAAACTTGCCCGCAAACACATCCCAGCCCATTTTGAATAGATCGCAAACCTAAATTTGGAAATAAAAAAGAGTGATTCTAAAATTTGAGCCATCGGGAAGAATACATTACCTTTGCCATCGCAAAATACCTTCGAATAGAATATTATGCAAGAAAGAAATATGCCCCACAAACCCACACACTTTATTTTGAAATTCAAGCTTTAAATGGGGCCTTATCGGAACGGACATTAATTTCAATCAATAAAGCAAAACAGATAGAGTGATGAAAAATACTTTAATCAAAACTGACTACAACTTTTCTGGACAAACACATGTGTATCACGGTAAAGTGCGTGATGTGTATTCCATCGGGGCAGACGAGCTGGTGATGATCGCTACAGACCGGATTTCCGCTTTCGACGTGATCCTTCCTCACGGAATCCCCTACAAAGGGCAAGTTTTGAACCAAATTGCGGCAAAATTCCTCGATGCCACTTCCGACATTGTTCCCAACTGGAAATCGGCCACTCCCGACCCAATGGTAACGGTTGGCGTGCGTTGCGAAACTTATAAGGTGGAAATGATTGTGCGGGGATATCTCACCGGAAGTGCCTGGAGAGAATACCAAGCGGGAGCAAGAACACTTTGCGGCGTGGCTCTTCCCGATGGAATGAAGGAAAATGAAAAATTCCCGGCACCCATCCTCACTCCTACCACCAAGGCAGATGAAGGACACGATGAAAACATCTCACGGGACGAAATCATCGCCCAAGGACTTGTTCCAAAAGACGAATACGAACAAATTGAACGATACGCTTTGGCTTTGTTCCAACGGGGAAGCGAAATGGCTGCCGAACGCGGACTTATCCTTGTGGATACCAAATACGAATTCGGAAAGCACAACGGGGAAATCTTCCTGATTGACGAAATCCATACGCCGGACTCTTCCCGCTATTTCTATGCCGACACCTACCAAGAGCTTTTTGATAAAGATGCGGAACAAAAGCAACTGTCGAAAGAATTCGTTCGCAAATGGTTAATGGATAATGGATTTCAAGGAAAAGAAGGACAAGCTGTTCCTGAAATGACCGAAGAATTTTGCACCAGCGTATCAGAGCGTTACATAGAGCTATACGAACACATTGTAGGCGAAAAATTCGTGAAGGCTGACATCAACGACGTGGAAAGCCGCATCGAGAGAAATGTAAACGATTTTCTGAAAAAGTGATTTATTCTTAATATCTTTGTGAAAATCCCAGCCTTTGGGATTTTCACATTTTTATTTTTAGAGATAAGTGTTTCGGTGAACTGATGGGTATTCAGCACGCCTTTCAATAAGTTATTTTAGTATGGCTACTCTTTACATTATTTCGGGTTGCAACGGCGCAGGGAAAACCACTGCTTCGTTTACCTTGTTGCCTGACATCATGGATTGCAAGGAGTTTGTCAATGCCGACGAGATAGCAAAAGGCCTATCCCCTTTCCAGCCCGAAAAAGCCGCCATCGATGCAGGACGCATCATGATTAAGCGTATGGAAGACTTATTGACCCGGGATCAGGATTTTGCCATCGAGACAACATTAGCCACCAAATCCTACCACGAATTCATCCAACGGGCGCATACCAGAGGATACAAGGTGACGCTGATTTACTTTTGGCTCAATTCGGTAGAACTGGCCATTGAGCGCGTCAGGGCGCGCGTGGCAACGGGAGGACATCACATCCCCGAAGAAACAATTCGCCGCCGTTACATTTCCGGAAACAGGAATTTGTCAGACCTTTACCTCCACATCTGCGATGAATGGCTGATTATAGACAATTCAACCGTGCCGCCGGAAGTGGTGGCCAATAAAGGACAAAACGAAGCTCCCCTTATCAACAATCCTGAATTATTCAAGACCATAACCGGCCTCGATTCAATATAAGACTATTTCAAAAAAAACGGCTACCAAACCAAAATATGAATTACCAATCTGAAAAAGTTGTACCCTACGACACCAACGAGAAAAAAGGGGCGCAGATAGAACAGATGTTCGATTCCATCGCCACCCACTACGACAGCCTCAACCGCACCATGTCCATGGGGTTGGACATATCCTGGCGTAGAAAAGGATTGAAACTCTTAGGAGAAAAATCACCTCAAGAGATCCTCGACATTGCCACAGGAACAGGCGATTTGGCCATCATGGCACACGGCCAGCTTCATCCGAAAAAGATTCTTGGCGTGGATATTTCGGAGGAAATGATGAAAGTAGGCAAGCATAAGGTGGAAAGCTTGGGTATGGCCGATGCCGTTTCCTTTGCAAAAGAAGATTGCATGGAGCTTTCGTTCGATGACAATTCGTTCGATGCGGCGATGGTGGCTTTCGGCGTGCGGAATTTCGAAGATTTGGACAAGGGGTTGAAAGAAATACGGCGTGTCTTGAAACCAGGGGGGCAATTGATGATTCTCGAGCTAAGCACACCGAGGCAATTTCCGATGAAGCAAGGCTACTGGATCTATTCCCGGCTGTTCATCCCAACTGTCGGTCGCCTCGTGTCAAAAAGCAAGGAAGCCTACACCTACCTACCTAAATCAATCGAAGCGTTTGTGCAAGGCAAGGAAATGGTGGAGGTGCTGCTCAAAAACGGTTTTTCAGAAGCCAAATACAAAACTTACACCTTTGGCGTTTGTTCCATGTACTTGGCCACGAAATAGGTAGCCCACCGCACTTCTTGCCTGAAATCTTTTCCAAACCACTATATTAAAAAAATGCTTTCAACCTATGGAAAAATACGGCCTTATCGGATTTCCGCTCAAGCATTCCTTTTCCCGCAAATTCTTCACTGAAAAATTTGCAAGGGAAAATATGGATGCCGAATACCTCAACTTCGAAATTCCGAACATCGACCAATTGCCTGAAATTATTGCTGCAAACCCCGAACTCAGGGGGTTAAACGTGACCATCCCTTACAAGGAAAAAGTGATTCCTTTTCTTGACGAACTTGATCCTCAAGCACAGGAAATTGGTGCAGTGAACGTGATCCGCATCGAAAGAAATGGGGGAAAAGTCCGTTTGGTAGGTTACAATTCCGATTTGGTGGGCTTTCAAAACAGCATAGCACCACTTATTCAGCCTGAGATACATCGAAAAGCGCTGATCTTAGGAACTGGCGGAGCATCCAAAGCAGTTCGGCGGGGATTGCTTAATCTTGGATTAGAAACGAAATACGTTTCGAGACGGCCTGCTGAAGGTCAATTCACCTACGACGATCTGAACCGAGAAGTGCTGAACCAATACAAAGTGATTGTGAACTCAACACCACTCGGAACCTTCCCAAATGTTGATGAAGCCCCAGAAATACCTTATGAATTGCTGGGAGAAGAAAATTTACTTTTTGATTTGGTTTATAACCCCGAAGAAACAAAATTCTTGAAATTGGGAAAAAATAAAAACGCAAAGGTAAAAAACGGAGCAAAAATGCTGGAATTGCAAGCAATCGCAGCTTGGGAGATCTGGAATGGATAGTATTTTTCTTATTATCAAAATATTACAAACTTATTACAAGTTATTCAAAACGGGAAATTATGTTGTAAAACACACACTAAACAGGAATAATCATGCTGTAAAACATAAAAAACACACCTCGTTAACGTTATTTAGCTTATAATATTTTGAAAAGGGTATTTTATACACGTATCTTTGTGTCATCAATAAGGAGATATTGAAAATTAAAAATATACGAGACACCATGAAAACCTCAGAAGGATCATGGTGTCGTTTTTTTTTTAAAGGTTATTAGATTGTTTATTAAAAGGTTTTAGGTTATGAAAAAGTTATTTATTTCAGCAATTGCGCTTTTAGCGTTTAGTTCTGCAAGCTTTGCTTCAGACTATGATTTTATGAACAAATTGAACAACGAAAAGACGTTCACTGGTTTGTCTCGCTACATCAAGGCTGATTACGATCAATGTAATGCTTTGAAATACATCTTCAACGAAACTGAAAAGAAAAAGGACATCGTTGAAAAACAAATCGCTGAAGGTAAAGCAAGCAGTAAAGATTTGGATAAAGTATTGTACTTCAACTTGGCAAACGTGAAAGCCGTTTTGTCAGACAAACAATACAGGGATTACTTGGTAGTTTTGAATATGACTCAAAACAACAAGATGACTACATTATTGACAGAGAAATAATTAGATTAGTTTCACATAATGTAAAAAGTTCGTCCTCGATATTTAGGGAACGAACTTTTCTTTTATGGCCTAGGTGGGCAGCATAGGCTATTTTATTTATGAGCAAGCATGTAACCTAGATCAACAAATTCGGATGAATTATATTCACCGGCCAATAATTAGCCACCCCTTTAAGTCTCTCGCAGTGAAATCTTATAGTTGATTCGACGCATAAAACAACGTGAATTCGATGTGAAAATGTTGATAAAAAACAAGAATATAGGAGATTTTCAGCAAATCTAAAATACCAGAAGCGAATACCAAAGCACCTCGAAATCCCAAATGAGGTGGAACTCGAAGAATGGGCTGTCAGCGAACATCTAAAGCCTGCTGTGGGATGCTGCGAAAGCGAAAATCTGAGCGAAAATTTTGAGCAGCATTCCCACCCTCTTTCTACAGCTTCGAAAGTATCGGGTTGAAGGCTTTTGAGGAGACAATCACTGTCTCGCCAATATGAAACGATTCGGCTTCCTCTTCATCAGCTATCACTTTCACCAAGCTGTTGCCAATCATCAGGGTGACAATATTCACGTAACCGTCTTTTTCTATCTTGAGAATTTCGCCGACAAATTGGAATTTGCCGCTGATTTTGTGTGTTGTGAACACATCGTAAGGCTTTCCCTGTTTTGATATTTCACCGTCTTCGAGGACATACACCCAATCCGAAAGCTTGAACACTTCGGGTATGTCGTGGCTAACAAGGAGCGTGGTCACATTGAATTCTTTGTGTGCATGGAGGATTTCGTCTTGCAGTCGATTCCGCATTTCGTTGTCAAGGGCCGAAAGGGGTTCGTCAAGCAGCAGGATATGGGGCTTGCGTACCAAGGCGCGCGCCAGAGCCACCCGCTGCCGTTGCCCTCCGGAAAGCATATCGGGTTTGCGGTGGATTAGTTTTTCCAAATTGAATACCTCGATTATGTCATCGCTCAGGGACTTGTTGCCTTTGTCTAGGGAATATTCAATGTTTTGCAAAACGGTCATGTTGGGGAACAAGGCATAATCTTGAAAAACATACCCGATATTTCGGTGCTTGATTTTCAGGTTGATTTTCTGGTTTCTGTCGTACCAAACTTGGCCGTTTACCCTGATGGAGCCTTCATCTGGAGAAGTCAGTCCGGCCAACATACGCAAAAGTGTTGTTTTGCCAGCACCTGATTTGCCAAAAACAGCATACAAACTATCTTCTTCCAAATTCATTTTCAACGAAAGGCACATCGGTCCATTGGCTGTCTGCAAATTCTTTTTTACGTCGATTTCGATCATTACAGCATGTGTTTATTGGTTTTCCGATTCAAGACATGGATTGCCATCAGAATAGCAAACGAAATGGAGACTAAGATGAGTGCATATTGGTGCGCCACACCGAAATTGAGCGACTGCACCTCGTCGTATATGGCAATCGAAGCCACCCGCGTTTTGCCCGGAATGTTTCCACCGATCATCAGCACCACGCCAAATTCGCCGATTGTGTGGGCAAAGGTGAGGACAATAGCTTTCATTAAAGAAGGCTTGATGTTCGGAAGCAAAACCCGGATCAAGGTGTAAGTCCCCGATTTGCCTAAAGAATAAGAAGCCTCTTTCAAGGAAACGGGCAAGCTCTCGAAAGCGGCCTGTATGGGCGACACCATAAACGGGACGCTGAAAAGAACAGAGCCGATGACAATTCCCAAATAGGAAAAAGCCAATTGAATGCCTAATTCGTTCTGGATGAAACTTCCCGGCAGATGTGACGGGCTGTATGCCAAGAGTAGGTAGAAGCCCAGCACCGAAGGGGGAAGCACCAGTGGCAAACTCACGAATGTTTCGATCAGATGCTTAAATCGAGCTTTGGAATAGGCTAAATAATAGGCCAAAGGGATACTTAAGAAAAAAAGTATGCCTGTGGTGACCAATGATATTTCAAAGGTCAGTTCCAGCGTTTCAACAAATGACTCATTCATGCTATTACACCTCCATCAATGTGATTTCGTTCGACTTAACCAAAGCTTCCACGGTATCGCCTTCACACAGTCCGAGCCTGTTGACGGAACGGGTAGTGATTACTGACACAATCGAAGCGCCGTCAAAATCTAATTCGAGGCGGGCCAAGACATCCCCTTTCGAAATTTTGGTGACCACCACTTGCAACACATTGTTCATGCTGATAAGCCCGGTTCGTCCTTTGGCTATGGACACCTCGGTTTCTTTAAACAGTACGTACACTTCTTTCCCCTCTTCGAGATAAAGAGCGTTGGCCGGCGTGTCGATAATCAAGGACGAAAAGGTTTTCCCATTCGCTTGAATAGTAGCCAGCGAAATATTGGAGGAAGATTCCACGCCCGTTATTACACCTTTAATCTTATTCATTTTTATCTGTTTATGTAGTCGATGCAGGATTCTACATGATCGAATGGACGGATTGCCTTTTTAATGGACGTATCAGATCATCTAGCCCCAATTCCATCACAAATTCGACATTATACAAAAGTAAGAATATTTTGGCTTTTTAATTCAAAAAAAGAATATATCGGGAATAAAATCTTTCATATTTTAGCAAATTAGATTGTTTTTTTGTTCTTTTGTGCATGTAAATCTGCTATGTTGGAAACCAAACCTATGGCTGCACTTACGCCTCATCCTGCTTTTTTGGGACAGGGACACTTCGCTTGCGCTAAGTAGGCGCTCTCTGACGGATTCCTTTTTATCTCAAGATTTTGTATCTTTGCCCAATAGCATGGCAAATGGCTCTTGACGGATAAGCTTATCCGTTTGTTTTTGCAATCTTTTAAATGACAAAGATTTAAAGGTGAATTATGGATATTGAAAAGAGTCAGGATCGTGATTTTTCTTTTAAGGAAAAATTTTTTGAAAAGTTTTTTCGGGAGAATTATTCGCGTTTTTATTACTATGCGCTACATTTTATTTCTGATTCGGAAATATGCAAGGATATAGTTAGCGAGGCATTTAAACATGTATGGGAAAAAGGCGACGGGATCATACCTGAAACACTTCATGCCTACATGTTCAACCGAATACGCAACTCCTGCATAGATCACATCCGGCATGCCCAGGTGGAAGAATCCTACATCAAGGAACACCAGAAGCTGGTTTCGGAGATGGATGACGAGTCGTGGATGGAAACAGAAAAGCGCATACAAAAAATAATGGATATCATTCAAGGTTTGCCCACGATGACCCGAATGATTATGGAGCAAAACTATTTGCACCAAAAGAAATACAAGGAGATAGCGGATATGTTTGAAATGAGCGAAAGTGGCATTCGGAAGCATGTTATGAAAGGATTGGAGATTATTCGAAAAGAATTTTCAGTAAATTATAAAAAAGGGAGTAACCAAAATTGAGGTTATGACGTATTAATTGATACAAAGAACTGTTATGTCGAGAATAAACGAAAATACAGATCAGTCGCAAGATTCAGCCTTTCTCTCTGATAGTTTATTGGCGTTTGAATGCAGACAGGCCATGCTCCGGAACAATTTCGAAGAGCCTGCCATTGAAGAAGAATGGGCAAAATTCAAACAAAATATTGATCCGGGACACCACTTTACTCCGCCTGTATCCGCCAACCGATCGCAAAAAAAGCGTTATTTCCTGTTAGGCACAGCGGCAGGTGTGGCAGCCGTTGTTTTGGTATTGATCACGTTCCGCTTGTATGACAGCTACCTGGAAAATCGGCCGGTGACAGTCTTCCTTGCCCAAGAAAAGAAAATGGCAATCACCATGCAACTGGGCAAGACCGAAGAAGTGCTGTCGGATCAAGTGAAAATCTCAGATCCCCTAGCTGGGGTGAGCCTAGATTCGAAAAAGGCTGATTTCTCGAAAGCCAAAGACCATACCCCTGAGATGCGGACCATTCAAACTTCCTATGGAAAAGACTATGTGGTGGTGCTCAACGACGGCACCGAGGTGATAATGAACGCAGGCAGCAAGCTGACCTTTCCTACACAATTTGAAGGATCGGAGCGAAGGGTAAGCTTGGAGGGAGAAGCCTATTTTAGAGTGGTGAAGAACCCGAAAATACCGTTTGTGGTCAAAACCGAAAAGCTAAGCACGCGGGTTTACGGCACGGAATTCAACGTCAAGGCTTATAAAGGCGGTGATCCCCACGTAACGTTGATCGAAGGCGTGGTGGTGGTGGATGTCCCCAACCTGAAGAAAAACATAAAGTTGCTGCCAAGCGAAGATGTTTCCCTTAAAAACAAGACTCTCGAAATCAAAGATATTGATCCCCAATACTACATCCAATGGAAAGATGGATTTTTGTATTACGACAATGTGGCGCTGGGGGAGGTGCTTTCAGATATTGGACGTTGGTATAACGTGGATATTGAAATAGAAAAATCTTCCCTGATGGCATACCGGATGCATTTTGTGGTGAATCGGAATGCTGGAATTGAAGAGGTGATAGAAAACCTGAACGAGTTTAAGTATCTCCATGCCACAAAAATCAAAAATAAAATTTCGATCAACGACAAAAAAAATAATTAATCGCTTTTTTTGAATATATTTTCTTGAAAAAGACAAACTTATCCAAGTTTGTCTTTTTTATTTTATTAATATTCAAATTATTAGACAAAGAAAAAGAGATCTTGAATGCTTATGTAAAAATACCCTCTTTGCGGCATTGCAAATGTGAATTCTTTGCTTTAAAATGAATATTTTTTCACCGATTTGCTTTCTAAATGACATTTATTTTATACAAAAAAGGACTAAAATATTATTTGACCGTATATATTTCATAATTATGTTTTATTTGTATAATTAGTCTATATGGAAAAAAAAGATTGTTTAATTGGTTTAGGTAGGATCTCGTTCTGGAAGCTTGCAGCCACTGTGCTTCTGATCTTATCCGGTGGTTCGGGCAATGCCATTGCACAAACCCCCAAAGAAGGACTCCCTCGTGTGACCTTAGAGTTTAAAAATGAGCCGTTACCTTCGGCTTTGAAAAAAGTGGAGCAGGTGTCGAAGTACAAGATACTTTTCACCTACGACGAGATTCAAAACTACAAGGTGACGACATCTATCAAAAACAAACCGCTGGATGAAGCGATTCGGGAAATCATATCCCCGTTTCCGCTGGCCTATAAGATCAAGAACATCTTTGTGACCATCTATTCGGGGAAACCTGTGGATCCTAAGCGGAAGATTTCCGGAATTGTCATCGACCAAAAAGGCAACCCCTTGCCTGGAGTCAACATTGTAGCTGACGATAGCAGCCTGGGTGGGATAAGCGATGCCGGCGGAGAGTTTGACATAGATATTCCCGATGGGATGAAGGTGGAAAAACTGACTTTCTCCTTCATCGGCCAAAAAAAACTCACCGTACCCTTCCGTGGCACAGAACTAAAAGTGGTGATGGAAGACAATTCGCTCACGATAAACGAAGTGGTGGTCAACGGTGCTTTCACTCGGAGCGCAAACACATTTACCGGAGCAGTCACCACCGTGAAGGGGGAAGACTTGCGCAGGGTAGGCAATCAAAATCTGCTTCAGAGCTTGAAAAATATAGATCCGTCTTTTCTTCAGATAGAAAATCTAACTTCAGGCTCCAACCCAAATGCCTTACCCAATTACCAGATGCGCGGAAGTTCCACGATTGCAGATATCCAAGGGGAATACGCATCAAGCGCCAATCAGCCGCTTTTTATTCTGGATGGCTTTGAAACAGAATTAAGCAAAATCATGGACTTGGACATCAACCAAGTGGAGAGCGTGACCACCTTGAAGGATGCTACAGCCAAAGCGATGTATGGCGCAAAGGCGGCGAATGGCGTGATTGTTGTGGAAACAAAACGCCCAGCTGAAGGCAAACTCAGGTTTACTTACACTGGAGATGGCAACATTCAAGCACCCGACTTGAGCAGCTATGAGCTGACCAATGCAAGGCAGAAACTCGAGGTGGAGCGGATGGCCGGACTTTACACCTCTTCTAACGCATTGAGCCAAATAGCACTTGACAAGACTTACAACAGCAAGTTGATGGAGATTCTGAAAGGTGTTGATACGGACTGGTTGGCACAGCCAATACGCACCGGAGTGGGTCAAAAACATTCCTTACACATGGAAGGAGGAAATTCCGGAATGATTTACGGGGTGGATCTTTCTTACAACAACATAGAAGGGGTGATGAAAGGCTCAGACAGGAATACATTCTCCGGAGGAGTGACATTGGCTTACCGCAGCAGCAAGAATTTTCTCTTCCGAAACAAATTGATCGTGGATTACAACAGCAGCAACGAATCGCCTTGGGGAGCTTTTTCCAGTTATGCTGCCATGAATCCTTATAGCAGAATTTACAATGACGATGGAAGCGTTACCAAAAGCTATAATTACACGGACAATAACGGTACTGCGGGCACTTACTTCAATCCAATCTACAACACAACCCTGAACACGATTAACAATACAAGTTATACGAATATCACCAACAACCTGTACTTGGAATGGCAGCTCGCTGATAATTTGAAACTAACCGGACGTCTCGGCATTTTCCGCAAATTGACAACCCAGGATGTCTTCAAATCTGCCGACCACACAGACTTTGCCTCCTATACGGATGAATATCGCAAAGGCTCTTATTACCAAGCCAATGGAAAGCACCTCAACCTGAATGCTGATGCGGGTGTAAGCTATTCCCTTACGAAAGACAAGCATTTGCTGTTTTTCAATGGACAAGTAAACCTGAGTGACAATACCTATTCCAGCTCAGCTATCACTGCGGAAGGATTTCCAAGCGACAAGATTAGTGACATAAGCGCAGCACTCCAATACGAGGATGATGGCCGCCCAACAGGCACGGAGGGCATATCCCGAAGCTGCGGTGCATTGGCTTCCGTGAATTATTCCTTCGACAACAAATACCTCTTCGATGGAAACTATCGCTTAAGCGGGTCTTCCGAAGCTGGCGCCAACAACCGCTGGAATTCTTTCTGGTCGATCGGAGGAGGCTGGAACATCCACAACGAAGCTTTTCTCAAAGAGAGCAGTGCCGTTAAAAAATTGAAGCTAAGAGGATCCTATGGTTACACGGGAAGTCAAGGATTCAGTTCGTATGATGCGATGCCCACTTTTGTTTATTATAGCGATGCATCTTACGACGGATCGGTAGGATCTTATGTGAAAGGCTTGGCCAACGAAGACTTGCATTTTCAGGAGAAATTTGACACAAACCTTGGGCTTGATTTCATTTTCTTGGATCGTTTGTCGGGTCGCTTCGATTGGTATGTCTCCAACACCGACGGGATGATTACCAATGTTTCCATTCCCTCAGCCCTTGGATTTTCGTCTTACGTGGCCAATTTGGGAAAGGTCGAAAACAAAGGGTTTGAGGCATATCTCAACTATAAGCTATATGAGAAAAAGCGGAACTATATCAATGTGTATGGAAGCATTGCGCACAACAAGAACACTTTGAAAAAGATTTCGAATGGATTGCGCGCATGGAACGACAGCCAGGATGCAAATGTAAGCTCTATTCCAGCCGTGAAATATTATGAGGGGCAATCGATGAATGCGATATGGGCTGTCAAGTCATTGGGGATCGATCCTCAAACAGGAAAGGAAATTTTTGTGAAAAAAGACGGCACCATTACTTACACTTACGATGTGGGAGACCAGGTAGTTTGTGGCGATGGGCAACCAAAATACAACGGCATCATCGGGTTCAATGGAGAGATCAGGAATTTCGGGTTTTCCGTCTCGGGAAGTTATCGCTGGGGAGGCCAGATATACAACCAAACATTGGTTGACAAGGTGGAAAATGCAGCCCTGCAATACAATGTTGACAAGCGTGTTTTCACCGACCGTTGGCAAAAATCCGGGGATGTTGCGCTCTACAAATCCATCTCCGATCAAACCGTCACCTATCCCACCTCCCGGTTTGTGGAAGACTACAACCTGTTTTCTCTGAATTCGGCAAGTGTCTATTATGATTTTCGCGATTGTGCATTTATGAAAGCCTCCTTTGTGGAACGTCTCCGGGTGTCTGCCTATACCAACGATTTGTTTGTCATATCTTCGGTTAAGACAGAAAGAGGCATCAGCTATCCATTTGCCCGCACATTCTCATTTTCTATACAAGCAACATTCTAAAAACAAGTTGATATGATGACAAATATAAAATATGGCAAGTTAAAGGCCTTGATTCTGGCAACATTGTTTGTCTGCACAGTGTCTTCTTGCAACGACTGGCTGGATGTCAGCCCCAAGTCGCAAATAAAAGAAGAGGAACATTTTAAGACCGAAGATGGGTACAAAGACCAACTGACAGGCGTATATACGGCAATGACCAACAAAAACATGTATGGCCTCCAGATGGGGATCGGCTTCACCGAAGTTTTATCCCAAAGCTACGATGTGGATGCAAACGGTGGTTGGCTATACCCTTCCGAATATAATTATACGGAAACGAGTACCCGGATTAGAATCGATAGCATCTGGAGCAACACATACAAATGCATTGCCAACCTCAATGTCATGTTGAGGAATATCAACAAGGCTGACACAACCATCTTTAGCAACAACAATTACAATGTATATAAAGGGGAAGCTTTGGGGTTACGCGGGTTTTTGCATTTGGAAATGATGAGGTTGTTTGCTTCCAGTCCAGCCTACGATGCCAATGCGAGTGGGGTCCCCTACGTTACCGAATATTCTCCCGAGCTTGTATCTCAAAAGACGGTGAACGCTACCATGCAGTTGGTCTTGAATGACCTGCTGGAAGCTCGCAAATGCCTTGGCTCAGACTCTCTCAAGACAAGCGCAACGCCATTTTCATTCCGTTCGTCCCGAATATCCCACTTCAACTATTATGCTGCCGTAGCATCTTTGGCTCGCGCCTACTTATGGATTGGCGACAAAGCAAATGCCTTGAAATACGCAAATGAAATTGTGGCAATTGCCGAGAGCAGTGCGCTCAACAAACCCTTCCGGTGGGTGGATGCGACCTCTGTTGAGGCAGCACAGGATTACGAGACAGACCATGCCTTCACCCCTGAGTTTATATTCCAATTAAAAATAAACGGTTGGGAAGATATTGCCAATTACTATTTCAAAGCGGCCTCCACTACGGAAAGCCTGAGCCCTTCCGAAAATAAAGCACGGGAGATCTATGAAGTCGATAGCAAGGCTTATGGCAACGACTACCGGTTTTTGAAGGGTTACCAAATAGATGGGGACAAAAAATACTTGTGCAAGTTATGGTATTATGAGAATAGCGCCTACAACAACGTTTATCCGATGATTCGCATGACGGAGGCCTTCTATATTGCCGCAGAATGCTTGAAGGATTCCGACCCGGAGCGTGCAGCAACCTTGTTGAATGAAGTGAGGGACGCCCGCAATTTGGGAAGCTACCCCTTGGAGACAAACCTGAGTGCTGAGGAAATACAAACGGAGATATGGAAAGAATACCGCAAAGAGTTTGTAGGGGAAGGCGGCCAATTGTTTTTCTACTACAAACGCTTGAACGCTTCGGAGATCAAAGGGGCGGGTGTCGCTCCCTCGAAAGCTATTTATGTATTGCCTATTCCATCCGTGGATCAAGAATTAGGTGGATATACCAATTAATTGAATCTTATCGTAAAATACGGAATAATTATGAATTATATAAAATTGTCAATCGCCTTGCTCGCAACAATGCTTCTTGCAGCAGCTTGCCAGAATGACGGGTTCTATTATCAGGATGTGCCGCGTGTGCGCATTGTTGGCCCTAGTTCATGGACATTGGGAACAGATTCCTTGCAATTTTCGTTTGTGACCTATCCGGCCGACACAACCCAAAAACAACTGAATGTAACACTGTGGGTAATGGGCAACACGACCGAATACGACCGTACAGCAAAGTTGGAGGTCGTAACCGGCAAAACCACAGCCTCGGCCGACTTATATACAGTTCCCGCATCGGTGGTGATACCAGCCGGAGCCAATTCGGCCACCTTTCCTGTCATATTGAAACGGGCTGCAAGCCTGCAGCAAACAACAGCACGCCTGTATATTGCCGTGCAAAAATCGGCCGATTTTGAAGTAGGGATCAGCAGCCAAGACCACCTCTTGCTCAAATGGAACGACATCTTGAGCAAGCCTAGCAATTGGACCAGCCTTCAAGAGTTTTTCGGGTCGTATAGCGATGTGAAATACCGCTTTATGATTAACAATGCGGGGATCTCGGAATTCGACACAACCACCATGACCTGGGCCGAATTGCAATACTATAAGATAAAGCTGGTGAATGCCCTCAACAAATACAACCAGGAACATCCAGAGGCTCCATTGACCGATGAAACTGGAAAATTGGTAAGTTTTGATAATTAATTTTTAAACGGAAAAGGTATGAATATCCTGAAATATATATTTTATTCTTTGTTCCTGCTCATAGTTGTCACCTCTTGTTACGACGATAAAGGGAGCTACGACTATTTGACGGATGACGAAGTTGGACTCATAAAAATTGACACGATAGGCATCCAGAACCGCCTAGCTTTGGTGACACAGCTCACCCCGGGGCAGCACATCGAGTTCGAGCCAAATGTGACATACAAGAACATGGATCATTTGCGTTACAGGTGGTTTGTTGTTCCATTGGTGAACGGCCAGTATGTGCAAGTGCGTGATGGCAACACAATGACATATCCACCGGCAGACACGATTGCACACACCAAAAAGCTCGACTGGATCGTCAACTTAAGCCCGGCCACCTACCGGTTCTACTTCATGGCGGAAGATTCCATCACAGGGCAACGTGCTTTTTATCAAGCACAACAGCAATACATTAATGTACAGCAAGTAGGTGCAAAAAGCGGCCTATACATGTTGTCGGAATATGATGGACAAACCGACATAGATATCTATGTTTCTTCCTTGATGCTTATTTATGGTGCCGATGCAAAATACCCGAAGTATTATAGCGCCGCCACGGGAAACACCATTCCTGGAAAGCCGCTGTTGATCAAGGGAACACATACCGGAGCCACACTCAAAAATGGCTATTTGGTATTCACGGACCAGACGATGCTCCGTCTCAACAACGTAGGACTTCAGCAAATGAATAACTGGAGCAGTAGTTTTTATGATGTCCCTTCATACACTCCCCAAAGTGCTGTCTTCATGAATTCGGCAGACTTTTTGGTCAATGACGGGAAATTATACACGCTCTATACCAACAAGACCAACGACCGCAAGTTTTCAGCTCCCATTGCCGGCGACTATGTGGCTGGCAACTACCTCGCTCATGGAACCAAGGCATCCTATCGCCCCGTTTCTGGAGCAATCACTGCCGACCAGGTTATTTACGACACCAAGAACATGTGTTTCCGGCCTTATTACGCCTACGGAACTTCTGTTAGCAGCTTCAAGACCACCTCGGCCAGTGCTTATCTGGATGCCAACAAATTGCCTGCCAATCCGGTTGCCATCTTCAACGGATATGCAGAATATACCTATTGCATTGTGCCGGATGCTTCAAAATATTACCTGTATATGTTCAACTTCTACAACCGGGTTGACAACGGAGACCTTTCAGCCTATGGGTCCCGTTCGAAGATAGATCTGTCCGGCTGCGAGAACATTGCCAACGCCAAGCTATATGCTTCAAACAATGCTGGCTATGCCTTCTTTTATGCTACCGACAAGACGGTTTATTCTTTCAGCCCCTCAACTGGCCAGACCGATTCCAAAACAGTTTATAACTGCGATGCTTCGGAGGTTGTGACTGCTATTTACACTTGGAACTCAGCCGGTTTTCCCACTGCCGGGGCCATTCTATGGATTGCCGTATGGAATGAAGTCACCAAAGAGGGAAAATTGGTTGAATATGAAATCGACAACAATGCTGGCATACCTCGCTGGATGTATGGTTCATCATTCGCACCCACGCATTCCAACCCTTATGTCACAACTGGTTGGGGCAAAATTGTGAGCATCACTGCCCAAAGTGCAGAATAATCCCTTATAAATCAGAAAAGAATATATTGCTTCGCATAGTATTATCTACTTAGTGGTGTGATATATTCTTTGTCTTATTTGAAATACACACGCTATTTATAATAAAATTGAAAATGAAAATCAATTCGATCAAGAGTTTATTGCTCTTCTGTTTTGTATGCGGTAGCCTGTTGGCTGTCCATGCGCAAGGAGAAACCAAATTAGACAGCTTACAACGAAAATTCAATACTTTATCGAATTCGGCAGATCCTCAAGACAAGGTGAAACTGCAATCGGAGTTATACGGGCAGTTGAAGAGCAAAGAAGAAAAAAACTGGTTGCTGGCAATGAACTTCTTCAACCGGTTGGAGATGAATGCCACGGCAGATTCGCTAGGACAAGTCATCCGCAAGAAATTTCCCCGTGGGGAATTCGTTCGTAACACGGAAGTGCAAAAGGTATACGACGAAGTCGTTCCCGAAAAGAAGGAGGCGTTGTTACTTGCTTGGTTGAAAAAGTTCCCGCCCCAGAAATTTCCTTCCGAACAAATCATATATGACTATGCCCGCCATAGCGTGGGCAGCGCCTACGCAAGAGCAGGGAATTCCGCCAAAGCTGTCGAATATGCAGGGCAGCTTCAATCGAAAGTTTGGATTGGTGAAGGATCGGCCAGTATCGGGCAAATGCTTCTCCAGAAAGGAGACACCTTGTCCGCACTTCCTCTCCTCCAAAAGGCAATACTCAATGCCGAAGAGTTCAAGAAAGCAGGAAAGAAAGACAACGAGACCATGTTTGTACTCACTGGGTATCCCGCCTATTGCAGGATCTATGCAAAAGTGCTCGCCGATCAGCGTAAATACAACGAAGCACTTGCTTACATGACAAAAGTGCCGTTTGAGGAAAAACCTTTTTCTGGTCAGGAACAAATCGTTTACGCTTCCATCCTTTCTGCTTTAGGCCGCAATGTGGAAGCTTTCTGCGCACTTGACAAGATGCTCTCCGAGCAAGAGATGGAACCTCAGGGCAAAACATTGTACAAAAAGCTGTATGTGAAGTTGAATGGTTCGGAACAAGGCTACGAAGAATTCCTGCGCCCAAAACGAGATATCCAGATGAGGAAAATGAAGGCGGAAGTGAGCAAGATGGAAGTCAAGGAAGCAGCTCCTGCTTTTTCGGTGAAGGATGCCGATGGCAATGAAGTTTCATTCGCATCGCTAAAGGGAAAAGTGGTTGTCTTGGATTTCTGGGCCACCTGGTGCACTCCTTGCAAAAAATCTTTTCCTGCCATGCAGCTGGCTGTCGATAAATACAGGGACGATCCGAATGTGAAATTTCTTTTCATACACACCTGGGAGAAAACTGAACATCCACTGGAGGAAGCTACGAAATATTTACGCGACAATCATTACAGCTTCCATTTGTTGATGGATACAAAAGACCCCGTCAGCAAATCTAACAAAATGGCTAAAGATTACAAATTGCAAGGTATTCCTGCTAAATTCGTGATCGACGGAGATGGCAACATCCGCTTTAAGATTACCGGGTTTAGCGGCAGCAACGAAATGGCCGTACAAGAACTATCTACGATGATAGATATGGCAAAAGTGGTGAAAAAATAAACACGTTGTTTTAATTTAAAAATGTCAAATCCCGGATTTTCGAAATGAAAAATCCGGGATTCGATATTTTAGAATGGGTGGCTTTTGGATATTGTGTCTGAACTTTTATTTTCTTGCCTTCTTATTTCTCCATGCAAAGTATGCGGCAACCCTACTTTTGACAAACTGCAAGATGAAGGGTTGCGAAAAACTCAAGGCAGTGGCTGCAACCGGTGCCACCAAGGGCAAGGCTGTGCCGAGTATCCTTCCGGTGATGGATTTCTTGCCAAATTTCTTTTTGATGAAAAACCCAAATGCGGCTTTGAACGCAAAACCTACAATTCCCTTCGGTATGAGTCCCAAAAGACCACTGCCTTGGGATGTTTCCTGGTCGTATGAAGACGATTTGAAGGATGATACGAGTTTGCCGGGATTGGTAAATGCTTTAGCAGTTGCACCAAGAGAAATCGGAATCAAATTGTCCTCCACATATTCCAAAGTTGCACGCAACTTGTTTTCCTGCAGCTTGCAAGAGTTTTTGAGCCTCTGCTTTTCGTGGCGGAGCTCTTCTAAAGGTGTGGTAGTTTGATTATTCATCTTTTTCTGCATCTGCGAGAATGGATAAAATAGAATTGGTTATTTTGGTACGAATCGTTTTTCCATTAGCTATCAAAATCAGCAACAGAAGTATAATTAATCCTGTCACAATGGCGAAACCGGCAAAAATGCTTTTGGTAACCAACGAAATCACAATGGCTAGTGTGCCTAACACAAAAATAATCACCAGCAACGAAATAAAAGCCACAATCAGTCCGAAGATGACATACGACCCCACTATACTGCTTTTTTCAAAGGCCTCAAGCTTGAACAGCTTGAGGCGAGTTTCAGTATATTCGGTCAGCTCAATCCGGATTCTTTCAATCAATCCTTTGAGTGTGCTATCGTCTGACTCTTTTGCATTCATTTTTATTCGGCTTCTTCGATTGCTTTTTTGCCTTTGCTGATGGCATCTTTCACTCCTGTCTTCACTTTGTCAACGAGATTGTTGACATCTTCCAGCCATTCTTCTTTTTTGTCTGAAGCGACTACATAGCCGATTGCCGTTCCAAGGGCTGCTCCAATGGCAAGGCCTAACCAAATACTTGACTTTTTCATACTTATTATTTTTAAGTGAATGAATAAACTGTTATCATAAGAATAACAATAGACTCTATCTTTTGTTTATAAAAATACGACTTGTTTTTGCTTAAAACAAATTGTTTTTGAAGTTTTTTATTGAACGATAGCAGGTTCGGCAATAGGTTCTCCCAAAAGTGTTGCCGATGTGCTGCTTGTGATTTTCACATGCACAAATTGTCCGACACGGTGATTTCCTTTCGGGAAAATAACCACCTTGTTTTGTTGGGTTCTTCCAAAAAGATGCTCCCGGGAACGTTTCGAGAATCCTTCTATCAGCACTTCGAAGGTTTTGCCCACGTCTTTTTCGTTGCTTTCTTTTGACAATTGGTTTTGCAATTCGATGATTTGTTGAAGGCGTTGAATTTTCACCTCCTCCGAAATATTATCCTCGAGTTTTTTCGCCGCAAATGTTCCCGGACGTTCCGAATATTTGAACATAAACGCCGAGTCGAATCCAGCTTCGCGCATCATCGAAAGGGTCTCTTGTTGGTCTTCTTCGGTCTCGTTGTGGTATCCACACATGATGTCGGTGGAAAGTCCACAGTCGGGAATGATGCGTTTGATGGCGGCAATGCGATCCATGTACCACTCGCGGTCGTACTTCCGGTTCATGATCTTCAACATCCGGCTGCTTCCCGATTGGACGGGCAGGTGGATGAAGTTGCAAATGTTTTTGTGTTTCGCAATCATCTCCAGGGTTTCGTCGGTCATATCTCTTGGATGAGAGGTTGTGAAACGGATACGCATGTTTGGCGCAGTGAGTGCCAGCATTTCGAGCAAAGCAGGAAAATCCACTTCGCTCCCGTCAGCGGCTGTGAAGCGGTAGGAATTGACGTTTTGACCCAAAACGGTCACTTCCTTGAATCCCTTGTTGCGCAAATCGATCAGCTCGTTGAGAATGCTCTCCGGCTCGCGGCTCCGTTCGCGGCCACGGGTGAAAGGGACAATGCAATAGGTGCAGAATTTGTCGCAACCACGCATGATGGAGATAAATCCGGAAATGGTGTTTCCTCCTATTTTCAAGGGGATCACATCCTTGTAAGTTTCGGTTTTGGAAAGTTGCACGTTTACGGCTTTTTCCCCTTGTTCGGCAGATGCGATCAGGCTTGGCAGATCGAGATAGGCATCGGGGCCTACCACCACATCCACGTGGTGTTTTTCCACCAATTCTTCCTTCACCCGTTCGGCCATACAACCCAGCACACCAATAATTAGTCCTTTCTGCTTTTTCTTTTTGATAGCGTTGAAATACTCTAGGCGTTGCACCACACGTTGTTCGGCATTGTCGCGCACGGAGCAAGTGTTCACGAAAACCGCATTCGCATCTTCGAGTTTGTCGGTGACAGTGAAACCACTCATTCCCATAATGGAAGCCACGACCTCGCTGTCGGCAACATTCATTTGGCATCCGTAAGTTTCGATAAATAGCTTTTTTTCTCCAGCTTCAGTCGTGGATTTAAAGTCCAGTCCTTGTTCTACGTTCATAAAATTTTAAATTAAAGGCCATTAGCTGTTGGCTTGTAGCGTATAGCTGCTGTTGGGAGCTACTAGCTAAAAGCTGCCAGCAATAAGCTGATTACATTTATTTTCTTTGATAAAAGTTGACCGTGCAAGACATTTATTTTGTAATTTTGCAGGGTCGGCAAAAATAGTTAATTTATAGCTACTGAAAGCATTGTATCGGGCTAATATTTGCATACTGAATGATTATTAACAATTACAGGTGTCTCGTGTTTGAGAATTACAATGCTTACTATAGTAAACATCTGAGAGTAGGTGTGGTTCATTGTTTTAACATATCTATTCAATCATTTTAGCTAAATCGCTTTGCATAAGAAAAAGAAATCACCATAATTAATTAAATCATAACTAGATTATAAACGAAGATGGCGTTAAAATTTGTAAGTGCGGATGAGGCGGCAAGCCTTATTAAAAATGGGGACAATGTTGGATTCAGTGGATTCACTCATGCAGGTTGTCCTAAAGTAGTTCCAGTGTCGTTGGCAAAAATAGCGAAAGCGGAACACGAAAAAGGAAATCCTTTCAAAATCAATGTTCTTACCGGAGCATCCACTGGGGACAAACTAGATGGCGAATTGACTCGTGCCAATGCGATCAAGTTCAGAGCTCCTTATCAGACAAACAACGATTTGAGAAAAGCGATCAACCAAGGAGATGTTGATTATTGCGACTTGCACTTGTCCACTTTGGCCCAAAGCATCCGTTACGGTTTGTTGGGCGATATCGATGTGGCCGTGATCGAAGCTTGCGATGTGACGGAAGATGGGGAAATCGTTCCAACTTGCGGCGTGGGCATATCAGCAACAGTGGCCCGCGTGGCAAAAGTGGTGATCGTGGAACTCAATAAATGGAATCCCAAAGAAATGAGGGGATTGCACGACATCATTGAACCTTTGGATCCCCCTCACCGTTCTGCATTAGGTGTTTTTGGTGTAAGAGATAGAGTCGGGACTCCTTACATCAAGGTGGATCCTGCAAAAATATACGTGGTGGAAACAGACGCACCGAACGAAGGCCACGGATTTGCCCCAGTGGATGAAGTGACTTCACAGATCGGTAAAAATGTTGCCAACTTCTTCATCAAGGAAATGAGAGAAGGCCGTATGCCGAAAACATTCCTTCCTATTCAATCGGGAGTAGGCAACATTGCAAATGCCGTGTTGGCAGCAATGGGAGACAGCAAAGAAATTCCAGATTTTGAAGTATATACCGAAGTGATTCAGGATGCCGTGATCGGTTTGCTCGAATCGGGCCGTGTCACTTATGCCAGCGGTTGCTCATTGACCGTAAGCAACGAATGTATTGAAAAGGTGTACAAGAACCTGGATTTCTTCAAAGAAAGGGTGGTTCTTCGTCCATCAGAATATTCCAACAACCCTGAAATTGTTCGCCGTTTGGGTGTCATTGCCATCAATACGGCCATCGAAGCAGATATTTTCGGGAATATCAACTCCACCCACATCATGGGAACGAAGATGATGAATGGTATTGGAGGTTCTGGTGACTTCACCCGTGGTGCTTACGTGTCTATTTTTGTGACACCTTCCGTAGCGAAAGACGGAAAAATCAGTTCATTTGTTCCTTTGGTGTCGCATGCCGACCACAGCGAACACTCGGTGAAGGTGATTATCTCGGAATACGGCGTTGCCGATTTGCGCAGAAAATGTCCTTCCGAACGTGCCAAGTGCATTATCGACAATTGTGTGCATCCTGATTACCGCGAAAAATTGTACGAATATTTGAACAACGCACCGCAAGGAAATACTCCGTTCGACATGTACAACGCTTTTGCTTTCCACAAGGCGTTTGTTGAAACAGGTGATATGAGAAATGCAAAATGGGTTGAAAAAGCCTGATCGTGTTTTTCTGATATAAAACCAGAGGCTGCAAACGATTTCCGTTTGCAGCCTCTTTCTTTTGGTGGTAATAAATGATAAATTTTGGTATCGACCGGTTAATTCTTTATAGCTTATATTCGGCTAACTCCTCCTCGGTGCAAAGGCAAGCGTCCAGTGCCTCACGTATTTTTTCTTCGTGCATGTCTTGTCCTATCAAGACAATTTCGGTGAGCCTGTCGCCAAAACGTTTGTCCCATTTCCCCATGATGTATTCTTCATTTGCCTGAAAAGAAGGATGTTGGTTGCGTTCTTTCACAGGAAAGGTTGCCCACCAAGAGCCAGCCCGAAGGATGTTCGACATCCGTCCGGCTTGGCTCCACACCAAGGCATCGCCTGGCTGGCTCGCTAACCAGAAAAACCCTTTGCTGCGCAATATCCCATCGTGCCATCCGTCATTGACGTAGTTGTCGAAACGTGTTGGGTGGAACGGGCGGTGATTTCGGTACACAAATGAGCCGATTCCATATTCGTCGGTTTCCGGAGTGTGTTCGTTTTCCAATTCCTTGATCCAGCCCGCACTATTGGCCGATTTGGCAAAGTCAAACAACCCGGTATTGAGGATCTCCGAAGGATCTATTTTTCCATAGCTTGAGGTCAAAAGTTTGGCTTCTGGATTAAATTTCTTGAGTATGCGCTTGATCTCCTCGAGCTGATAAGGAGATGCAAGGTCTGCCTTGTTGATGATGATGACATTGGCAAATTCAATTTGGTCTGTCAATAAATCCACAATGCTTTTCTCTTCGTTGTCGCTCAGCTCCCTGTCTGCGAGAGATTCCACAGACATAAAGTCATTTGCAAAATTGAGTGCATCCACCACCGTCACCAAGGTGTCGAGCCTCGTACTTTTCGTTAAATCCATATCCAACTCGTCAAATGCGTAGCTAAATGTTTGTGCAATAGGCAGCGGCTCTGCGATTCCTGTGCCTTCGATAAGCAAGTAATCGAATCTTCCGTTTTCCACAAGTTTTGTCACCTCTTTCACCAAATCGTCACGCAAGGTGCAGCAGATGCAGCCGTTGCTCATCTCCACTAGTTTTTCCTCGGTTCTCGACAGGGTGGTTTCATTTTGCACCAAGCGGCTGTCGATATTTAGTTCGCTCATGTCGTTCACGATCACCGCCACACGCAAGTTCTGGCGGTTATTGAGGACGTGATTCAGAAGCGTTGTTTTGCCAGCCCCAAGAAAGCCGCTCAACACAGTAACAGGTATCTTCTTCATAAAATTATGTTTGGTTTTTATTCGTTTGGGAAATTATATTGGCTATGCCTCTTTGAGCTTATCGACCATCAATTCGTGGAGGTTCTCGTCCAATTCTCTGGAATCGATCTTTTTGCCGATGAATACCATCTTGCAAAATCGCGGTTCATCGCCCCAAGGCTCACCAATCTCGAACAGGTAGTTGCTTTTCACGGCTTGGAAAACGACTTTTTCTTCCACATCATGAAAGCTGATAATTCCCTTAATGCGGAGAATGCTTGAACGGTTTATGAACATGTAGGCTTTGATCCAAAAATTAAATTTCTGAAAATCAAAGCTGCCGTCCATCTGAAATCCTTCGTTCATTATCTCGTGGTTGAGGTCTCTTTTTTTCCGAATCAGCGGTTCTTTTTTGTCGCTTAGCCCCATACCGCCGAGATGGTGGAACGCAAGCGTAGATTTTTTCACAGCTTCTCCGGAAAAAGCAAATACGTCAAGAATGGAAATTTCAGAGATGTTGGCATACGACACAGAATGGATGGCTGCCGAATAGTTGAAAGATAAGATCTTTGTTTGGAGCCGTTGGAGGTAATCCGCATGTACAGAATCCGCCTTATTGATGAGAACCGTGTCTGCAACGGCCAACTGCTTCAACACTTCGGGCTGGTCGGCTATCAAATCCTCCATATGTTGTGCGTCCACCACGCAAATAGTGGAATCCAAGATGAAGTTTTTCACAATCTTCTCTGTCATCAGGAAGGAATTGATGATGGTGTCGGGGTTGGCAATGCCAGTTGTCTCCACCAGGAGGTGGTTGAATTCAAAGGGGCTTTCTATCAGTGCTTCAATCGTAGTGCTAAAGTCTTCCTGCAAGGAACAGCAGATGCAACCGTTGTTAAGCTCAAATATATTCTCGTTTGAGCCAACAATCAGCCCTCCATCAATCCCAATCTCCCCAAACTCGTTTTCGATGATGGCGAATTTTTTCTGAGGATATTTGGCTATGATATTGTTCAATAGCGTTGTCTTTCCTGCCCCAAGAAATCCCGTGATAATGGTTACAGGCAGCCGTTCGTTGTGCATACTGTTTTTTGTGTATTATTATTTCAAATGAAACGATGTTGCAAATATAATACATTTTTTTATTCCATTGCAGGATGCAAGTTCAATTCCGTGAAGTTTTTTAAAATAAAAGGAAGGGAATGGGATGTGCAGGTTAATTAGGCTAAGTGGTCGTCACTTGTTACACATTTTGCATTTCCCTTTGATGACGATCTCGCTACTTGAGTATGTATAGCCTGAAGGAAGAGGAAAGTCGGGTTTTTTCACGTCTTCAAGACACACCACCTTGTGGCATACTTCACAATAAAAATGAGGATGGAGGGTTTCGTGTTGGTGATGCTCCTCGCAGTGATTAAGCGCATACAGAATGGTTGTATTGTCTATCACAATCTTATGTATAACACCCGCTTGGCTCAGCGTCTGGATATTTCTGTAGAAAGTGATTCTGTCATAGTTTTCTTCCATGCCAGCTTTAATTTCACTTTCACAAAGCGGCCTCTTGCTTTCTTTCAACGATTTGATAATCGCAATGCGGCCAGGAGTTTTTTTTATGTTGTGCTGCTTCAAGATTTCTAGTGCGCTCATGGACAAGTATTTTAATACAAATGATACATCGTTGCAAATATAAGCATAAAAAGTGTGTGAAAAGACTTTTTGAAGATAGAATCATGGCAAGGTATAAGTTGGCGATTGCTCGCCGGAGTCATGCTGCGTGGTGCTCCCAAATGCGAAAAGAGGGGAAAGCATTCATTTTCCCCTCTTTAAATAGTGCTTACACCAGCATTTTATCTCTCAAACCTGAAATAAAGCTCTTTATGCAGACTACATTTCGGGTTGAACTCCTTGTGGCACAAAGGGCAGACATAATCCCGAGAATATGCTTGGTAGCTGATCTCCTGAAAACAATTGCCGCACAACACAATCTTCTGGCTGGAATCGTTCAGATGGACAGGCCAAGGACGTAGCGGGTGATTCTCGCAGAGGTTGTGGCATTGGTAGCAAGCATAATATTTCTTGCAGACAAAGCATTTATTCGCCACGATGTCCTTTTCGGAAGCGTAATGGACACAACGCCCCAATGAGTCTGTCAACAAACCGCAAATGGTATTGGACGAACCTCGGCGGGTAGCACTGTATTGGATTTGCCCAAGCAGATCGATCACCTTGGAACGGGACATGGCTCCGGGATTGATACCCCATTCTCCTTCTGGAATAGCAAGTCCCTTCTCGCTGAAATAACGAATCCAATTACTATCTGTTTGATCAGAATCTTTTTGCTTGAAAGTCATTTTGTTGAGTTCAAAAACGGGATCGCCTTGGTTAGCCTTCAAGAAAATATCATAGATCAATTCGGAACAATAATATTTGTTGTTGTTCAACGCAAATCCATAGTCGTAAGATTTCCCTACCAGTTTGAGGGCTTCTTGAAGGGCGGCAGAAATGCAGTGCTGATAAGCCTGCTTGACACGTCCAGCCACAGAGATTGGATAGCATCCGTCGCCGCTTTTCTTGAACAAATATTCTTTCAAAGAAACCACCCGAACTTCTGGAATCGTGGCTTCTATGACAAAGATACTGTCTTTTCCATCGGGGATATAAACAATGCCAACGTGCGTGAACTGGTAGTCGCCGGCGCTTTCGGTCACGTTTTTGATTGCATTCCCAACGGCTTCACCCGAGCAAGCTTGCTGGAAAATAAGATCCCCGTTACGCAACTCGAATGCCGATGCGTTTGATATCGAAATCATCGATGCAAAAAGGGTCGCCAAATACCGCATTGTCTTATTTGAAAACATAACTAATTCCTCCCAACAGCCAAAATCCTGGTTGCTCTATGTTTCCTAAATCGACATACTTGGTGTTGTACAGGTTGTTGAATGAGAGGTTCAAACGAAGATTCTCATACTTGTAGTCCAATTTCAAATCCAAGGTGGAGAAACCCGGATAACCAACTTGGTTTCCTGTACTGACATTGTTTTCATATAGGGTGTACGTTCCCATCCGTTTTTGAATGCGGAAGAACCAGGAGGCCGAGAAATCTTTGTAAACCCGGTGCGAAAACTGAGCGGTGAATTTGTCGCGCAGGTAATTGAGCTTGTTTTGCGATTCGGAAATGTAGTTTTGGGCATCATAATCTTGCCACATACGGGTGTAGCCTAACGCTAGCGAAGCATTATCCCCTAATACGGAAGTCAGCGATGACAAGCGGAAGCGCAAGTTGCTTTCCACTCCTTGGGTGTTCACCTTGGTTATGTTGGTGGCAGTCGGTTTGGAACTAGAAGTTTCTTTGATCCAGTCGATGATATTTCTTCCCCACAACAGAAATCCGGTCACGTCCAATTCGATAAATGAATGCCTGTATCTGAACAACAGCTCGGTTGATTCCGATTTTTCCGGCAATAAATTTTCGTTGGCCACATGGGTTGCAGTGTTGTAATACAGTTCGGTGTAAGTAGGCATCCGTACCGATTTGCTCCAAGAAGATGCAATCTTGAACGAGCCGGACGGATTGTAGCCTACGCTGGCCGAAGGATAAAACCCGGATGTGCCACCTGCAAAGGAGTTGTGATTGAACAATCCACCCGCTTCCAAGGAGACCTTGTCGATTGTCAAGGAGTGTTCCAACGTGAGGCTGGTATTCACCCGGTCGATGTATGCAGTGTATTTTCCGTGCGGATTTACCATGGCTTTACCGAGTTTGCTGCTCAGCATGTCCTCTTTCCGGACTTCACCGCCCCAATTGGTTACCCCCAGCTTGGATTTGTATTGGAAAATAAGATTTGCCCCATAAGTGTCTCCCCGGTGGTAATTCCGCCCGTACACCGAGTCCTTTATCAGGTCAAACTGGTCTGTATGGCGTGTCCAATAAGCAATCGGTATAAACTTCAACCTTGAGCCAAATTCACCTTTCACTGTAGCCGAATAGGTGCTTGTGTATTCATATTGGTTGGGAAATGCCGCAGTGTAAAAGGAATTGGCACCGTAATTTTTATCATTGTATCCCAGTTGAATATCCAGCTTGTTGCTGTTTTTGAGCTTGAAACGGGTCTGCCAGAAAAGGTTATAAATATTGTAATCGGTGTTCTTCTTGTATCCGTCCGACTCGTTTTGACTCACCGAAAGGCTGTGGCTGGCTATTCCCGTTTTGAGGGAACCTCTGGCCTCAATGGATTTCAGGTTGTGCATTCCCGATCCCACATTCACATAACCCTTCTCCCTAACCTCTTTTTTCGTGATGATATTCACTCCTCCGGAAAAAGCACTCGCCCCGTAAATGAGCGCAGAAGGGCCGTTTACCACTTCGATGCGTTCGATGTCGGAGATATTGACCGGAATATCAAAGCTATAATGTCCTGTCTGTGCATTGGACAGGTTGACTCCATCCACAAGCACCGCCGTTTGATTGAAGTTGCCTCCCCGCAACGAAATGTCGGCCTGCGCACCATGCGGGCTTCTTTGCAGTACGTCGATGTTGGCAGCATATTCCAGCAAATCGAGTATGCTGGTCACTTGCGCCTTTTGGATTTGTTCTTTCGTAATGATTGTCACCGACTTCGACGTTTGGGCCACAGAAGTGGCGATGCGGGAAGAGGTCACGGTGACTTCTTCCAATTGGACTTGGTCTTTGGTCGATGACTGATTGCTGTTTTCGTTTTGAGCCAACATGGGGCATGCAGAAAGCAATAAAAAACTGATTATCGTAGTTAATATCCTCATTTTCTTTGAATGAATAAAATTAGTTGCATGGGCATGCAGAAGTACAAATCTGCACAATTCTTCCATGCAGGAAATGTCCTGTTAATTAAAATATGAATAATTTAGTTGAATTGCGGGTAGCCCGGAAAAGAATCGGGATCATCTTTCCATCTAGGCACAAAGCGAGATAGATGCGGACAAAGCTTGTCCTTCGTTTCCGAGAAGAAATCTTGGATTGGGCGATGGCCGATGGTAGGACATAATTTTTGAGAAGAAGAAAGGAGAATGCGGCCGGTTGGCGCGAAGTGAGGAATTTTTGTTTGGATGAATGGTCGCCGACAAGGCACTACACTTGGTTCATCCTGAAAGGCTGTCTGCTCGACAGGGCCTACATTTGCCGATGCTTGCGCGGCCAAGGCTGTTGTCGCCAAGAGCAGTTCGTTTTCAAATGCCTGAAGTTCGTCTGGATCGAGGCCCTGCGGCTCAAAAGGCATGTAGCCTCTCTTCGTATTTCCGATCGAATCGTTTTCTGCATTTGCAAACAAAAGCACGCTTGTCGATACAACGCCGGTGTTCACCACCCTGTGCAGGCTGTTGAACACGCCATAAGCTTTTCTTGAGAATTGCTTGAAGCGGATCGCCTGGGCGTTCATTGTACGTTTTCTTTGCATAACATTTGTTGATTAATAATTAAAAAATTGTCGGTGCAAAGGTAGAATATTTGTTTGAGAATGCGTTTGTGAAAGTTCGTAAAAAGAAGGAGGTTGCATCAAAAGGATGCTAGTGGGGCTAATTTCACTCCGCCGGCTCTTCCTTCCGGGAATCAACAAGATTGTAGTCGCCACTGGCGTGGCTCCGGATCACATGCTGAATCTCCTTTTCCCTGCGCTTGCGCACAGGGCTACTAATATGACGCCACTACGTGGCTAGAAATGCGTCCTCTTTTCGTGCGCAAGCCAGTTCTCCCTTTCCTTGGGAGAGGGAGAACTATGTCTAACTGAGGCCGGGATGCCCCCCAACAGATAGAGACGTAACACATTACGTCTCTATAGATTTACCGATACGCACCTTTTTTGTGTGCGCAAGCAGTTCCCCTCAAGGGGGTAGGGGATAGGGGTGAGGCTTTAAAAAAATCCTTACGGGCTTCACAGCCCATAAGGATCACAAAAAAATAAGTTTATTTACATCCCGGTTTCCAAACTTTCAATTCAAAAAATAACGTCCAAACCGGGATAAACATCATCCCCCCCAAACTTCCCAGCCTGCAAAGGGATGAACAACACAAAAACTACCCGTAAACCGCATTGCGGCGAAAATGTGGATAGCCTTGTATTCTGTTATCCGTGATTCAGTGATTCAGTTATTCAGTCAAATACCGTTGGCATAGCAGGGCAACTGCGGATGCGTCCGCTTCACTCGCCCGATAGCG
>DBTT01000028.1 GCA_002307185.1 Bacteroidales bacterium UBA1309
CGCTATCGGGCGAGTGAAGCGGACGGGGATCTTTGCTGCGGCAGAAGGTCCTCACCATTCAGGGCTAAGGCTCCTCTATCTGAAGGCTTAACCTGGGCGGCGACTCGAAGTCGCACTCCCGTAGGAAAAGTTCACATAAGCCTGGGGCTGTACTTGTTTGTGGAACAAATCGGGTTCTTCTAAGCCATAAATCATGAATTGGCCACAACATTCGCAAGGGGATTGCCGTCACTGTTGTTGAGGTATTATCGTCGCCTGTCGGGATGTAGCTAGTCTTTTATGTGTTTAATCCCTTTGCAGGCTGGAAAGGCCTGCGGGGATGTCACTCTTTCGGTTTCAAAATGTTTTGTGTAGTTCAGTTTCCAAACCGAGATGTTAATTAAGTTTGTATTACAGTCCTTGTGGGTTGGGAAACTCGCAAGGACTCTTTTTTTATTTCCCCTTAGCAGTTGGCATTCATTGTTAAACCCTGCGCAAATCCGATAGCATATTTTTACGCCTCAAACCGCAAATCGGTTATAGGCGGCGCTTGCCTGAAGATTAGTAGGTAGTACCGAAACGACGAGGGTTGGATAAAGCCACGCAGTGGTGCGGGATGTTGTGCATAACTGGATGCGAAGTGCAGCGGGGAACTTCCGGCAGGTTGTGTGCCGGACACACCAATGCTAGTGCGAGTGTCGCAATGGATTGATTACGAGCGACGCAGTGATGTAATATGCTTGTGCTGCAACCTTCTCTTTACCATTAAACGAAAAAATCTTCGTTCCGAGAGTTTTTGCCAATCTTCTCTAACCTTCGACTTGAAAAGACAATGGCTTTGCCCCTTACATAATTTGCGATAACTCGCTGTGGCATATTTCCACAGGTTTTGCGATATACTGTGGAAGAATTCCACTCTTTCTTCAATCTCCAAAAGTTTGTTATTTCGTTCTTTTTGTTTATCTGCCTGTTGTTACGTAGTCGCAGGGTTGAGCTACTTGTTTGTGTTTTCTATTGATTATTAATAACTTACATCTTGTGTATGCGATTCTTTATGTTTCATAGAAGACAATGTGCTAATACATTATCATCCTTCAGGCTGGTAAAAATAGGGTGTTAGTATTGTGGCACGAAAATTGACATTTCCGATTGTTCTCATATGACTGAACTACACATTTTTATTAAATAGGTAAAGTTAGGAATTCAAATTATTAATGAAAGTAGCCAATTATGAAATTAGAGTATGTTTCTCCCAAAATTGAGATTGTTTTGGTCGAATTAGAAGAATGTATTGCTGCGTCTGCGGCGGTGAAGAGTTACAACGGGCAAATAGAGGAAACCTGGAAACAAGAGGATGATGTCAACCGTGACATTGAATGGTGAGATTTTATGGAACGCATTTTTTATAGAATTATTCTTATGGATATAAATTACTTTAAAAACCTAGCAGGTTCAATTCTATTTCTGACATTGTTTGTCTCTGTGGTTTCCTGCCAAAATTTGGAATCAGATATTCAAGGAGACGAGAGTATTGCTTCCGTCAGCGTGAATCTGGTCAGTGTCGGGTCCAACACCGAAAGCCTGAAGTCAGCACAGTTGGTTTCGGTTGATAGCGATTCGTCGTTGGAAAGCCTAAAACCCATAATTATCCCTTTTAATGATGACTATGCAATCGTAGCTACTCTGGAGCAAGAGAATCTTTCTCAGTCTGCGTCGGAATCCGAAGCATCTTCTTCCACACGTGCCACTGCTGTCAGTCAGAATCTGGACAGTGGTGTGAAATATCGCGCTCTGGTTTATGATAGTCAAGGGAAGTTTGTGGCCTATAAGGATTTTGCCTACGGGAATGAAAGTGCGGTGGGGAGTTTCATGAATCTTACGGTGGGAAAAACTTATACTTTTGTAGTCTATTCGGTGAATAGCACAACAAGCTTGCCGGACATAAGCCTCGGCGATTCATCCACTTTGGCTAATGCGAAGATTGTCTTCAGTTCTTTTACGGACAAGGGTAGTGATCAATTCATGTATTACATCAAGCAACTCACCGTTCAGCAAGGAACAAACTACTTGGATGTTGCGTTGGCGCACCAATTCAGCCAAATCACTACCAAGCTGGCCATTACTGGGGATGCCTTGACTCAAGGGGCTTATTTAGTGAGCATAAGCAATCCTCGCATTGCACCAATGGCGACCAGTGCAACAGTGAGCTTGAAGGATGGAACAATTGCCTACGGAAGTGATAAAAGTACGGGAAGAACGGTTGTGTTTCCTTCGTTTTCAGAAGGTACACAGTCAATTACAAGTGATTCAACCTCCTTGGTTCATGCTGCTACCAGTGCCGCCGCATTCTATATTGATGCCTTAACGATCAGGGGTGACGTGAGTGATTCCCGAACCGACATCACCAAGGCTGTCACTGTATCCAATCTGAAAATTACACCGGGATACAGGTACAACTTGAATTTGAATATTGATCTTCCATGTGTTAAAGTGGTGGAAGTGACCAAAGATTTTTCATGGAAATATAGCGTGAGTGAGGTTGGTCCAAAAGGCAGTCAAATAGTTAGCCGCGACACCTTGCCTGCTGCAGACTATGGTTTTGTGTTCGATTTAGACAGTTTGGACAACTCGTTTATGCTAGAAATAAATGGTGTCAAGATAGCCACGCAAGAGCTTCAGCTTCAAAATACAGCAGGGTTGACTCAGAACGTTCAATTTGCTGACGGTAGCTACTGGAACAACGGGACAGTTCCTAATATTTGGAACATTTTTGGAAATAGGAAAGGAGGCAAGCCAAGTTTCAGGATTACGGTTGATACGGATGGGGTGGTTTCTGTATTTGGAAGTAAATATAGTGCCAGCAGTGCCAATTGGGGACTCTATCCCATTGTGTTTACAGCTAGTTCTGGTGGAAAATTCAACACAGTGATATGGAACAAGGATTCACCGAATGTGGTCACCGTTAGGCAGACAGTGGAAGGCCAAACATGGTTTGCCGGTGGAGGTCGTGGATATAAATTAGTCACCACCTGTTCAGGATCTTAAACTGTTTTCTTCTGCATGCCGATGCGCCATATTGTTTGTGAATAGAATGGCGCATCTCTTTTGTTCAGGAGAAGCAGCGGATGTTCCAAAAAATAGTCATCTGTTCCGCAAATAAAGATGGCAATATATGTTGGGTCTGTTTTGTATAAAGGAAAACCTATGTCACGAGTTCAGCTAAATTCGCTTGTGTATCTCTACTCCAAGAAAAATAAGTTGTTGAATGAATTAGGAGCAATTGCAAACAATAACTTGTCCTAATAAGATATATGAAGAGCTAAGCATGCTTGTTTCCTTTCTAGTTCTTCCAATTTCTGAATCTATTTATTTGTTTGGGTAAAATATTGTTTGTAATTTTGCGAACAACAAACATGATATTAAGGTTGCGATTATGATTTATCCCGAAAACGAAGAAGTAAACATCAATAACGAAACCCTTGCCCGCTATGCCAAAGCAATGGGACATCCTACGCGTATTGCGATACTGCGCTTTCTGGCTTCTTTGGATAGCTGCTATTTTGGCGACATCCACAACGAATTGCCCATAGCCAAGGCAACTGTTTCCCAACATCTTAAAGAACTAAAAGATGCAGGACTCATCCAGGGTGAAATCGAAACCCCCAAAGTGAAGTATTGTATCAATCGAGAAAACTGGGAAAAGGCCCAAAGGATGTATGCTTCTTTTTTTTCCTGTTCAAAAGCAAAAACCACTTGTTGCAATTAACGTTTAATTATCAGTAAAAAAAAGTAATCATATGGACATTAAAGTTTTGGGTACAGGTTGCGCCAAATGCAAATCGCTGGAAAAAGCGGTGAAGGATGTGATCGAAGAAAATGGCATCCAGGCCAATGTCACCAAAGTGGAAGACATCCTGGAGATAATGAAATTTGATGTGATGAGTACCCCCGCCCTGGTTGTCGATGGCAATGTGGTGGTCAAAGGGCGAGTTCCATCCAACAGTGAATTAAAGGAAATATTAACCACAAAAATCTATCGATTATGAAGAAGCTGGTCATTCTGTCCGCCCTGTTTGTCTCGGTGCTAACTTTAGCTTTTGCCGCAAAAGGCAACAGTGGCAAACAACCTCAAGCAAAAGAGGCAAAAGTAGAAGTGTACTATTTTCATCACACCCGCCGATGCGCCACCTGCAATGCGGTGGAAAACGAATCCCTCAAAGCCATCAAGTTGCTATATCCCATCCAGTTAAAATCAGGAAAAATCACGTTCAAATCGGTAAACCTGGATGACAAAGGCAGCAAAGTATTTGCCGATAAATGCAAGGCGGAAGGTCAATCGCTCTTGGTGATAAGCAAACGCGTGCGGATCGACCTGACAGACACAGGATTCATGTATGCGAGAAGCAATCCGGAAAAACTTCAAGAAGAGTTGAAAAAAAGAATCGACCCCCTTCTCTAATTTCAGGACAAGTCGCATGGATATCCTACAGGGCATATTAGACAATTCGGAATACAGTTTTATCACAGCTATAATGCTGGGATTGATGACTGCCATCAGCCCCTGCCCATTGGCTACCAACATATCTGCCATCGGGTTTCTCAGCCGCAATTTGAATGACAGCAAACGTGTGTTTATGAACGGATTGGTTTATACTCTCGGAAGAGCCATAAGTTACACTGGATTGGCTCTAATCATATTCTTGGGGGCCAGCAAAATGAATATTTCCATGCTGTTTCAGGGTTGGGGCGAAAAACTGTTAGGCCCGGTAATGATTCTGATAGGGCTTTTTATGCTCGGTGTAATCAAACTTAAATTCCCCGGACTGAATGGACTGACAGATAAAATTGGAGAGAAAGGCAGGGGCAGCTATTGGAGTGCCTTGTTGCTCGGAATGGTTTTCGCACTGGCATTTTGTCCATACAGCGGTGTGTTGTACTTCGCAATGCTGATACCTATCACCGTAGCAAGTGCAAGTGGTCTGTATCTACCTGTACTATTTGCCCTATCCACCGGATTACCTGTTATTATTTTTGCTTGGTTGCTGGCTTATGCGGTTGGCAATGTAGGGAAATTATATAACCAAATCAAGACATTTGAGCTTTGGTTCCGGCGGATAGTATCGGTTGCTTTTATTGCTGTAGGAATTTATTATGTAATGATTTTTTTTGTTCCTTAAGGCCCGCGAAAAGGGTAGGGAATTAGAGGCCAACCACATTAAGCGGCAAAGTTACATGTGGTTTTTTTAAAACACAAATTGTTCATTTTTTCACGGACATCATCTTGCTTTAAATGAGAAAAAATAAAGAAATCAGGCTATTGGTTGCTGTATTTACTGTTTTGCTCGCACTTGTTGTATTGTATTATTTTTTAGAACAGATTATAGGTGCATTCACTTTTGATTTTTTGGGACTGAATCCCGGTTCACATTTGGGAACATCAGTAAACTTCTTTTTCTACGATACGATCAAAATCCTGATCTTGCTATTTGTGATTAGTTCGTTGATGGGCGTGGTGAACGCCTATTTTCCGATAGACCGTTTGCGAAATTACCTGACAAGCCGAAAATTATACGGACTCCAATATTTTTTCGCATCCTTTTTTGGCGCTATCACTCCTTTCTGCTCCTGCTCATCCATACCGCTGTTTATTGGTTTTGTAAAAGGTGGAATTCCTTTAGGAGTCACTTTTGCATTCCTTATTACATCACCTCTGGTAAACGAGGTAGCCGTTGCCATGTTTTTGGGACTATTTGGGCTAAAAGCCACGCTCGTGTATGCCGGAAGTGGAATATTGATGGGTATGATTGGAGGTTATCTTCTTGGAAAATTCAAACTGGAGCGGTACCTGAGCGATTGGGTAAAGCAAATACAGGCTGATTCTGAGCAAGAATCGGAAGTATGGTGTGGCGAAAAAACATCTTTTGGCGACCGTCTTCCTTATATTCTGAAAGATGGTTGGGGTATTGTGCGAAAAGTTCTGGTGTACGTACTCATTGGCATTGCTATAGGTGCTGCCATGCACGGGTATGTTCCCGAGAATTTTTTTGCTCAACACCTTTCTGCCGATAAATGGTATGCCATTCCGTTAACAGTAGTACTGGCAGTGCCTATGTATGCTAATGCAGCAGGAATAGTGCCCGTGATACAGGTTTTCGTGGCAAAAGGCGTTCCACTCGGCACCGCCATTGCTTTCATGATGGCAGTGGTGGGTTTGTCGCTACCGGAAGCTACCCTGCTAAAAAAAGTAATGACATGGAAGCTAATTGGGATTTTCTTTGGAACAATCACCGTGTTTATTATCATCTTAGGGTATTTATTCAATATAATACTTTAGATTTTATGTAATAGTATTTGATTTCTAATAAAATAACCAGTAGTTTATTTGCCCAATCCCAATAGTTCTAGCATCTTGCAATTATTCCAAATGCATTAATGAAATGTTGTGAACTAAATAAATGAAGACGCAATTTTACGATAGAAGCATTTGTGTTCTACTCGATTGTTCCCAAAGGTTTTGATTTCCTCCCAATAAATTGGGTATATACGTACGGTGAACAACCTCTCGGGCTTGCAGTTTGGAAAACAGTTTGATTTTATGTCTTTCTTATCCAGCGAATGGTATCTTCACCGTCATTTATTGTACTGCTCGGCATAAAGCCAAGCACTCTCAAAAATCACGAATATATCAAACAGTTACCATAGTTGAGTCGCCAACAGCAAGATAAATGAGTATCTATAGGAATATAAAACAGTATTCCAACATCAAGAATCTTTCCTAATGCCAAATTATGGTTGCATTGTTTTATGCATAAGCAGAAATGGTGTTTTTTCTTTTGCTTTGGCTAAGCATCCACATTGTCTGTTGACGTCTAAATAGCCGTAGCTTTTTCTACTTGAACTTCATCTGCTAAAATTGAGCCATTAGTGAGGGATGCTTGAGAGGCGAGAATCCGCTTTTACCGGGTGGATATAAAAAAATAGCAGGCATATGCTGTTTTTCACACGTTAACAAGTTCATGTTTTTCAATGGGAATTTTGAGGGATTGGTTTTGTTAATTGCAGATTGAAGGTTGGAAGTGAAACGACTTTTAGCCTGTGCTGCAACAGCAATTGTTTCATACTGCTTATTTCAGAGTTAACTAATCATATAATCAATAAAACAACCCGTTTTTGACATATATTCCCTTTGAGTATTCATCGATAGAACTATGTCGGCAACAAGTAGTGAATAAATGACAGAATAAGACGCAAGACGAAATAATTTTTCTACTTTTGCATCTTATTAATTTATTGTACATTTATACTAAAAGCCATTATTTAAAAATTCGAGGGAATATGTCGGAAAACAGTAATATCAAAACTGAAGATGCTAAAAAAAGCCTGAACTTTATTGAAGTTATCGTTGAAAACGACCTCAAGGAAGGGAAAAATGGGAGCAGATTGCAAACCCGATTTCCACCAGAACCCAATGGCTATCTTCATATAGGCCATGCAAAGGCGATTTGCATGGACTTTGGTATTGCCCAAAGATACGGTGGCATCTGCAATTTGCGGTTCGACGACACCAATCCGGTGAAGGAGGATGTGGAATACGTGGATTCCATTATGGAGGATATTCATTGGCTGGGCTTCGATTGGGGAAATCTTTACTATGCTTCCGACTACTTCCAGCAATTGTGGGATCTGGCTGTTCGATTCATCAAGGAGGGCAAAGCCTATGTGGACGAGCAATCGGCTGAACAAATCGCACAGCAAAAAGGAACACCTACCGTCCCTGGCACGGAAAGCCCATACCGCAACCGTCCGATGGAAGAAAACATGGAACTCTTCCAAAAAATGACCGATGGGGAAATTGAAGAAGGAAAAATGGTGCTGCGTGCCAAAATAGACATGGCATCGCCCAACATGCACTTCCGCGACCCTATCATGTACCGCATCATCAACCATCCGCATCACCGAACCGGGACAACATGGAAAGTGTATCCGATGTATGATTACGCACATGGTCAGTCCGATTATTTTGAAGGTGTGACACATTCCATCTGTACGTTGGAGTTCGAGGTTCACCGGCCACTATACGACTGGTTTATCGATCAGTTTGCCAACAGTGACTACCGCCCCCGCCAATTTGAATTCAACCGCTTGAACCTGACTTACACGATGATGAGCAAGCGCAAATTGCTCCAATTGGTGAAAGAAGGATTGGTGAGAGGCTGGGACGATCCACGTATGCCGACGGTTTGTGGATTGCGTCGCCGTGGTTACACTCCCGAATCGATTCGGAACTTCGTGGACAAAATTGGCTACACAAAATACGATGGCATGATTGATGTGGCTCTGCTGGAACATTCGCTCCGGGAAGACCTCAATGCGAAAGCACAACGCGTGTCTGCCGTCCTTGATCCGATAAAACTCGTGTTGACAAACTACGAAGGGGGCAAGACCGAAAAGATGATAGCCGAAAACAATCCTGAGGATTCTTCCAAAGGAAGCCGTGAAGTGACGTTTTCCCGCGAATTGTTTATAGAGAGGGACGACTTCATGGAAGACGCTCCCAAAAAATATTTCCGCTTGACTCCGGGTAACGAAGTACGCCTCAAAAACGCTTACATCGTGAAGTGTATCGGTTGCAAGAAAGATGAGAATGGCCTTGTGACTGAAGTTTACGCAGAATATGATGCGCTGACGAAAAGTGGTTCTGGTTCGGAAGAGAGTAACCGCAAGGTGAAGGGGACAATCCACTGGGTATCCACGGAAGACTATTTGGATGCTGAGGTAAGGCTTTACGACCGGTTGTTTCAAATTCCTGATCTGGACGAAGAGAAAGATAAAGATTTCAGGGAATTGCTAAATCCCGACTCCTTGGTTGTGAAAGCCGGCTGTAAAGTAGAAGCTTCGTTGGCAACGGCGAAAGCATTGGACCATTTTCAGTTTCAACGAATCGGCTATTTCAATGTTGATCCAGATTCAACACCAGACAAGCTCATCTTCAATAGGACTGTCTCCTTGAAGGATTCTTGGAGTAAAGTCAAGGATAAGAAATAGGCACATCAGCTTGCCTAAAAAGATTTACAATTAATTTTCATAAGAAGGAAAGAGTCACCATGCCCGATTTCGAAGATATGGACATACCGGGATTGATCGATAAGTATGAAGACATGCTTTATTCGGGCAAACGTGTTTATCTGGATGCGGATGAATTCGAGGTCTTGTTCGACTATTACGATTCAATAGATGACATCGATTCTGCCAAAGAAATTATTGGCTCGGGGTTGGCAATCCATCCAGACAGTTCTGCTCTTAAATTGAGGAAGGCAAGGTTGATGGTGTATGATGCACAATACGAAGAAGCCTTGAAATTCATGAATCTTAATTTTAGCGGATATGATTTTGACTTGTACTTGTTGAAAATTGAATGCCTGCTCCAACTTGATTTCTACGAATTGGCTTTTGAACTCACGGGACGCGTGCTACGCGACGAAGATCAATCCGAAGCCCTGATTCTTTCTGAACTCGGTTCGGTGTACATAGAAGCGGACTATTTTGATGAGGCTATTCTCTACCTTGAAAAGAGCCTCGAATATGACCCCGACAATTTAGATGCCATCGGCGATTTGGCCTATGCGAGTGAAATGAAGGGGAATTTCGAAAAAGCTATTTTTTACACAAATAAGATCCTTGATTTCGATCCATATTCTTTTGATGCATGGCTCAATCTAGGGAAATTGTATTCCATTACTTCTCAATTTGAGAAAGCCATTGATGCGCTTGACTTCGCCTTGTCAATCAACGATTCGGACATATCCGTGCTCAACCTCAAGGCACATTGCCTATCACTCTCCGGGCAAGTGGTGGAAGCCATTCAAATATTCAAAGAATGTCTCGAACAAAAGCCCGATGATTTCTTAATTTATTCCTCTTTGGTGGATGCTTACATGATTCTCGATGAAAAAAGTGAAGCTATCCGTGTGTTAGACGAATGGGGAAAATTTGATTCGGAAAACCCCGAATTCTTGATGAAGAAAGTTACCATTCTAATAAAGGTGGGTAGGATTGGCAATGCGGAAGAATTTTTGGCTGAGGTAAAAAAACAGTTAAAAAACGTTGATGTTTTGTTACCCATGGAAGGTGAAATTTTCTTTCAAAAAGAAGATTTTGAACAAGCAGGAGAAATTTTTCAAAAGGCATTGGAGCAAGATCCCGATAGCATTTTTCTGAACGACCGCTTGGCCACGCTCAACATCATCCATGAAAAATACAGTGAGGCGCTTCCGATGCTTGAAAAGCTAAGGGATGCTACCGACGACCCGAGTTTCGTTTATTTCCGCATTGCTTATGTGTATTTAGAAACAGGAGAACGTGAAAAGCTAAACCGCCTTCTCGATGGCTTTTCGGAAGAGCAACTAAAGGCACTGCTTGAATTTTTCTTGGAGGAAGACCTTTCTGAGGTTGATTTTTCCGACCGCCAATCTATTATTACGCGGCTGAACGACATCAGCGAGATCCGCATTCTGTTTAAAAACTTGAAATATTGAAAGTCTTTTCGATTCATAGATTCGTGGAATTGCAACTTTGGTAATTTGTAATTTTCCCATCCCGTTACTTCTTATTCATGCTCTATTCCTATCAAAAATACCACAATGATGGTATGAAAAATACCATTTGCAGGCTATTGCGTGGAAACGGATCTGTTTGTACTTTTGCATTGTATCAAATAGTCAACTTAACAAGATAATAAAAAAACAATTATGAGCAATTATAAATATGAAACGCTACAAATACATGCTGGACAAGAGGTGGAAGGAACAACTCAAGCCCGCGCAGTACCCATTTATTTGACATCCTCTTATGTATTCAAGGATGCACAAGAAGGAGCCGACTTGTTTGGGCTTCGCAAATTTGGCAATATCTATACCCGCTTGATGAACCCGACAACCGATGTGTTTGAAAAGCGTATTGCCGCATTGGAAGGTGGAGTTGGCGCATTGGCAACTTCTTCCGGACAATCAGCACAGTTTATAGCTCTTAACAACATTCTTTCCAATGGTGACAATTTTGTTTCCACGTCCCACTTGTATGGTGGAACTTATAATCAATTCAAAAGCCAATTCAAAAGATTGGGCGTTGATGTTCGGTTCACCCCAAATGACGAGCCGGAAGAGTTTGACAAATTGATTGATGCCAAAACGAAAGCTATCTATCTGGAAACTATTGGAAATCCAGGGCTTAATGTCCCTGATTTCGATGCAATCGCCGAAGTAGCTAACAAACATAATATTCCGCTTATTGTGGACAACACCCTCGGTGCCGCCGGATTTTTGTTCCGCCCGATTGAGCATGGGGCCAGCGTTGTGGTGGAAAGCGCAACCAAATGGATTGGCGGACATGGGACGGCTCTTGGAGGAGTTATCGTGGACAGTGGAACTTTCAATTGGGGAAATGGAAAATTCCCGGAATTCACAGAACCTTCCGAAAGTTATCATGGATTGGTGTTTTGGGATGTGTTTGGCGATAAAGGACCGTTCGGGAACATTGCATTTGGCATTCGTGCCAGAGTGGAAGGTTTGCGCGATTGGGGAAACACCATCAGCCCGTTCAACTCATTCTTGTTGATTCAGGGACTTGAAACGCTTTCATTGCGTGTGGAACGTCACGTGCAAAATGCGCAAGCTATTGCCGAGTGGCTTGAAAGCCACCCTCAAGTGGAATACGTGAATTATCCAGGCTTGAAAAGCAGCCCGTACTACGAACTGGCTCAAAAATATTTCAAGAAAGGGGCAAGCAGTGTCCTGACTTTCAAAATAAAAGGAGATCCAAACAAAGCTGATGAATTTATCAATCAATTGAATTTGTTTAGCCACCTTGCCAACATTGGCGATGCCAAATCTCTTATTATTCATCCTGCAGCAACAACTCACGAACAGCTGTCGCCAGAAGAAAAAATTGCCTCGGGTGCAGTTCCCGGATTACTACGTCTCTCTGTCGGAATCGAAAACATCGATGACATCAAAGCCGATTTGGATCAGGCTTTCCAGAAAGTGAAGTAATCAAAGCTAAATTATATATAAAAAGTACATATAAATAGATAGTTATATTGGATAGTCAACCGCCATTTGCCATTGCTGTTTGGACCATCAAAGAAATAAGGACAACCTGTGAAGGCAGTCCTTTTTTCTTTTTCCTTAAATTCTATTAGGGAGAGTCCGGCCTAATTAATCGAAACTACTTCATCTGATACGAACTCATTTAAGCACAGAGTAAAAAGAGAACTCGGTGCAACTCCTTTACTCCGTGGTGGAGAATAAAATATCGCGTCGGGATATTCGCACGGTAGAAAAGATGATAAAAGATGTATTGCATGCCGTAGGTATGCACCTTCTTCTAATGGATCATCCCTTAAGGACGATAAGCGCAAAGGCAGATTTTGTTCTACCGAGCGGTATTTCTTATGGGAAAAGGCTGAAATGCACAAACCGCCTACATCGGACTCACGTTATTTAGTGTGTCGCTTTGCCCTTGAAAGTTAGGGCAATAATTCGCTCAACTTTGCATCCAAAGCTTCCCCTCTTAGGTTCTCGGCGATAATTTTTCCTGTTTGATCAATTAGCAAAGTGAATGGAATGGATTGAACGCCGTATATCTGGGCAGCCGTTCCGTTAGCATCATTCAATTGGATCCATGACATTTTGTTTTCAGTTACCGCTTTCAACCAGCTTTCCTTGTCTTTGTCCACAGAAATACCAACAACCTCGAAGCCTTTAGATTTGAATTTCGAATAAGCGGCAACCACGTGTGGCATTTCCTGAATGCAAGGCTGACACCAAGATGCCCAAAAATCCACCAAAACATATTTGGATTTGCCAACATAAGCCGACAAGGATACTTTGGCTCCGTTGCCATCCACCACTTCCACATCTTGGTATTGATGGTTGGAGAGCATCTTTTCTTTTGCTTCAATCGATTTTTGCAACATTTTTACTTGTTCCTTTTGGGTAAACGAAGGACGTGCATTTTTTAGCAATTCCTTTAACTGCTCGGAAGTTAATTGGTAAGCGATTGAACCAAACAATTGTTCTCCAGTCGGATTCTGCATGTTTTCTTTGGCGTAAACAAACACTACACCGATTACTTGCTTGATTAAAGCCTCTTGCTGATCTTGGGAAGTGATTTGACTCGCTTTTTGTTGCAATGCCAATACTTCAGATTGCATTTTTTGAAATTGATCGTTGATTTTAGTGCCTGACACGGTATAGTTTTGTTGGGTTTTCACCTCGATGACAATATCGCCCGGCTCGCGCACGAATGTCATGGATGGTGTTTTCCCATCGGGGATTTTGGGGGTGATTAGGTTGAAATCAGGTTCCTCCTTTGCTTCACCTTTAAACTGAAATTCGTCGCCTTTTACGACAGTTGAGTCTAACACTTTATTTTCCCCTGTTTCAAAGTTCATCTTTTGCAGCAATAACACTTTGCCATCAAGTGATTTATCTGTAAGTTTTCCCTTTACAGTAAAAGAAGTCCCTTTGCCGCACGAAGTTAAAATTAAGGCGCAGGCAATTGCCCACAATACGAGCTGTTTCATAGATTATGTTCTGTATTAATGATAAATAAAAACATAAAAGTAGGTATTTTATCTTAGATTCTAGTTTTGCCACCGAAAAAAGACGCTGCCTCAATATCACTGTCAACTTGTCTTGTCGCGTCACTGCATTTCTGTCATTTTTAGGTTTGGCACGGATTTCGCTATAACGTCCGTGTAAAAATTACTATCAAACAATTAATCATATAACAATTAAAAATTGTAGAGTTATGAACATTAAACCTTTAGCAGACAGAGTGCTTATTAAGCCGGCTGCGGCAGAAGAAAAAACCGTAAGTGGAATCATTATTCCCGACACAGCGAAAGAAAAACCGTTGAAAGGTGAAGTTGTTGCCGTTGGTGGTGGAACAAAGGATGAAGAGATGGTCTTGAAAACAGGCGATCAGGTGCTTTATGGTAAATATGCCGGAACTGAAATCGAACTTGATTCGGATAAATACCTGATTATGCGTCAATCAGATGTTTTGGCAATCCTTTGATTTCTACAATTAAACATTCGAGAACTAACAAAATCATTTATTAAACAATTTCCGAAATAGTTAATCGGACTGAAAATTGACAATAAATTATGGCTAAAGAAATTAAATTTAATATTGAAGCTCGCGACCAGCTAAAAGCAGGCGTGGACGCATTGGCAAATGCAGTGAAAGTAACCCTTGGACCAAAAGGACGCAACGTGATCATCGAAAAGAAATTCGGTGCGCCTCACATCACCAAAGACGGTGTGACTGTGGCTAAAGAAGTGGATTTGGAAGACCCATTCCAAAACATGGGTGCTCAATTGGTGAAAGAAGTGGCTTCCAAAACCAACGACGATGCTGGTGATGGAACAACTACTGCTACCGTTTTGGCCCAATCTATTATCGGTGTTGGTTTGAAAAACGTAACTGCCGGAGCTAATCCAATGGATTTGAAACGTGGTATCGACAAGGCGGTTGAAAAGGTGGTTGCCAGCTTGAAATCTCAATCAGTAGCCGTGGGTGATGATTTGCAAAAAATCGAGCACGTGGCTAAAATCTCTGCCAACGGCGATGAAAAAATAGGCAAGCTGATTGCCGAAGCTATGGGCAAAGTGAAAAAAGAAGGTGTGATCACCGTGGAAGAAGCAAAAGGCACTGAAACTTACGTGGACGTGGTGGAAGGCATGCAATTCGACAGAGGATACATCTCGGCTTATTTCGTGACAGATACAGAAAAAATGGAAGCCAATCTGGAAAACCCATACATTCTGATCTACGACAAGAAAATTTCTGTGTTGAAAGATATCCTTCCTATCCTTGAAGCTGCATTGAAATCTGGAAAACCTCTTTTGATCATTGCCGAAGACATTGAATCGGAAGCATTGACAACATTGGTAGTGAACCGTTTGCGTGCAGGATTGAAGATTGCTGCCGTGAAGGCTCCTGGATTTGGAGACCGTCGCAAAGAAATGTTGGAAGATATTGCCACTTTGACAGGCGGTGTTGTGATTTCTGAAGAAAAAGGCTTGAAATTGGAAGCTGCCACATTGGAAATGTTGGGAACTGCTGATAAAGTGACTATCAACAAAGACAATACAACCATCGTGAACGGTGCTGGTGACAAAGATGCTATCGCTGCTCGTGTGGGACAAATCAAAACTCAGATCGAGAAGACTACTTCTGATTACGACCGCGAAAAATTGCAGGAACGTTTGGCTAAATTGGCCGGTGGCGTTGCCGTACTTTACGTGGGTGCTCCATCCGAAGTGGAAATGAAAGAAAAGAAAGACCGTGTGGACGATGCCCTTTCTGCAACTCGTGCGGCTGTAGAAGAAGGAACTGTTCCTGGTGGTGGTACTGCTTACATCCGCGCTATCGATGTATTGGACGGTTTGAAAGGCGAAAACGAAGACGAAACCACTGGTATCGAAATCGTGAAACGTGCCATCGAAGAACCTCTTCGCCAAATCGTGAACAACGCCGGTAAAGAAGGTGCGGTTGTGGTGCAGAAAGTGCGTGAAGGAAAAGGAAACTTCGGTTACAATGCTCACTTGGACATTTACGAAGACTTGGTAGCTTCCGGCGTGATCGACCCAACTAAAGTGACTCGTGTGGCCCTTGAAAATGCAGCATCTATTGCTGGCATGTTCTTGACTACCGAATGCATCATCGCTGAGAAGAAAGAAGACAATCCTGCTCCTGCCATGCCTCCAATGGGCGGTGGAATGGGTGGCATGATGTAATCAAGCGAAAACCATAAATTTCAAAAAAGAGGCTTTCCCTAATAGGGGAGGTCTCTTTTTTTGTCAGAGGCAAAATTTACAGGGGTTCTATCCTAAAACGAAAAAAGCATGGATCATATAAATCCATGCTTTTCTTTATGCTAATTTGTAGGAATGTCTATGCCTTGTCTTTCAATGCTTGGAAAATCAAACCTTCGAGTTCTTCTGCCAATTCGGGATTGTCTTTCACCACTTGTTTGGCAGCATCGCGGCCTTGAGCGATTTTGGTGTCGTTGTAGCTGTACCACGAACCACTTTTCTTCACAATGCCTAATTCGGAACCTAAATCGATGATCTCACCACTTTTGGAGATTCCTTCTCCGTACATGATGTCGAACTCTGCCTTCCGGAAAGGAGGGGCCACTTTGTTTTTCACCACTTTCACACGGGTGGAACTACCTTTCACTTCATCACCGTCTTTCAATTGTCCGATTTTACGGATGTCGAGACGAACAGAAGCGTAAAATTTCAAGGCATTACCTCCGGTGGTTGTTTCAGGATTGCCGAACATCACACCGATCTTGTCGCGCAACTGGTTGATAAAAATACAAGTTGTGTTTGTCTTGCTGATTGTTCCAGTAAGTTTACGCAAAGCTTGCGACATCAAACGGGCTTGCAACCCCATTTTAGAATCTCCCATTTCGCCTTCCAACTCGGCTTTGGGTGTGAGCGCAGCCACGGAGTCGATGACAATGATGTCGATAGCTGACGAACGGATTAGTTGCTCGGTGATTTCGAGAGCCTGTTCGCCACTGTCGGGTTGTGAAATCCACAGATTATCAATATCCACGCCCAATTTTTCCGCATAAAAGCGGTCGAAGGCATGTTCTGCATCGATGAAAGCAGCTATTCCGCCAGCCTTCTGAGCTTCCGCAATGGCATGGATGGCCAATGTGGTTTTACCGGACGATTCCGGGCCGAATATTTCAATCACGCGACCACGGGGGTATCCCCCAACGCCCAACGCAACATTCAATCCGATCGAGCCAGTGGAGATAACGGCTACGTCTTCCACTTTTTCGTCGCCCATCTTCATGATGGATCCTTTGCCGAAGTTTTTTTCTATTTTGTCTGTCGCGGCCAATAGGGCCTTCATTTTCTCGTTGCTTGGTGTAGCTTTCTGTTCTTCCGCCATAAAATATTTTTTGATTGTTTTTTTATTGTGTTATTTTAGTCTATTCCAAGAATCTGCTCGGCATGTTCTTTTGTCTTAATTGATTTTGGATCAATTATTTCTTCTATCACCCCTTTTTCGTCCACGAGAAAAGTAGTGCGAAGGATTCCCATATATTTGCGTCCGGCCATCGTTTTCTCTGCCCAAACGCCAAAAAGGCTCACCAATGTTTTGTCTGTATCGGCAATCAAGTCAAAAGGCAACTCGTACTTCGCAATGAACTTTTGATGAGATTGCTCGCTGTCAACACTTACTCCAAGTATTTTGTAGCCCTTTTGTATCAAATATTGATAGTTGTCCCTGAAACTGCATGCCTCTGCTGTGCATCCAGGCGTGCTGTCTTTTGGATAAAAATACAACACCAACTTGCTTCCTGCAAAATCGGAAGCATTCATCGTTTTGCCCTCTTGGTTGATTCCCAACACTTCGGGTATCTTATCTCCAATCTGTAACCCCATAATTATATCAACTTATTATCTGATTTGCCTGCAATAGAATTTTAGTCAAAGATAATTTATTATAAACAGAAAAAACGCAATCTTTTCAGATAAATTAAACTGGATGGGGAGGAAAAATTCACAGTCAAAAATCAATTCGTTGAGAAATTGCTATTTGACGGTGAATGGGTATTATGGAACTCAAAACTTTAGTCAGTTTTCGCTTGACTCATTCCTCCTTTTTGGGATAAACAACATGCGTTTGGAGGTGTTTTTCGAGGCCATGTTTGCCATCGGCTGCCCAAATTTCCGATTTGTGCCAGCCGGCATGGAATCCTTGCATGGCTTCAAAGTTTTTACGATTCACGTAAGTTTGGTCGAATTTCAATGAACGGATCAATTTGAATTTAGGATCTAGGTTCTGTGTATAAATCGACGAAGTGAGGCCGTATTCGCAATTCTGCATGGTAACGGATCAACTGGTAAACAAGCTAAAAACTATTTCGGTTGGATATATAGTGAAAATTTATGACTTTGGAGTGCATAGATCAGAACTTGCAGCAAGAAGATCATATTGTTACTCAATAAGGGCCTGTATGTTGCGAATCAAGCCTTTGTGTTTTGCTCTTTTCACCGCCGAGCGCTTGAAAATTCGTTTGAAATCTTCTTCATCCATGGCTGCTATTTTTTCGGCGGTCAATTCCAAGAATTCATTGGATGGGAGAAAATCGGGGGTAGAATGTGGAGTTGCATACTTGTTCCAGGGACATACTTGTTGGCAAATGTCACACCCATAGACCCGGTTGCTCAAATTCGGGACAATGTTTTGGTCAATTTTGTCTGATTTGTTTTCAATGGTTTGATAAGAAATGCATTTGCCTGCATCTAAGCACCTGTTTTCTTTCAATGCCCCTGTCGGACAGGCATCAATACATTTCCGGCATCTGCCGCAAAGAGACTTTTCCTGTGGTTTGTCGTAGGCCAGTTCAATGTCAACAATCAGTTCGCCAAGAAAAAAATACGAGCCTTTTCCGGGAATAATCAAAAGGGTGTTTCTCCCTTTGTAGCCAATTCCTGCACGGGCTGCCCAGTGGGATTCCATCACGGGAGCAGAGTCGGTGAAGCAACGGCCTGTTACATCCGGGAAAAGTGTTTTGACGAAATTAAAAAGAACCGACAATTTTTCTTTCACCACTTCGTGATAATCGCGTCCGTAGGCATAATAGGCAAATTGGGGAACATCCTCCGGTTGTTTCCGCTCCGGATAGTAATTCAAAGCCACCGAAATAATGGATTTCGCATTGTCAACCAGCAAAGTGGGGTCGAAACGCTTTTCATGGTTCCGGTCTAGGTAGTCCAACGAAGCATGAAACTCATTAGCCAGCCATTCTCGATAGCGGCTTTCTGACTCACCGCCCACGTATTCCGCCTTGCACATGCCGCAAGCCGAAAAACCAATCGACAATGCCTTTTCTTTGATAAGCTGGGTGTATTCCTGAATCCTGTCATTCATCTTGTTGCAATATTACGAATTTTCAGAGGAAAAGACAAATAGAATCGTTTTCGAATAAATTTGGTGAGATGGTACTTGCTTTTTGAAAAAATACATTATCTTTGCACTCGCTAAACTAAAAAGCTGCGGATGTGGCGTAATTGGTAGCCGCGCCAGACTTAGGATCTGGTGCCGAGAGGCGTGGGGGTTCGAGTCCCTTCATCCGCACAAAAGCCATCAGAAGTTCTCTGGTGGCTTTTTATGTTTTTTTGAATGCCGTTATTTCGGAATATGCCAGAGTGGTTATTCTCCATGCATCGGGTTGATGTTTTGAGCAGGTGGGGAAATATATGGAGATTTAATCTTCAAATCATTTTAAAAAAATCATTTTGTAATCCAATAATTATCCCTATCTTTGCATTTCAGATATTCACACGGCGATTCTTGAGTATTTGATGAAAAAGAAACAAAAAAATAAAATATAACAACGAGGGAACAGGTACGAAGGTATCGAGTTCCTTTTTTTTATATATTTACCTGTTTTTTTATTCGCAATAGCTAAGTTATTTGAACATATATATTTAAACAGCAGATGCAAGCAGACAAACCTGTTCAGTTGATTCTTGATGACGGAACGATTTTTGAAGGGAAATCTTTCGGTGCAGAAAAGGCCGTTGGTGGTGAAGTGGTCTTCAACACGGCAATGGTGGGATATCCCGAGAGTTTGACCGACCCATCCTATCTGGGTCAGATTTTGACAATTACTTATCCTTTGGTTGGGAATTATGGGGTTCCAGATGACACCTTCTCCAACGGGATTTCAGATTTTTATGAATCTGAGAAGATTCAAGTTACCGGCTTAATCGTTTCCGAATACTCTAAAGACTATTCGCATTGGAATGCGAAAAAAAGTTTGGGAGATTGGTTGATTGAGAATGATATCCCAGGAGTGTATGGGATAGACACCCGCGAGCTGACTAAAATCTTGCGTGAGAAAGGTTCCATGAAAGGAAAAATCGTTTTCAGCAGTGCTGACGAGATTGATTTTGTGGATCCCGACAAAGAAAACCAAGTGGCAAAAGCAAGTTGCAAGGAGGTTATCACGTATGGAGATGGCGATTTGAAAATTGTTTTGGTGGATTGCGGGGTGAAGCACAACATCATCCGCTGCCTGCTTAAACGCAACGTGACGGTGATTCGAGTCCCATGGGATTACGATTTCAACCAATTGGAATGGGATGGTTTGTTCATATCCAATGGTCCCGGAAATCCAGACTATTGCGATGCTACAGTGCTAAACATCAGCAAGGCAATGGAAAGCGACAAGCCGATCTGCGGCATATGTATGGGAAACCAATTGTTGGCCAAAGCGGGTGGAGCCTTCACCTACAAATTGAAATACGGTCATCGAAGCCACAACCAACCGGTGAAAATGGTGGGTACGAACAAATGTTTCATCACGTCACAAAATCACGGTTTTGCGGTGGCAAATTCTTCTCTTGGAGCAGATTGGGAGCCACTCTTCATCAACCTGAATGACGGCACCAATGAAGGAATCCGGCACAAAACCAAACCTTTCTTCTCGGCTCAGTTCCATCCCGAAGCATCAAGCGGGCCCACTGACACGGAATTTCTTTTCGACATGTTCATCGATTATGTGAACGGAAAAAAATAATCAGACATTCATTCATCAAGACAAATTATTCAACATGGATAGCAGCATAAAAAAAGTTTTGGTACTTGGTTCTGGAGCATTGAAAATCGGTGAAGCGGGGGAATTCGATTATTCCGGTTCACAGGCATTAAAGGCTTTGAAAGAAGAAGGGATCGAGACCGTACTCATCAATCCAAACATTGCCACAGTGCAGACTTCGGAGGGTAGTGCCGACAAAATATACTTCCTTCCGATCACTCCTTATTTTGTGGAGAAAGTGATCCAGAAAGAAAGTCCGGATGGGATCTTGCTCGCATTTGGAGGTCAAACGGCATTGAACTGTGGTGTTCAACTTTACGAAAGTGGAATTCTTGAAAAATACAATATCCGGGTATTAGGTACTCCTGTTCAGGCGATTATCGACACCGAGGATCGTGAGCTTTTCGTCAGAAAGCTCGACCAGATAGATGTGAAGACGATCAAAAGCATGGCGGTTGAAAACCTGGAAGATGCCGTGACAGCAGCCAAGGAATTGGGTTACCCGATCATTGTTCGTGCGGCTTATGCTCTCGGAGGTTTGGGGTCTGGATTTTGTGACAACGAGGCCGAATTGCGTGTGTTGGCTGAAAAGGCTTTTGCATTCTCCCCTCAGTTGCTGGTCGAAAAATCCCTAAAAGGCTGGAAAGAAGTAGAATACGAAGTGGTGCGTGACCGTTACGACAACTGTATGACGGTGTGTAACATGGAAAACTTTGACCCGCTCGGCATCCATACAGGCGAAAGTATTGTGGTGGCTCCTTCGCAAACACTGACCAACTCGGAATACCATAAACTGCGTGAACTTTCCATCCGCATTGTGAAACACATCGGTATTGTGGGTGAATGTAACGTGCAATATGCGTTTGACCCGAACTCCGAAGACTACCGCGTGATCGAGGTAAATGCCCGCTTGAGCCGTTCTTCTGCATTGGCTTCCAAAGCAACTGGCTATCCATTGGCTTTCGTGGCTGCCAAACTTGGACTGGGATACGGCCTATTCGAATTGAAAAACAATGTCACCAAATCCACCTGCGCTTTCTTCGAGCCAGCTTTGGATTATGTGGTGGTGAAGATTCCACGCTGGGATTTAGGCAAGTTTCACGGAGTTTCCAGAGAAATCGGCTCCAGCATGAAGTCTGTGGGCGAGATTATGTCCATCGGGCGCACCTTTGAAGAAGCAATACAGAAAGGTTTGCGGATGATTAATGTGGGTGTCCATGGATTTGTAGGAAATAAGGAATTGAAGATTGAAAATGATCTGGAGGAAGCCCTTCGGAATCCTACCGACAAACGTATCTTTTGCATTGAAAAGGCTTTTGGCCTGGATTATACCATCGACCAGATTCATGAATTGACCAAAATAGACAGGTGGTTTCTTCAGAAATTGAAATATATCTACGAATGTTCCAAGGAGCTTGAAAAAATAGATGACATTCATTCTCTTTCCCTTGAATTGCTCAGAACTGCTAAGAAAATGGGATTCTCCGATTTTCAGATTGCAAAAATAGTCAGGAAAGATCCCGATGCGATTGATACGGCCGCACAGGAAATACGCCGGATCCGCAAGCAGAACGGTATTGTTCCGGTGGTCAAACAAATTGACACCTTGGCTGCCGAATACCCTGCGCAAACGAATTATCTTTACCTGACATACAACGGCACAGCAAACGATGTGAAATACCTCGGCGACCACCGCTCGGTGATCGTGCTTGGTTCGGGAGCTTACCGCATTGGTTCGTCTGTGGAATTTGACTGGTGTTCGGTGAATGCCCTGCAAGCCATACAGCGCGAAGGATGGCGTTCGGTGATGATAAACTACAATCCGGAAACCGTTTCCACCGACTACGACATGTGCGACCGCCTTTATTTCGACGAACTGACTTTTGAGCGGGTGATGGACATTATCGAGTTGGAAAACCCTCACGGAGTGATTCTTTCGGTGGGAGGACAAATTCCAAATAACCTCGCAATGCGTCTGGATGGCGAGAAAGTAAATATTTTGGGAACAACGGCTCAAAGCATCGACAATGCAGAAAACCGCCACAAGTTCTCCAGCATGTTGGACAAATCGCATATCGACCAGCCACGTTGGCTAGAGTTGACTTCGATAGACGACATCAAAGGTTTCGTGGACGAAGTGGGCTACCCCGTCCTGGTGCGTCCTTCCTACGTGCTTTCGGGGGCAGCGATGAATGTATGCTCTAACGATGACGAATTGGTGAATTTCCTTCAACTGGCGGCAGATGTTTCGAAGCAATACCCGGTGGTTGTAAGTGAATTTATTGAGAATGCAAAAGAAGTGGAAATTGACGCTGTGGCCGACAAGGGAGAGATCATCGCTTATGCCATCTCGGAACACGTTGAGTTTGCCGGTGTCCATTCTGGAGATGCCACGATTCAATTTCCTGCACAGCGCTTGTATATCGAAACCGTTCGCCGGATCAAGAAAATTGCCCGTCAAATAGCGAAGGAACTGAATATATCCGGGCCATTCAATATCCAATTTTTGGCAAAGGACAACGACATCAAGGTGATCGAATGTAACTTGCGTGCATCGCGCTCGTTCCCGTTTGTTTCCAAAGTCCTGAAATTGAATTTCATCGACTTGGCAACGAAAATCATGCTTGGCAAGAAAGTTGAAAAGCCTAACAAGAATGATTTTGACCTAGACTATGTCGGGATCAAAGCTTCCCAGTTTTCATTCTCCCGCTTGCAGAAGGCCGATCCGATTTTAGGTGTGGATATGGCTTCTACGGGTGAAGTTGGATGTATCGGCTCTACTTTCCACGATGCGATGCTCAAATCCATGCTTTCGGTTGGACATCGGATTCCGAAGAAGAACGTGCTGTTCTCCACCGGACCAGTCAAATCCAAAGTGGGACTTTTGGAAGCAGCTCAGTTGCTCCATAAAAACGGTTACACCATTTATGCGACTGGGGGTTCTCACCGCTTTTTGTTGGAAAATGAAATTCCTTCTATACAAGTGTATTGGCCTAATGACGATCAAAAACCCAATGCTTTGGAGATGATCCAAAACAAAGAGCTGGACTTAGTGGTCAATATTCCAAAGAATTTCACGGCCAGCGAATTGGACAACGGATACAAAATTCGTCGTGCCGCAATTGATTTCAATGTGCCTCTGCTCACTAATTTCCGATTGGCCTCTGCATTTATCCAGTCGTTCTGCCTGTTGGATGTGGATCAGATTGAGATTAAAGCTTGGAACGAATATGAGTAAGTGAGAATACATATTTTCATATAATTTGAAGAGGCTGCCCCGTATCATCATGGAGCAGCCTCTTTCTCGTTTCTAATACAATTATCGGATTGTCCATGCTTTTCCAAAATATAGAAGTATAAACACCACATCCAATGTGAGCTACCGAAAATGATGCTCGATCTTTTTTTGTTCCTTTTGCCATATGCTTTTATTTTCTTAGTAAATACTTCTATATGTCAATCTAAATCCGATAGAATCTTTCTTTTTTATCCTTTTTAGGAAGAATCATACGCTCTTTATTCTATTAAAAGAATACTTTTGCAAAAGAGATAGCAGCTAATTTCAGATTGCTTAAAAAAACACATGATGCAGATAATGAAACATTTTTTTCTCAAAATCCTTCTTTGGTTGACGTTTGTGCCGTTTCTTGGAGCTCAAAATGATTCATCCGCTGTGAAGCAATTTATTTCTTCTTCCGTATTTAAACACGCATTGGTCGGCTTTTGTGTCAAAGATTTCAATGGGAAAACCCTTTATGCCTACAACCAGGATAAACTATTGACACCGGCATCCATCATGAAAGTGGTGACCACTGCTTCCGCCTTGGAGATTCTGGGCGATGACTACCGGTACAAGACTAAACTCTCTTTCTCAGAACAAGACTCCACTTTGGTTGTCACCGGGAGTGGCGACCCGACACTTGGCAGTGAATATTCAGACGAAGAATCAAGAAATTTTCTTTCAAAATGGTCGTCTGAAATAAAAGATAAGAAGTTCTCAAAAAAAACGTTCCATTTGCTCATTGATGATAGTCTCTTTGGGTATGACGGCATTTCCCAACAATGGACTTGGGAAGACATTGGCAACTATTATGCCGCAGGTGCTTACGGCATCAGTTTTATGGACAATACGTACAAGATTTACTTCAATACTCTTGCCGACAGCAGTCCGGTAATCGTCCAATTGGAACCAAATATTCCGGGACTTACTTTCCAGAACAACTTGCAATTGAATACATCGGGTCAAGACAATGGATACATTCACGGCATCCCGTTTTCTTGTGACCGTCGCATAACCGGCAATATCCCTGCGGGAAGGAGCAGCTTCTCCATCAAAGGCGATATACCTGATCCTGGATTATTCCTTGCGAAAAGCCTCACGGACGAATTCCGCCTGGATGGGATGTCGGTCGTTGACTATAGGACAGTCCGAGGTCAACGTTTCCAATTGAAGCCTTTGACACCTTTTTACGAACACGTTTCGTCTCCTCTGAAAGATATTGTGCGCCAAATCAATGTGCGCAGCAACAACCATTATGCGGAGCATGTTATCCGCACAATTGGAGTTTCGGATGTTCAGGATGCTCCTCAGGATGCTCTTAAAAATGGTATAAATAGAATTCAATCATTCTGGAAATCGAAGGGTTTCGACACTTCCTCGCTGTTGATGTACGATGGTTGTGGACTAAGCCCTGAGGATGGGGTGACACCTGAATTTATGACAGATGTTTTGGTCAAAATGCAACAAGGTAAAAACCAAAAATCTTTTTTCGAATCTTTACCCAAAGTGGGAGAGGAGGGAACTGTGCGGAATTTTCTGAAAGAAACGCATTTGTGCGGAAAAGTTCGGGCAAAAAGCGGCAGTATATCTGGAGTTCAATGCTTTGCCGGTTATTTTATAGATGGAGACCGCAAATACGCATTCACAGTGATGGTGAATAAATTTGAGGGGCCGCGCAAAGATGTGTTGAAAAATATCGAGGAATTACTACAGTCGGTGTTTTAATGACGATTTGTAATATTTAAAGAGGTTTCCTAAATGAGGCTACAATTTTTCCATTATTCCTTTTCCTGCCAAGCAAATATTCCTTCTGGGTTTTCCTCCCCACCGCAATTTCTCTAAGTTCAATCCCTCGTTGTCATTTCCAAAACGCACACAAAACATATTGCCTCTGAAAAATATCCATCGGGTATTTTTCAGAGGCAATATGCTGGATCGGCATCATTAAAAAATATTCAGATCAAATACATTCATTGCCACAATCAGAGGCAAGAATACAAGCATAAATGCCAATGAATAGGTGAAGTATTTCAACATCGAACGGTTGTCTTTCTTGAAAATCAGCCCGATTAGGTATGCAATCAGCGCAACCAAAGCGAACGCAAAGTTTATCAATACGATGATTGCCGTATAATATGCCACGAACATGGCCGGTGGAATCACCACGCCCGAAATCAACCCGTATAAAAAGCCGGTGGTGAATGCTCCCAAAAGAATGGCCACCGCATACTTCAATCCCTTCACGAAATAATGGAGGAAGCTGGTATTCCCAATTGCTACTGGAATTTCCGGCTGTGGTTTGCTTGGAGCTTGGCGGTTGCGACGACCCCGATACCTCGGCCACCAAATGATAAATCCGCTGACGAACATCACAGGCAGCAGCAGGGTTCCCAGCAGTGCCAGGATTCGGGTAGGCCATCCACCGAAAGTGCCGAAATGCAGGGGTGTGACCCAACTTAAGTAGGAATTGCCCGTGTCGGGAAAGTCCGTTTCGCTGTTGAGCAATATTTTTCCGGAATATTGATCCACCATAAACATCAGCCGCTTCCCTGTTTTGGATTTGCCTTCAATTTGCGCATCAAAGCGGTAAGCTCCGTCTTTTTTCGCTGGCACCGAGATTCCTTTTATTTCGATATCCGGAAACAGGGCATAGATTCTCGCTGAAGCTTGCCGTGGGGCAAGTGGCTGCTGATTTTCCTTCACAACGGATTTTGCATTGAATATCGAGGCTACCGATTGTGGCGATCGTCCATTCAGCAAAAACAGCAAGGCAATGAAGAATGTGCTGAAGCAAATGATCACTCCCGTGAGAGCCAAAGTGAGAACCACCGGCGCAGATAAAACGCCCAGGACTTTGTGCCAGTCGTAATTCTGCTTTTTGAAACCGGCTTTTAGGTCCACGCTTAGACTTTTTTTCACGTGTTTCAGCTTTTTGGGTAGCCATAGGCGAATCCCGCTTATGGTGAGGATAATGAGCGATAAGGCTGCCAATCCGACAATGAAACTACCGATACCCGGGATGAACAACGTGCGGTGGAGGGTGGCTACAATTCGGATGAAGGAGCTGCTTGCGATCCGTTTCCCCGTGATTTCTGCTGTGTAGGGGTCAACGAAAAACTCAGTTTGGTCTTTGAAGCTATAGAACCGATAGGTCGAAATCGGACTCTCTTCGTCGGTGACCATGGCATATTCAAACCTCTTTTCTGGGTGTTTGGTTTCCACCAGTGGAATAATGTCTTCCAATGGAATTCTTTTCTGTTGTTCAATGGTCGTGAAAAGTTCGGGGTTCAGGGCGTGGTCTATTTCGTCTTGAAACACGAGGATACCGCCCGTAAGCCCTACAATGGAGAGAACAGCTCCTGCAAATATACCCAAATACAAGTGCCATTTGCCAAACCACCGTTTTTGATGAATCGCCCATTGCGGTTTGCTGAAAATCGGTGAAATGTATTTTTTGAGGAACATTATCAGATAGTTTTTTAGATTAGTTGATAAATAGCTGTTAGCTAAAGGCTAACAGCTATTCGCTTTAAAACTTCAACGCCACGCTTCCCACAATTTGCCTGGGCATTTGAGGATATATTCCTGCATTTCCAGTCCATATATCCAGGTTCAATAAATTGTTAGCCCGCAATGCAAACGAATAGGAAGGCTTGTCATAAGATATTTTCGCATTCACCAGCGTGTAGGCTGGAACGATGAACGCACCATCTGGAGCCTGGTTCATGACATAGGTTTTGCCTACATAGTTTCCACCTGCGCCGATACTGAAATTATTCAGGAAGTTGTACGTTTGAAAATGGTAGTGAAGCCATACATTGAACTGGTTTTTAGCTCCTGCCGTGGTGGGGCGCAAGCCGTTCACCGATTCGTCCGCCTTTTCATACTTGCTGTCGTTGTAGGCGTAACCAAACATCACGTTGAAGTTTGGAAACGGATTTCCCAGTATTTCGGCTTCAAAGCCACGGCTTTTTTGTGTCCCGTCCTGTATGTTGAAGTCAATGTCGTCAGGATCATTTCTCACGATGTCCTTCACCCGGATGTCGTAAACGCTCAATGTCCCGGTGAAGTTTCCATCAAAAAGGGCATATTTCAAGCCCGCTTCAAACTGGAACGAATGCTCCGGCTTGAAAAGATTGTTGTTTTTGTCCGTCCCGTTCTTGTTTGTAAACCCTGTCTGGTAATTTGCGAACACCGACAAGGTGTTCAAAATAGGCTGATACACAACGCCAAACTTCGGAGACACTGCGTTTTGGTTATATCCCTCCGACCAGCTGTCGGTGGCCCCGTCGTAAATCCCTTTGGCTATAAACCGGTCGAACCTCACACCGGCATTTACCAAAAGCCGGCTCGTGATATTCAGCACGTCGTTCACATAAGTGCTGTAAACGCTGGTGGTGCCGCCGAAAGGCTTTTTGCTGGCATCCGTTTGAGCCGTTTGGAACAAATAGTCGATGTTGTTTTTTTCAAAATCGTAGTAATTGGAATTTTCCCCTTTCACTGCAACAACGTCAAAGATGCCAGGGTAGGCATAACCGAAAAGGGAGCCGTATTCGTTGCTTTGGAAGGTTCGCCAGTACGATTGGTTATCGTGGTAATAATAGTCCAGACCGAGCACCATGCGGTTTCTCATAGTTGCGATTTTAAAATCGCCAACGAAGTTTTGTTGAATTTGGTGTGTATTGACAGACGTTTCGTATTTTCGGGTCATCCTTCCCATGTAATCTGCTCCCGCTGTTCCGTAGTCGATGCTGGTCAAATCTCCCGACAGAAGGGCGGTTATCACCCCTTTCACCACGTTGGGCAGAAGCACCATCCTCACTTCGTATCCGTCATCGTTTCCCGAAGAATATAGAGCAGAGGTGGCTGACTTCCATGTGTCCGAAATCTTGTATTCCACCGTTGCGTTCAAGTTGAACGTCTGTCCCGTGGTAACGAGGTTCTTGTTGTAGAAAGACCTTTTTCGGTTTAGCCCAAAATCCTTGATGTTTTCCGTGCCGAAACCCTCCTTGATGGTTGTTGGCATTTCCTCGACAATCGAACTGATGTAGGTTTCGGATGCGCCTGCGTCTTCAAGTATTTCCGCCACGTATTGCTTCACCGCATTTGGTGTCAGGGAAAACATGGTGCGGCTTCCCATGCCGGCCACTTCTGTCGCATTGAATTCGCTGGAAAGGCCGATCTTCACCTTGTCGCTAAGCTGGTAGCTGAAGGAGGGTGCCACCAGCAGATTTTTCGTGTAACCGCCGTTGTCGGTGAATGTGCCTTGGTTGCTATAAGCCACATTTGTTCGCGAAAGCAAAGTCTTGGCTTTGTTGATCGGTAAATTCAAGTCGATGCCGATTCGGTTGAAACTAAAGCTTCCGGCACTCACATCCACTCCAAGGCTATAGTCATCGTAAGGCTTCTTGGTGACACGGTTGATCAAGCCCCCGTAGGAAGTGATGATCCCGCCGAATAGTGTTGCCGAAGGACCTTTTATCACTTCGATTGCCGACACGTTTTGCACGTCGGAGGGCATGGTGATGTTGTTTGCCAAACCATTCAGGGCTTTGATCTGCGTGGCAAACCCGCGGCTCACGTAGGTGGCGCCGCCATACATGACGCTTCCCGCCCACCCGTCGGTGCTTTTGCTGATGCCTGGCGAGTTGCGCACCACATCGTCCATGTTGTAGATCTTTTGTTGGGTGATGAGGGTGCTGGTAATCCCTGTATAAACCTGTGGATTCTCCAAGTTTTTCAAAGGCAGTTTGCCCACGTAATCACTGCGGCCGGCTATGACCGGCTTTGTGCCGATAATTTCCACCTCGTCTATATATTTTGACCTAAGGCTGTCGTTCGCTTCCTGAGCGGACAGCACGCCTGTGAAAAACAAGCATAGCGGAACAATTATTTTTCTCATAAGATAGCTGATAAATTTTAAATTGAAATCTCTTTTAATCCCTGACATTGGCACGGAAGTTCTTGATAATTTTTTCTTTTTTAGTTTTATTAAACACTAATCCTAAACCACAAAAATAGTACTAGACTACTAGCGCCTCAATACCTATTAATGATGAATTAGATAATAGATAATACCTATAATGGAGGATGTGAAATGAAAAATAGCTAATGAGTGATGGCTTTTCACAAATAGACAAGAAGCTGGAATAAAATTTCTATGGGTAGAATAGATGAGTTGGTGCCTGTGCAAATTTTGCGAACGGCGCAATCCCCCCATTGCGGCGTCCCCAGCAACGTTGGTGCATCACCCATGCAAAATAATGCTTCACGACAGCCAGCCAATCTTCCATTCACGCCGGGATGCCCCCCAACAGATAGATACGTAACACATTACGTCTCTACAGATTTACCGATACGCACCTTTTTTGTGTGCGCAAGCAGTTCCCCTCTCTTTGGGAGAGGGGTTAGGGGTGAGGCTAAAAAAATCCTTACGGGCTTCACAGCCCATAAGGATCACAAAAAAATAAGTTTATTTACATCCCGGTTTCCAAACTTTCAATTCAAAAAATAACGTCCAAACCGGGATAAACATCATCCCCCCCAAGCTTCCCAGCTTGCAAAGGGATGAACAACACAAAAACTACCCGTAAAACGAGATAATCTTTGGGTGTGCCACCGTGTTGAAAGAGGAGGAAGCTACAGGGAGTACGACTTCGAGTCGCCGCCCAGATTAAGTCTTCGGATAGAGGAGCCTTAGCCCCTGCAAAGCTCCCCGTCCGCTTCACTCGCCCGAATAAAGGTCCTTTACTCGCTCGGATAAAGCGGGTTCACTCGGGCGGATAAAGCGCCTTTATCTACGCCACGGTCAGCACTTTTTCGAACAGGGCTGTCCGAGGTGCTGCAAGCAAAGAACTCACAGCATACTGTGTCACCACCTCCACCACATATTCTCCGGCAGGCAACGCCGGGATCACCACCAGCAGCTCCGAAGGATTGTTGGTGACGATGTCCGTCGGATCCACCGCCGTGCGGGCTTGCGTGGCAGTGTCCAGAAAGAAGACGCCGTTGGCGGCATCCGTGCCGGCCACCTTGATCTTGTTGCCGCTGATGCGCAAGTTGCGCCCCGGCGTGAGCAGGTCGTTCACCGAACCCGTCTTCACGTCGGTCACCTGCACGATCGTCGCCGAGGCATCGGCCAGCCCGAGGATCTGCACCTCGATGTTGGGGATTTCAACGCGGAGCTTTTCCCCTTGGTTGAACTGGAACAGGATGCTGTGTTTCTCCGCACTGAAGGTTTCCTGCGGGCTGTCGAACACCCCGCGGATAAGTGTGCCCGCCGTGAAATAGCCCGTGTTCACCGAATAGCCGTCGCACAGCTGGTAGGCCATTTCCTTGAACCACAGCTCCACGGCGTGTTGCATGGCCGTGGCAGACACGTCCGCACCGCCCCGGTTGACAGCCGCCTCGCTGATTTGTTGTACATCCCGTGAACGCTCGCTCAACACGCGCGC
>DBTT01000033.1 GCA_002307185.1 Bacteroidales bacterium UBA1309
CATTTCAGCAAATTCACATCAAACTGAAAGAATTTTGACCTTAAATGCACGTCTTTTCAAAAATAGTCGTATTTTTGTCGTCGAAATATCAACAACAATGATTCAAAAAGGTTTTGCATACTTTTATTTTTACTTTTACTTTAGCAACAGTAAAAGCGGGATTTTGTATGCATAATCAAATAGATAAAAATAAACAAAAGAGTCCCGCTAAGCAATTGGCGGGACTTTTTTTTAATAACCGACAAACGATAATTAAATCAACAAACAAATGAAACGAGTAGCCATTCAGGGAGTCGCAGGAGCATTTCACGATATTGCGGCCAGAGCTTTTTTCGAGGGTGAGGAAATTGAAACATTGGACTGTCTGACTTTTAAAGACGTGTTCGACTCTCTGCGAAAAGGCAACGCTGGATTTGGCATCGTCGCCATTGAGAATACGATTGCAGGTAGTTTGTTACAAAACCACAACCTGTTACGGGAAAGCGAAACAAGCATCATTGGAGAATTCAAGTTGCGCATTAGCCACTGTCTATCCGTTTTGCCCGGGCAGAAAATGGAGGACATTACAGAAGTAAATTCACACCCGATAGCCTTGATGCAATGTGGTGATTTTTTGGAAGAGCACCCCACTTGGAAGGCGGTGGAAAAAGACGATACAGCACTGAGTGCCAAAGATATAAAAGATAAACAGCTCATGGGTGTCGCAGCAATCTGCAGCGAACTGGCCGCCAAAATTTACGGCCTGGACATTTTGCAAAAAGGCATCGAAACCAACAAGCGGAACTTTACTCGCTTTCTCATTATTTCAGATCGTTACACAGCGGAACAACACATTAAACAGTCGGAAATTAACAAGGCATCCATTGTGTTCAATACACATCACGAAGAAGGGGCTTTATCGCAAGTGCTTTCCGTCTTGTCCTATTACCACAACAATCTGACGAAAATACAATCATTTCCCATCATTGGACACGAATGGGAATACTTGTTTTTTGTGGATCTGACCTTTCAAGACTATTTAAAATTCAAGCAAAGTTTAGATGCGATCAGGCCCCTGACACGTAATTTAAAAATGCTGGGAGAATACAGCATCGGAAAACAACAAATTTGATGAGAAGTGCATTTTCAACCTTTAAATTAAGGTGTGTAAACATCGAAACAAAACAATGAAAGAAATCAAACCCGCCGAACGGCTCAACCAAGTCAGTGAATACTACTTCTCCAAAAAATTGAAAGAAGTGGCCGACCTGAATGCTGCCGGCAAAAACATCATTAGTCTGGGAATTGGAAGCCCCGACCTGCCGCCCTCGGAAGAAACCATTCGGGCCTTGGCCGAAGATGCCGCCCGTGCCGACGCACACGGATACCAAACCAATAGTATACCGGAACTACGTCAGGGCTTTGCAGATTGGTATGCCCGATGGTACGGCGTGGAACTGAATCCCAACAACGAGATACTACCGCTAATCGGTTCCAAAGAAGGCATCATGCACATTTCCATGGCTTTTCTGAATCCCGGCGACGGGGTCTTGATTCCCAATCCTGGGTATCCCACCTACACATCCGTCAGCAACCTAACGCAAGCCAAGATCCAGACTTATGATTTGGATGAAAACAACAGCTGGCATCCCGATTTTGAGGCATTGGAAAAGAAAGATCTTTCCAACGTGAAACTGATGTGGGTCAATTACCCCAATATGCCCACCGGTGGTCGTGCCACGCGGGAACTTTTTGAAAAATTAGTCGCTTTTGGCAAAAAACACAGCATCGTTATTTGCAACGACAACCCATACAGCTTTATCCTGAGCACCGAATACCTAAGCATTATGCAAGTGCCAGGCGCTAAAGACATCTGCATCGAACTCAATTCCATGAGTAAATCGCACAACATGCCGGGCTGGCGTATCGGGATGCTCACGTCCAACAAAACATTTGTGGAATGGGTAATCAAAGTAAAAAGCAACGTTGATTCGGGGCAATTTCGTCCAATGCTCCGTGCTGCAACTCAAGCATTGAAAGCCGGGCCGGAATGGTATGCCGGCATGAATGAAGTGTATGCCCGTCGTCGTGTCTTGGCAGAAGAAATTCTAAAAACCATCGGCTGCAGTTGGGATCCCAAACAATCGGGATTGTTTCTCTGGGGACGGATTCCTGATCGTTTCAAAGATGCCGGAGAAGTAGCCGACAAAGTTTTGTACGAAGCAAACGTCTTCCTGACACCCGGCTTTATCTTTGGTAGCAACGGCAACCGGTATATTCGCCTTTCACTCTGCTGCACGGAGAAAAATTTAGGCGAAGCTTTAAACAGAATACAACAAATTTGGTAAAAAATAAGACCCTATGGATAAAATGGAATTCGAATCAATCTTACTTCCTGGAGTGGACGACAAACGCCCCATCGTGATTGCAGGACCTTGCAGTGCTGAAACAGAAGAACAAGTCATGACCACGGCCAAGCAGCTGGCAGACCGCGGTATCAAAATCTTTCGTGCCGGCATTTGGAAACCCCGTACCCGCCCCGGAGCCTTCGAAGGTGTAGGCTCAGAAGGACTTCGCTGGTTGCAACGGGTCAAAAAGGAAACAGGCATGTACACTGCCACCGAAGTAGCCACCGCCAAACATGTGGCGGAAGCCATCAAATACGGTGTAGACATCCTCTGGATTGGGGCACGGACCACCGTTAATCCTTTTGCAATACAGGAAATTGCCGATGCACTGGAAGGTTGCGACAAACCCATCCTGATTAAAAACCCAGTAAATCCAGATATAGAACTTTGGATCGGAGCTATTGAACGCCTATACAAAGCTGGTGTTCGCAAATTAGGCGTCATTCACCGCGGCTTTAGTTCTTCCGACAAAAAGATTTACCGAAACAGCCCACAATGGCACATTCCCATTGAATTACGCCGTCGTTTCCCCAACTTACCCATGTTCTGCGACCCCAGCCACATTGGTGGAAAGCGCGAACTCGTCGCTCCCATTTCCCAACAATCCATGGACCTAAACTTCGACGGCCTTATCATTGAATCGCATTGCGACCCAGACTGCGCCTGGAGTGATAAAGACCAACAGGTGACCCCGGATATTCTGGATTACATCCTCAACTTACTGGTGATTCGCGAAGGTGAAACTCAAACCACAGAAAGCCTAGGCGAACTCCGCAAGCAGATTGATGAACTGGATGACCAGTTGGTGGAATTGCTATCTAAACGTATGCGCGTATCCCGTGAAATCGGCACGTTCAAGAAAGAACACAACATGCAAGTCTTGCAAGCCAGTCGTTACAGTCAAATTTTGGAAGGACGCATTCAACAAGCTGAAAAATTCGGCATTGACGGAGATTGTATGCAGAAAATTCTGGAAGCCATTCACGAAGAATCCGTGCGCCAACAAATTGAAATATTAAATCAGAATTGAGATGAAAATATTGATTATCGGTGCCGGGAAAATGGGGAGGTTCTTTGCGGATACGCTCAGCTTCCACCACGAAGTCTGCCTGTTTGACACAGATCCCCAGCAATTGAGATTTGTATACAATGCTATTCGCACCACCGATTTGGAAGAGATTCGGGCATTTGAACCCGAAATGCTGATTAACTCGGTCACCATCAAATATACCATTGATGCTTTTAAGATGGTCATTCCTTACTTGCCTGCCACTTGCCTTCTTTCGGATATTGCATCGGTAAAAACAGGCCTGAAGGAATTTTACGCCGAATGCGGTTTTCGTTTCGTCTCTACACATCCGATGTTTGGGCCAACGTTTGCCAGCCTCAACGATCTGAGTACACAGAGTGCCATCATCATCAAGGAATCGGACTTTTTAGGCAAAGCTTTTTTTAAAGAGTTGTACCATTCCCTGCGGTTGAAAATATTCGAGTACACCTTTGAAAAGCACGATGAAACGACCGCTTATTCTCTGTCCATTCCGTTTGCTTCCACGCTGGTATTCGGCTCGGTCATGCGCCATCAGGAAGCACCAGGGACGACGTTCAAACGCCACATGGCCATTGCACAAGGACTGATGTCGGAAGACGATTACCTACTGCAGGAGATTTTGTTCAACCCGTTTGCTCCGGAGCAAATTGAAAAGATCATCGGCAAAATGGAGATATTGCGTGACATCATTCAAAAGAAGGATGCAGAAAAGATGCAGGCCTTTTTAAAGGCTGTCCGGAAGAATATTGAATAACAGTCATCCCATTACCTGAAACGACAAAAGGCCGCTCATTGGAGACGGCCTTTTGTCGTTTATACAAAAAAAACCGCATCTTATGGGATCTTCTGCAAAGCAACTCGTAAACGTCAAAAGGCAGCATTCACAACGGTCAATGTGGCAAAAGCTATGCAACTGAGCAATCCGCATATAAGTCAGTTGAAATTTCTACAAAAACATACAATATGTTGAAATAATTAATATATTTGGCTTTTTAATTTATAAATTAAAAACCAAATAGGATACTATAAAAAAGCATATAATATTTATTTGCACACTGATTGGTTACATTTACTTTGCTTTATCTCAAAGTATCGTTTACTCCTACGATGCTGCCGGAAACAGAATCTTACGAAAATATGTCACCGCGACACTTACTCGAAGTGCTACATCTGCACCTGAACAGATAGATTCCACTAATGTTGAAGCAAGCTTAGAGGACCTAAAAATAACGATCTACCCCAATCCAACACGCGGCATTATTGTGGTAGGCATTACGGGATATAAACCTTTAACAACTATTCAAATGCTCCTTTTCACACCAGATGGGAAAAAGCTAAAATCAATATCTGCCCAAAGTGATCGTACTCCGATAGATTTATCTCCTTATCCTGCCGGTTGGTACTTGCTAAAAATCATTGCTGAAACCAAAAACATTGAATTCAAAATAATAAAACAATAAAATCAAACAAAGCCATGAAAACTATAAAAGTGTTTTTGATCTTACTATTCTTTTGCCTACTCCTTAATCCATCCTTCTCCGTTAATCCCAGTAAAATAACAACCAAAGATGGATTTGCAAAAAATTATATAGATAAATTATCATCAAAAGTGACCATTCTATTTATAAGCCTCTTGAAGAAAATGCTCGCGGACAACTGACAAAAGTTAGTCGAGGGGGTAAAGAAACTTCTTTCGGATTTGACAGCCGTAGCCTTCCCACTACCATCCAGTCTTTGGGAGTAGTCGATTTGTTGTATTCCTTCAACACAAAAGGGAACCTCGAATACCGTGCGGACAATCTAACTAACCAGAAAGAAGTGTTTGGATACGACGGCTTAAACCGATTGACAAGCTGGAACGTCTATCAAAACAGTGCGCTGGAAAAACAAAACAGCTTAGTCTACGATGCCAACGGCAACATCGAAACCACGAGCGATATAGACAATCTGACAATGAATTACGCAGAAAATGGAACA